>JAEEIS010000188.1 GCA_016281475.1 Bacteroidales bacterium
GCATCTTCTGGGACTTCGGCGACGGCACCGGGGCACGCTACCGCTACGAGGACGGGCAGTGGGTGACGCACACCTACGCCGACACGGGCCGCTACGAGATAACGCGCATCATCCAATACATGGACGAGGCGTTGGACACCATCTGGGGCTATGTCGGCTGCAAGAGCGCCTTCACGCGTCCTTCCGACACGATGTATGCCCACGTCTGGATACACAACCATTATGATAGTGCCTTTGCAGTAACAGTGTGCGAAGGACCCTTCACCTTCCGTGGCCATGTGCTGGAAACCACCGACACGCACTATGTGACCACCTATTGGACCGAGTCGGGCTGCGACACGCTGTGGCAGATAGACCTGGTGACCTGCCCGCACTGCTCGTTCCGTGCCGACACCATCTCCGACGAGCAGCTGCCGTGGGTGTTCCACGGTGTCACCTTCAGCCAAGAGACACGCCACTATTCCATCCATATCGACATTGGCGACGAGTGCGACAGCATCATCGACTACTACCTCATCGTCATCCCGCATTGGGGAGACCCGCCGCTGGACACCATCTTCATCCTCGCGCCCAATGTCGTCATGCCCAACGGCGACATTGAGGACAACCGCACCTTCCGCCTCTTCTGCAGCAAGGACATAGAGGCGGCAGAGGTGTACGTCTTCGACCGTGTGGGACGGCAGTTGGCCCATTTCGACGGGCTGACGGAGGAATGGGACTGCACCTACCACGGCAAGCCCCTGCCGCAGGCGGCGTATGCCTATTATGTGCGATATATCGACGGCAGCAACCGCAACTGGAAGACCAAGGCGGGCACCTTCAGCATCGTCCGGTAGAATACAAAAAAGCTCCGACCGATAGTCGAAGCCCTTTTTGTAGCGGGAATCAGACTTGAACTGATGACCTCCGGGTTATGAATCCAGCGCTCTAACCAGCTGAGCTATCCCGCCAAATAGCTTTCATTTCTCTCGAAAAGCGAGTGCAAAAGTACTAACTTTTTGTGATATGACAAAATTTTTTTGAAAATATTTTTTATCTATACTATAAATGAATTTTTTACGTTATCAATTATTATCGAAAAAATCTCTCTATGTCTACTGAAGATAACAAATTATACAGCAATTTCGATTACGAATCGGCCCTCAGCGTGAAAGAAGGCGTGAAACAGCCTGAACAAGTGAGTAATAGCTATCTTGAAAAGATGCGTGCGCGTCGTCGCAACGAACCCACGGTCGAAGAGTTAGTCAGCGGTATCATCCACGGCGACCGCATCATGCTCAGCCGTGCCATCACGTTGGTGGAAAGCACCCTGCACGACCACCAGCAGCGGGCCCAACAGGTCATCGAGCGTTGCCTCCCCTATTCGGGCAAGTCGGTGCGACTAGGCATCACAGGTGTCCCTGGCGCAGGCAAGAGCACCACCATCGAGGCCTTGGGCAAATACCTTACCTCCCACAACCACAAGGTCGCCGTCCTTGCCATCGACCCCAGCAGCGAACGTTCGCGCGGCAGCATCCTCGGCGACAAAACCCGCATGGAAGAACTCTCCGTCGACCCTCATGCCTTCATCCGTCCCTCTCCCTCGGCGGGCTCGCTGGGCGGCGTGGCCCGCAAGACGCGCGAAATCATCGTCCTCTGCGAGGCGGCGGGCTTCGACGTGGTGATAGTCGAGACCGTGGGTGTCGGCCAGTCCGAGGTGGCGGCACACTCGATGGTCGACTTCTTCCTCCTCCTGCAGCTGGCCAACACCGGCGACGAGCTGCAGGGCATCAAGCGCGGCATTATGGAAATGGCCGACATGATAGCCATCAACAAGTGCGACCTCGACCCCGTCAAGGCCGAACTGGCTGCCACCCAGTACCGCAACGCCCTACACCTCTTCCCCATGCCCGACTCCCAGTGGATGGTCAAGGTCATGCTTTGCTCCGCCTACACCCACCAAGGCGTGCAAGACCTGTGGAACAACGTCATGGAGTATGTGGCCTTCACCAAGGCCAACGGCTATTTCTACCACAAACGTCAGCAGCAGAACATACGCATCCTCAACGAAACCATCGAGAACGGCCTGCGCGACCGTTTCTACAACTCTCCCGGCATGGAAGAGCGCATTGCCCAAATCAGTCAGGACATCCTCGACAACAAAATCTCCGCCTACGCCGCTGCCGACCTCCTGCTGAACACTCCGTTGGAATAGTTTGTAGTTTAGGGGTTAGCGGTTATAGTGGCTGCCGCCCTGAATAACCTATAACCCCCCAAAAAAACACTCCATGCTCTACCTCCACATACCCTACTGCCATCGCAAGTGCACCTACTGTGCCTTCTATTCCACCGTCACCAGAGGTGGCACGCAGGCGTATGTCGATGCCCTTTGCACCGAATTGCGTCGGCGCAGCCACTGCATGGAACACCCCCTGCTGACGGTCTACTTCGGTGGGGGAACCCCCTCGCTGCTGCCTGTCGCGCAGTTGGCGCAGATTGTCGACACCATACGAAACAGCTACGACACCTCGGCCCTTGAAGAGGTCACCATTGAAGCCAACCCCGAAGACCTCACCCCGGCCTACCTCGCCGACCTCCGCAGGCTCGGCTTCTTCAACCGCGTCAGCATCGGCGTGCAATCGTTCCACGATGCCGACCTGCGCCTGCTCAACCGTCGGCACAATTCCCGTCAGGCCCTCGTGGCATTGGAAAACACCGCGGCAGCAGGCTTCGAGCATATCAGCGTCGACCTTATCTACGGACTGCCCAGTCAAACCACCGAGGCCTGGTTGGACAACCTCTCCCATCTCGATGGCCTCCCCGTCAACCACCTCTCCGCCTATGCCCTCACGGTGGAGGAAGGCACCATGATCCACCGGCAGATAGGGGAGGGGCGGGTGCCCCCCTGCGACGAGGCCGTGCAGCTGTCGCACTACCACGCCCTGCTCCGTTGGGCCGCCAGCCACGATTTTCACCAATACGAAATATCCAATTTCGCACGTCCCGGCCATCGTGCCGTCCACAACAGCCGCTATTGGAACCGCACCCCCTATCTCGGTGTGGGTGCGGCGGCGCACAGTTTCGACGGCCTTCGCCGTCGCTGGAATGTGGCGGACACGCAACGCTACATCGCCAGCACCCTCTCTGGCCCCATCGACCACGAAGAGGAGGAACTGGAACTCAAAGATGCCTACAACGAATACATTATGACCGCCATGCGCACCGTGGAGGGCATCGACAAAAGTCTGGTATCACCACCCTTTGCCAACCGTCTGAGGCAAGGCATTCAGCGTTTCGTCACCACGGGCCTCATCCTCGACACCCCCACACATTACCGTCCCACCCCCGAAGGCCTCCTCCACGCCGACGGCATCGCTGCCGAACTATTTTTATAGCGGAACAGACAGGCTGCTGGAATCATTGTTTTTTTTATTTACTTCGAAAAAAGTCGATAGTAATAAAAAAAGTTGTATATTTGCAATTGGTTCGGAGCGAACAATCGAACCGCAATTTATTGACACAGGAAGCGTTATGCTTGTCTTGTAAGAGAAAATGTGAGAAGTTTTCTTTTTAAATGTACAAGATTGGTGTAAAGTTTCACGCGTTAAGCGTGTTACTATTACTGCATTTTTTACATTTGGGTCCTTCTCACAACCTTCTCTTAGAAAATGTAGTTGAATCGGTGCCACGCTTTCTTTTTTATTGTAGAATGCCCTCATGGCATCTGAGGGCTTTAAAGGTTGTGAGCCAATGAACAAATAAAGATAATACTCTGAATTTCTACCCACAGTAGGAGTATAAATCGTTGTGGAAAATTGCGTGATGCGGGGTAGGGCACCGTGCATTGATAAGATAAGTAAGATAAAAAAGTAATGATGATGAAAAAGAAATACATATCACCTAACATAAAAATGGTGGAGTTTAAGGTGGAGGTGGGTACTGGCGTTGGAGGAAGCGTCTCTAAAGTATCGTCGTGGGGCAGAGATTGGTCTGCCGACCCCAATGGTAAAGGCACTGAGGCATACGAAAATAACGCGGATCAGGGTTCTGGCTTTTTTGGGTCCGCCATACCTTCCTCAAACTAGTACTAACAAATTAATAAATTGAACACACCATGAAGAAAATACAATATTTAGCGATTTTTGCAGCGGCACTACTGACGCTGACTACAGGGTGCAAGAAAGAAGAGACCGGCGAAAAGGTGGATGTCACCTTCGAGGTAGTGATAGCCAAAGAGGCCGCCAAAGCCGACGACGGCACAAAGGTGTATCTCGACAACGACCTTTACCCCAACTGGAACAGCGACGACCCTATCCGCGTCAACAACGGTGACGGCTTCGTCACTCCAAACACTTCGAACACCACCCGCGGTACTTTCACCGCAACTATCGACGTAGCCACTGATGGGAAATACTATGCTGTTTTCCCCGCCAGTGCAGCGAAAAACGGTTCCATTGGCTACGATTTGCATGCTAATCAGAAAGTTTGTCTACCCCGTGTGCAACAATACGAAACCTATGATGACAACGGGAATATCAAGCAGAAAATCAACGCTCCCATGTTTGCCTATACCGAAACTGGAAATAGCCAGACAAGACCTGTCCTGCAGTTCCACAACCTCTGCGGAGTTATGAAAATTACCGTTACTAACGACAAAGCATGGGATATGATACTTGATTCTATTCAGGTAGAAGCAAAAACGAAACGTCTCAGCGGAGAGTTTTCCATCACAAGTCCCACTTCAGAAGAGCCCTATGTAGTTGCTACAACAAACGCTGTTGACTCGTTCAATGTAACAGCCAGACAAAGCAATATTGTCAGCCTTGCGGGTATCGCCAAGTACCTTCACAGCACTCTACTCGAAGAAACAACTGATGCAGACAATAGTATTGACCTATATGTATACCTCCCCACTATCCCGTCCAGTGATATCGCTAACAACCTCTTTTATATTCGCGTCTTCTCTCATCCCGTATGGAGAAGTAGCACGACCGACACTCCCCCGTACGATGCAGTCGACAACGAAGTCCATATCTCCTACGAGATGCGGCAGACCAACTCGTCATACGCCTACGTCAACCGCAACAATATTATTCCCATTTCTCTCTCGCTAGCGAGCTGCAAGCCTACCTTCACCAGCCTCAAGGCCTTCACCGTCTCTGGCGGAACCACTCCAACAAAAGTCAGCATCTCCCGCGGCAATGCACAATACTACATCAAAACATACACTGGCCCCAATACGAATAATGCCATGTCTTCTACTGGTCACTGGCGTTTCTCGCCGCGCCAATGGGCGTTTCTCATGTACCCCAATATGAATACCTCTGTTTATGCAGCCACCAATTGGATAGAACACTTCACCTGGGATTCTGGCACCGAGCCTACTCGGCATTATGATGCAGGTAGCATACCTGTCAACATGAATATTGATTTCACTACATGGCATGGGGATTGGGGAGCTAACTTCACTAACGTTACAAGCAATAGCGTTTGGCGTTCTCTCGGTCACAGCGAGATGGACTACTTGTTAAAAACTCGCGTTAGAAGATCAGACCTTTCGAATAAGGACAACTTCGCTTGGGTTCTCCTGAGGGATGCAGTGCCTGTCAGTAATGAAATGCATAGTAATGAGTTGTTTGGCATTGTTGTATTGCCAGATGCATTCGACTGGAGCAGGGCCGACTTACCAACTCAAACCGCACTCGGATTCGCCAATAATTATAATTTCAAATGTTATTCTGGTAACTCAGGATGGAGTGATAATACAACAGGTGCTGGAGATGTTGCTACAAGGTATCGTAATGACAATCCGATGACAACGAGCCAGTTTGAATACCTCGAAGCCAAGGGTTGCATACTGATTCCTTGCATTGGAGTTTATACAGGAGTGCCTTCGAATGCAGATGGCAACGATTTGTGGACAGAGAATCAACCAGAAGGCGGTGTATGGACTAAGGATTATCATAGTGCAAACGATGCTTATACACTGATGATTTCTGCCGATACGCCTAGTGGTGCCACAGATGCAGGACGTGCAGACTGCCGTACAAATAGCGACAGTGAATGCTATCGACGTCTCAATGTGCGCTTGGTGCGGGCCTATGTTGAGGGCGGCAGCACATACAAGTACGACCCATTCCAATAGACAAACATCATCATCCTAACTTGGTATGAGGCTTCTAGCAGGTGCTGGAAGCCTCTTTTATATGGATGCGAACTTATCGCCATGTGGGGGCTAGCGTACTGAAAGTACGCCATCCTAATAACCCCACACTGCACTTCGCTTAGTGTGGGGTTATTAGGGTAGCGTACCTACGGCACGTTTTATTGGTCACTGATAAGTGCGGGATTGTCAAGAGATTGTCGCTACAAGACAATTTATAGCAGATATACTTTATTGCCTAGAGTTTGACAAGTTGTTTTTTTCTCTAGTTCTATATCGCATACGGCTTTGGCGAGGCTGGGACTCTATGTTTGCGGATACCTACGGCCTGAAAGGCCAAAAAGCAGATAGCCTAGGGCATCGCCCTAGGTATGGTAGGGCATGTTATCAACGCCCTGCAAGGGCAAAAGCGTGATTATTATGCCATTGCAGGGCGTTAGCCGCATACACCATATACCCAAGGCGTTGCCTTGGGCTATATGTTTAATGGCCTTTCAGGCCGTTTATCGGATATATGCGGATAACCATTTTAATCAATGTGTTTCCTATTGAACGAAAACCCCTACGGGGTATTCCTTTATACTACTCCTGCTATGTCGCCGCCGCAGTTGTCCTGCTGTGCGCCAGTGACGCTGCTGAGGCAGTTGTTCTGGCGGTTGAGGCGCAGGTAGCCCAGCAGGGCGAAGATGATGGCCTCCTTGTAGTCGATGATGCTGTCGGCGGGCACGGTGATGCGGCAACCCGGTATCTGAGCCTGCAGGCGGGCGATGAGATATTTGTTTTTGGCTCCGCCGCCGGTGACCAGCATGGTGCCGATGCCGCGCCCCTTGACGGCTCCCGCCACTTGGCGGGCGATGTGTTCGACGGTGGTGGAAAGTAGGTCGTTGACACTCAGCTCCTCGGTGTCGATAAGTGGCAGCACGTTGGCGACAAACCATTCCTTGCCCAGCGACTTGGGCAGGGGCTTGCGGTAGTAGTCCAGCGCGTCCAGCTTTGCCAGCAATGTCTGCGACACATTGCCCTTCCGCGCCATCAGCCCATTGGTGTCGTAGGCCTTCTTCTTGCGTCGGGCCAGGTGGTTCAACGCCATGTTGCAGGGGCAGATGTCGTATGCCTCGCGTAGGTCGCCGGGCGTTTCGTACGAGATATTGGCAATTCCGCCCAGATTCAGGCAGGCATCGTATTGCCCAAACAGCAGCCTGTCGCCGATGGGCACCAGCGGTGCCCCCTCGCCTCCGAGGGCCACGTCGAGGTTGCGGAAGTTGAAGACCACCGGCAGGCGCGTCTCGGCGGCGATGGCGTCGCCGTCGCCTATCTGGGTGGTGAGGCCTATCTTGGGCTGGTGGAAGATGGTGTGCCCATGGCTGGCAATGGCATCCACGGGTCCGGGATGCTCCTTGCGAAAGAGGTTCACCTGCTGTCCGATATAGTGTCCCAGCTCCACATTGATGAGGGCGTATTCGTAGGCGGTGGCTTTCTCGAGGGTGGAGAGCCAGCGTACCCACTCTTCGCTATAGGGGTAGGTCTTGGCGGCCAGCAGTTCAAACCCTTTGTCGCTGATGTCGCAGTAGGCTATGTCCAATCCGTCGAGGGAGGTGCCAGACATGATTCCGAGGATGTGCATGGGATTGAAAATTAAGAATTAATATTTTAGGGGGAGCAATTGTTCTAGGTCGGGCAGGAGGTCGTCGTTAAACATCACTATGCCGGGCTTGTAGAGGTGGTTGCTATTGGCAAAGTGTAGGGTGTCCACCATGGGCAGTATCTTGTAGCGGTAGGGGCCCAGCGCGCTCATCTGCGCTTCAAACCAGTCGTGGTTCAGGAATGACTTGCGCAGTTGTTCGGCATCCTGCACCTCCACCAGCAGATAGGGTATGTCGCGCTCCTTGAGCATGTCGAGGCACCTCTTCAGCGCCTCCATCTGCTCGGGGCGGATGGTGAGGTTCGTGCGCGGATAGCGTTTCACCTCGAATCGGCGTGAGATGGTCTCCACGTAACCACCCGGCACGTAGGCCGAATTCTCAATCACGCTGTCCTCCACGAAATGCTCCAGCCGATGGCACAGCTTTTGGTTGTAGATAGCATAGAGCCAAGTGTTCAGCACTTTCATATTGTTTATCTTCCACGCCATGCGGGTCGATGCGCAGGTCAGCGGGGCGTTGGCAAGGAGGTCCACTGCACTCTCCACGCCGTCGTTCTTCATGATGTCGGGGTGCACCTCAAACACCACATAGCGCGGGTTGAGGCTGTCGAGATAGGTCTGCAGCAGCACCTCGGTCTGTATGGGAGTCTGGCTCGAGGAGCCGAGATTGAAACAGCTGTAGCCCGCCGCCTCGTAGGTGCGGGTGTCGAACGTGCGGTAGCAGTGCGACGAGCCGAGGAAGAGCACGTCCACGTCGTGGTAGTTGCGTATGTCCTTGATGCGGCTGCACAGATGCCCCTTGTTGCCCAGGGTGGTATGGGCCGTGCGCACCCATCCCCAGTCGCCCAGCAGCCACAGCAGCAGCACATAGCCCGCCAGAGCCACTGGCACGAAGGTGAGGATTCTATATATCAGTTTCTTCATACCACGTTGTTTGTCAGAATTGGAAATAGATGAAAGGCATCTCGTTGGTCACCATAAAGGCTCCGATAAGGTAGATGATGGCCACATACCCTGCCCATCGCACCGCGCGGCGGCGGGGTTGGCGGCAGAAACCGTGCTCCTCGCCTCTGTTGAGCCATTCCACCACCGTCATCAGGGCCACCGACACGCCCACGGCCCATGCGTCGATAGGCGCGGTGATGGTAGGGGCACCGCCTTTGAGCAGCCCGCCAAACATCAGGCGATAGTATTCGAACGCCTGTCCGATGCTGTCGGCGCGAAACAGCACCCATCCCGTCACCGCCAGCAGGAAGGTGAGCAGCATCTGCCCCGCCTCACGCAGCGTAGGCAGGGCGCGCCCCTCCGCCACCGTGTCGGTATAGCGGCGGTTACGCCCCAGCAGGATGAGCGGCAGGAACAGCAGCGCATGGTAGGCACCCCACGCCACGAAAGTCCAGTTGGCGCCGTGCCACAGGCCGCTGACAAGGAATATCACGAACGTGTTCAGCACCACGCGCCCCTTCGGCACGCGGCTGCCTCCGAGGGGAATGTAGATATAGTCGCGAAACCAGGTGGTCAGCGAGATGTGCCACCGCCTCCAAAACTCGGCTATGTCGCGGCTGAAATAAGGCACGTTGAAGTTGCGCCGCAGCCTGATGCCGAACAACTTGGCGCAGCCGATGGCAATGTCGCTATAGCCCGAGAAGTCGCCATAGATCTGTATGCTGAACAGCACCGCCGCCAGCAGCAGCGAGGTGCTGTTGAACCAGTCGGGATGGGCAAAAATGGGGTCGACATACAGGGCGCAGCTGTCGGCCACCACCATCTTCTTAAAGAACCCCCACAGCATCTGGCGCAGCCCGTCGACGCATTGGCGGTAGTCCATCCGCCGCCCCTGCTCGAACTGGGGCAGCAGGCTGGTGGCGCGCTCGATAGGTCCGGCCACCAGCTGGGGAAAGAAACTCACGTAGGCCACGAAGGCCACCACGTCGCGCGTGGGCCGCATCGTCCCGCGATACACGTCGATGCTGTAGCTCAACGCCTGGAACGTATAGAACGAAATGCCCACGGGCAGCACCAGGTGCAGCAGCAGCCCGTCGGCCTTGCCGTCAAGAAACAGGTCGGCAAACGACTGCGCGAAGAAATCGTAGTACTTAAACGTACATAGAATCAGTAGGTTTAATATAATGTTCGCCCATAGCCAAAACTTCGGCCCCACCTTCTTCGATACCCCTTCCGCCTTGGCACGCCCGATGGCGATGCCCGAGGCGTAGCTGCACAACGTAGTGATGGCGATGAGCACCAAAAAACGCCAGTCCCACCACCCATAGAACAGGTACGAAGCAGCCACCACAAACAGGTTCTGCCACCGCACACGCCGCCCCAACAGCCAGTAGACCGCAAACGTAACTGGCAGAAATATAGCGAATTCTATGGAATTGAACAACATATTCGATTTGCAAAAGTACACAAAAAAATCCGATTATTCCGCCCTTGCATTATAAAAAATCCCGCGTGGCTCCCGACAAACGCCAATTTTTGCGTGCCTCTTCTTCGCTCCTTCCTTGCAATAGGAGCCTTGAACTAAACCCCAATTGGTAGAAATCGGTACAATGCGGTAGGAATCCGCACGAAGCGGTAAGAAACGGTAAGAGGTACGAATATAATTTGTATCTTTGCGGCGCGGAAAGTGGCGGGGTGAGAAAGTGTGGAGGCGGAAATGGTTGGGAATTATGATGTTGTGCTTTTATATTGTCTTTTTTTTGTGTTAATTTTGCTGACAGGGGCGATATTTGAAAAAAAAATCTTATCTTTGCATTTTGAAATATTGGGTGTAGAATGCCCTTTAATATATAGAAAACAAAATAAAAATCAATATAATACAATGAAGAAGATTATCAACACCCCTAAGGCACCCGCCGCTATCGGGCCTTACAGCCAGGCCGTATTGGCCGGCAACACGCTTTACATCTCGGGTCAGATACCCATCAATCCCGCCACCAAGGAGGTGCCCGAAGGCATTACCGCCCAGACCGAGCAGGTGATGCAGAATATCAAGGCCATCCTCGACGAGGCCGGATTCACCTTCCAGGACGTGGTGAAGTCCACCTGCCTGCTGGCAGACATGGAGTATTTCAAGCCCATGAACGAGGTTTACGCCAAGTACTACAGCACCGACTGCCCCGCCCGCGCCGCCTTTGCAGTGAAGGGTCTGCCGATGGGAGTGCTGGTGGAGATTGAGACCATTGCAGTGAAATAATTGTTTAATGAATTTGAACTGAACTAATATGGATTTTAGTTTTACCAAACAGGACCAGCTCTTCTTGCAGATGATACGAGAGTTTGCAGAGAAGGAGGTCAAGCCCCTCGCCGCCGAAGTGGACGAGGAGGAGCGTTTTCCGATGGAGACGGTGAAGAAGATGGCCAAGATAGGCCTTATGGGCATTCCTATCCCCACGCAGTATGGCGGAGCAGGCGGCACGAATATCATGTATGGCATGGCGGTGGAGGAGCTCTCCCGCGTGTGTGCCACTACGGGTGTTATCCTGTCGGCTCATACCAGCCTCTGCTGCGCCCCCATCCTTGAGGCGGGCACCGAGGAGCAGAAGATGAAGTATCTGCCCAAACTGGCTAGCGGCGAATGGATTGGCGCTTTCGGTCTGACCGAGCCCAACGCCGGCACCGATGCCGCAGGACAGCAGACTACGGCTGTGCTCGACGGCGAGGAGTGGGTGCTGAACGGCAGCAAGATTTTCATCACCAACGGCAGCTATGCCAATGTGTTTATCGTGATTGCCATGACGGACAAGAGTCTCGGCACGAAGGGCATCAGTGCCTTCATCGTGGAGAAGACCGACCCCGGTTTCAGCATTGGCAAGAAGGAGAAGAAGATGGGTATCCGTGGCAGTGCCACGACGGAGCTGATTTTCGAGGACTGCCGTATTCCCAAGGACCGTCTGCTGGGTCAGATTGGCAAGGGTTTCGGCTTGGCAATGAAGACTCTGGACGGCGGCCGTATCGGTATTGCCGCTCAGGCTCTGGGTATCGCCCAGGGTGCCATGGACGAGACGGTGAAGTATACGAAAGAGCGTAAGCAGTTTGGCCGTTCTATCAGCCAGTTCCAGAACACCCAGTTCCAGATGGCCGATTTGGAGACCAAGGTGCAGGCTGCCCGTCTGCTGGTGCGACGTGCCCATTACAACAAGGACAACGGCATCCCCTACAGCGCAGAGGCGGCTATGGCCAAGTTGTTCTGCGCCGAGACGGCCATGGAGGTGACTACCAAGGCTGTGCAGTTCCACGGCGGCTACGGCTACACGCGCGAGTATCCGGTGGAGCGCATGATGCGCGATGCCAAGATTACCGAGATTTACGAGGGCACCAGCGAGGTGCAGCGTATGGTGATTGCCGGCAAGTTGTTTAAATAATAATTAGAATACTCAGTAATCAGAGTAATCAGAATAATTCGAGTGAAATGAAAATTGTAGTTTGCATAAAACAAGTGCCGGACACCACCGAGGTGAAGATTAATCCGCAGACCGGCACGCTGATTCGCGAGGGTGTTCCTAGCATTATGAACCCCGACGATAAGGGCGGATTGGAGTTTGCCCTGCAGTTGAAAGACAAGTATGGTGCCCATGTAACCGTCATCACGATGGGCCTGCCCCAGGCAGAGGCTATCCTGCGTGAGGCTTTGGCAATGGGTGTGGACCGTGCTATCCTGCTGACCGACCGTAAACTTGGCGGTGCCGATACCTTGGCAACGTCGAGTGCTATTGCCGGTGCCCTCCGCACTATGGAGTATGACCTTATCATCACTGGCCGTCAGGCTATTGACGGCGATACCGCCCAGGTGGGACCGCAGATTGCCGAGCATCTAGACCTGCCGCAGGTGTCCTACATGGAGGACCTCCAGTATGACGAGGCCACGAAGACTTTCACCGTCCGCAAGCAGATGGAGGACGGCTACCAGATTCTGGAGATGCAGGCTCCCTGCGTGGTGACTGCCCTGGCCAGCGCGGTGCAGCCCCGCTATATGACGGTGAACGGCATCGTTACCGCCTTCGACAAGGAGGTGGAGGTGTGGGGTGCCGACCGCATCAATGTGCCTGAAGACCGCATCGGTAAGGCGGGTTCGCCCACTTCGGTGTTCAAGTCGTTCCCCAAACAGCTGAAGCCTGCAGGCCAGACCTTCGAGGTGTCGCCCGAGGAGGCTGTGGAGCTGATTGTAAATAAACTGAAAGAGAAACATATTATCTAATAGCCATGAATTTACAAGATTATAAAGACGTATACGTATTTGCCGAACAGCGTGATGGCAAAGTCCAGAATGTAGCTCTTGAGCTGTTAGGTAAGGCACGTGAATTGGCAGATGCTAACAATGAGAAGGTTGTTGCAATGCTGCTTGGTAAGAACATCAAAGGTGAGGCTCAGACGCTTGTGGAGCATGGTGCCGACAGAGTGCTGGTTGTGGACCACGACCTGCTGGCTACCTACCTTACGGAGCCTTACACGCAGGCTATCACCCAGATTATCAGAGAGTGTAAGCCCAGCATTATGCTGATTGGTGCCACGACGATTGGTCGCGACTTGGGTCCCCGTGTTTCGGCTCGTAACCTGACTGGTCTGACGGCTGACGCAACTAAATTGGAAATCAGCGACGACGAGGCTCACGAGTTCCGCATGACCCGTCCTGCTTTCGGTGGCAATCTGATGGCTACCATTCTTTGCAAAAACAACCGTCCGCAGATGTCGACCGTCCGCCCGGGTGTGATGCAGAAGATGGCTGCCGACCCCAGCCGCAAGGGTGAGGTGATGGACTATGCCGTGCAGTTCGACGAGAAGAAGATCAGCCGCGTGAAGATTGTCAAGACCGTTAAGGAAGAGAAGGTTATCACCGACATCAGCCAGGCCAAGGTGCTGGTGAGTGGCGGTCGTGGCGTGGGTACTAAGGATGGCTTCGCCAAACTTGAGGCTTTGGCCAAGGAGTTGGGTGGCGAGGTTTCGAGCAGCCGTGCCATGGTTGACGCAGGCGTGATGGAGCAGAGCCGCCAGGTGGGTCAGACGGGTAAGACCGTTCGTCCGAACCTCTATTTGGCTTGCGGCATCAGCGGTGCTATCCAGCACCTTGCCGGTATGGAGGAGAGCGACTTGATTATTGCTATCAACAAGGACAAGTTCGCACCTATTTTCAGCGTTGCAGACCTTGGCATTGTGGGCGACCTCCACAAGATTGTCCCGATGCTGACAGAGCGTCTGAAGAATATGTAAGGACACTCAATCCGAGTAGCAAACAAAAGAGGCTTCCGCATGGCGCGGGAGCCTCTTGTTTTTTGACCTATAAGGTTTGCATTTGAGTTAAAAAAAATGGAAATAGTTAATTTTTTTTTCATTTGTTTAATTATTTGTGTATATTTGCATTTTTAAAATCAATGTTGGATTTGTGAGTTTCGCTTGTAAGTAGTTGGTAATTTATTTTATATCTTATAAATTTAAATCTTTATGAGAGTAATTATTGGTAAAAACTACGACGAAATGTCGGTTTGGGCGGCAAATTATGTTGCCCGAAGAATTTTAGATGCCCACCCAACACCTGAGAAGCCATTCGTATTGGGCTGCCCGACCGGTAGCTCCCCCATCGGCCTCTACAAGCATCTGATTGAATTGAATAAAAAAGGTGTTATCAGTTTCCAAAACGTAGTGACGTTCAACATGGACGAGTATGTGGGACTGGATGTGAACCATCCGGAGAGTTACCACAGCTTTATGTGGAACAACTTCTTCAACCACATCGACATCAAGAAGGAGAACGTCCACATCCTTGACGGCAATGCTCCTGACCTGATTGCGGAGTGCAATCATTATGAGGAGATGATTGTAGCGGCTGGCGGCATCGACCTGTTTATGGGCGGCATCGGCCCCGATGGTCACATCGCTTTCAACGAGCCAGGTAGCAGCCTGACTTCGAAGACCCGTATCAAGACGTTGACCACCAACACGATTCAGGCTAACTGCCGTTTCTTTGACAACGACGAGTCGCTGGTGCCAAAACAGGCTCTGACAGTAGGCGTGGGAACGGTGATGGCTGCTCGCGAAGTGCTGATTCTCTGCAACGGTCCCAAGAAGGCCCGTGCCCTTCATCACATGATTGAAAGAGGTGTAAGCCACATGTGGACGGCAAGTATGCTCCAGATGCATCAGCACGGCATCGTGGTGTGCGACGAGGAGGCTTGCGAGGAATTGAAGATTAGCACGTATAACTACTTTAAGGACAAACAGCGTCTGGAAGGCATTGTGGACCAGTATCTGAACATGTTCTAGGCCTTTAGTTGTTAAGTCTGAAAACTATCTTATAGGCTGCTCCTTTGACTATGGTCAAAGGGACAGCCTTTACTCTTTTGTGACCCAAAGGGTGGGCATTAGTGTGTTTGGAGTTTGGGGACTTGCTTTTTTAGCCAGGTGAGCTGTTTCTTTGCATAGTGCCAAGTGTTTAGCTTGATGGCATCGACGGGGGTGGGTATTGGTGTTGTCAGGTTGGAGTTGTCCCATTGTGCGAAAAACTCTTTGTATCCAACGGTGTTGAGGGCGGTAAGATGGCGTAGGGGATAGAGATGGCGCGCCTCCTCTTCAAGGCCGTGGGCAATCATTTGGTCTACACGGGTGTTGATGCGTTGGCGCAGCTCTTCGCGTGGGCGTTCGATTACGACAGTTTCGATGGTAAATGGCCGTGGCTGGCGAGGTTGGTCGATTAGCTGGCTATATGGTTTGCCAGCGGTGAGGCATACTTCTAGTGCCCGCTGAATCCGCACCCCATTGGCAAGGTCTACTTGGGCATAGTAGTCGGGGTCGAGGGTGCGTAGCATGGCACGCAGGCTTTCCACGCCCTCAGTGCGTAGCTTGTCCTGTAATGATTTGCGTAGTTCAGGAGTGGGGTCGGGCAAGACTGAGATGCCGTGACACAAGGCTTCGATGTACAGTCCGCTGCCACCGACGGCGACCACGGTGTCGTGCTGTTGAAAGAGGGTGTGAAGCAGATGGAGAGCCTCTTGCTCATAGGAGAATACATTGTAGGGCTCGCAGACAGAGCGACAGGCTATAAAATGGTGTGGGACAGCGGCAAGCTCTTCGGGTGTGGGACGTGCGACACCGATGTTCATTTCGGTATAGAATTGTCGCGAGTCGCAGGAGATGATTTCGGTATGTAGCTGTTGGGCAAGTTTTATAGCTCGAGCTGTCTTGCCTGAGGCGGTGGGACCGAGGATGAGCAGGAGACGACTCACTGTTTGGGTTTTAAACCTAGTTCGGCGGCCTTGTCGAGCATCATTTGCCAGGCGGCGGCGCGGTCGTTGGGGATTATTCCGTCGAGGATGGCATCCTTGATGGAATCTTTGATGATGCCGATTTCGTGGCATGGAGGCAGTCCGAAGGTCTGCATAATGTCCTCGCCGCTGACGGGCGGCTGGAAGTTGCGGATGCGGTCTTTCTCTTCCAGCTCGACCAGTTTTTGCCGTACAATCTGGAAGTTGTGCATGTAGCGGCGCACCTTGTCCTCGTTCTTGCTGGTGATGTCGGCTTCGCATAGGGTCATCAGGTCGTCGATGTCGTCGCCCGCGTCAAAAAGCAGACGGCGGACAGCGGAGTCGGTGACTTCGTCTTCGGCGAGGATGATGGGGCGCAAATGCAGGAGAACCAGTTTCTCGACATAGCGCATCTTGCTGTCGAGAGGGAGTCGAAGGCGGGTGAAGATGCGTCGTACCATCTTGCTGCCGCGCACTTCGTGGCCGTGGAATGTCCAGCCTAGTCGTTCGTCGTAGCGTTTGGTGGCAGGCTTGCCAATGTCGTGGAGTGCGGCAGCCCAGCGCAGCCATAGGTTGTCGCTCTTGGCGGCGACGTTGTCGAGCACTTCAAGGGTGTGATAGAAGTTGTCTTTGTGTCCGTGCTGTCCGACGGTTTCAACTCCTTTGAGTGCGCTAAATTCGGGGAATATGATGGAAAGTAGTCCTGATTTTTGGAGTAGCTTGAATCCTACTGACGGCTTTGGCGAGAGGACTATCTTGTTGAGCTCTGTGGTGATGCGCTCGGCAGAGACGATGCGGATGCGTTCGGCATTGCGCTGAATGGCTTCGAAGGTCTTGTCTTGGATGATGAATCCTAGTTGCGAGGCAAATCGAATGGCACGCATCATGCGCAAGGGGTCGTCGCTAAAGGTGATGTCGGGGTCGAGCGGGGTACGGATGAGACCGTTGTTGAGGTCGCGGATGCCACCGAAGGGGTCAAGCAACTCGCCAAATGTGTCGCTATTGACCGACACGGCCATAGCGTTGATGGTGAAGTCGCGACGGTTTTGGTCGTCTACGAGGGTGCCGTCTTCGACGATGGGCTTGCGGCTGTCGCGACGGTAGCTTTCGCGCCGGGCTCCGACAAATTCAATCTGCCACGTTTCGTTGTCGTGATGATATGGAAAAGAGGCGGTGCCAAAGTTGCGGAACACGCTGACCTCGATATTGGGGCTGATGGAGTGGGCTGCGGCTTTTGCCAACTCTATTCCATTGCCCACACATACTATGTCGATGTCGGTGCAGTGGCGCTGAAGGAAATAGTCGCGCACGACGCCTCCCACGGCGTAGGCCCTAACGCCCAAACGGTCGGCGGCTTCGCCGACAATGCGGTAAATGGGATTGTTTAGTGGTATTGGCAAGGTGTGGTTGCTTATTTTGATTCGTCGTAGTCTACTGTGCGGATAAGGTTGCCCTCTTCGTCGTAAAATTCCCATTTCCCTATGCGTTTTCCCTCGGCATAGTTGCCTTGATAGTAGGGGATTCCGTTGTCGCGATAGACAATGTAGGGGCCGTCTTCGAGACCTTCCTTGAAGTTTGCTTCCACTTGTGGTTTGCCGTTGGGGAAGTAGAAGAAGACGCGGCCACTGCGCATTTCGTTGGTGAGGCGTTCGGTGCTGCGGACGGTGAAGTTGCTGTAGAACTGTATCACGTCTTTGTGGATGCCCGAGCAGAATACGACAGTGCTGGGTGTGCCAAACATGCCTAGGTCGGTGACGTACACAGAGTCGAGTTTGCCGTCGTAGTAATTGCCTCCATTACGGTTGAAGAACTGCCATTGGCTGCCAAAGTCGTGGCGCTGGGAGAAGTCGGCGGTGGCAAAGAGCTGGCCGTTGTCGAAATAGTAGTTCCATGTGCCGGTGGGTATCTCGGGCTTGCCAGTGAACTTCTTTTCGAATTGCAGCTGGCCGTTGTCGTAGTACATGCGCTCGCCCACGCGGGTGGGGTCTTTTTTGTCGCCTTTGACAAGGAAGACCAGCATCGGATTGCCGCTGGGGTATGATTGTATCACTTCTTCTCGCACACGTCCGCAAGCGGTGAGTAACAATGCTGAGAGGATTATGATGGCAGTTTTTTTCATTGCTTGAAAATGTTGATTTCGTTATTTTGCTCTAAAATATATCGTGATGGGTACACCGTGGAAGTCCCATATCTCGCGGAGGCGGTTTTCGACAAAGCGTTTGTAGGGGTCGCGGATGTACTGTGGCAGGTTGCAGAAGAAGACGAATTGGGGGTAGCGGGTGGGAAGTTGGGTGATGTATTTGATTTTAATCCATTTGCCTTTGACCGATGGTGGCGGGTTCTGTTCCTTGACGATGGGCAGCAGGAGGTCGTTCAACTCGCTGGTTGAGATGCGTCGGCTGCGGGCCTCGTAGACCTGTTTGGCAGTTTCCAGCACTTTGAATACCCTTTGCTTGTTTAGCACGCTGGTGAATACAATCGGCACATCCTCGAATGGCGAAATGCGACTGCGAATAAGGTCTTCGAATTGCTTGTGGGTGTGGTTGTCCTTCTCGATGAGGTCCCATTTGTTCACCACAATGACGATACCCTTGTTGTTGCGTTGGACGAGGGAGAAGATGTTGAGGTCTTGTTGCTCCAATCCTTGGCTGGCATCGAGCATGAGGATACAGACGTCGCTGTTTTCGATGGCCCGGATGCTCCGCATGACAGAATAGAACTCAAGGTCTTCGTTTACCTTGGACTTCTTTCTTAGTCCGGCGGTATCGACAAAGTTGAAGTCGAACCCAAACATGTTGTAGCGCGTATATATGCTGTCGCGCGTGGTGCCTGCAATGGGGGTGACGATGTTGCGGTCTTGCCCGGTGATGAGGTTGATAAAGGAGCTCTTGCCCACATTGGGACGACCCACAACGGCAATGCGAGGCAGACCTTCGCTTTCGTCTTCGTCGCCCTCGTCGAAGTCTTCCACTACGGCATCAAGCAGTTCGCCAGTGCCGCTGCCACTGATGCCGGCGATGGGGTAGGGGTCACCCAGCCCTAGGGAGTAGAACTCGGACAGGCCGTCCATCTCTTTGGCGTTATCTACCTTGTTGGCTACAAGCAGCACTTTCTTCTTGCATCTGCGCAGCATGTTGGCCACGTCCTCATCCATGGGGGTAAGGCCTTCACGCACATCGACTAGGAAGAGTATGATGTCGGCTTCGTCGATGGCCAGCTGCACCTGTTTGCGTATTTCAATCTCAAACTCGTCGTCGCCACCTACCACATAGCCGCCAGTGTCGATGACGGAGAAACGCTTGCCGTTCCAATCTGATTTGCCGTATTGGCGGTCGCGGGTCACGCCCGAAGTCTCGTCCACAATGGCCTTACGGCTCTCGGTGAGGCGGTTGAAGAGTGTCGATTTTCCTACATTGGGTCGCCCGACGATGGCTACGATATTGCTCATAATGTTAATGTTTCAATTTTTAATTTTTTAGACCCACCATGTTGATGCCAAACATCACGTGTGCGGCTTTCACCTGTGTGAGTCGCATGCTGGAGAGGTATTCTAGTGCGGCAAACACTTGCAACCGTCTTCCAGGACTCAGCGTCACGGCGCAGCCAGGATTGAGCCAGGTAACCTTGTCGCCGTTGTAGACAAACGAGTTTGTGGCCGAGAGCTCCAGCCAGTTGAATAGGTTGAAATGGGCCGATAGGGTATTGTTGCAGGCAAAGTGGTTGTCGCCCGAATGGTGGTTGTTGAACCAACCGTTGGTCCACTGCCCTTGAAATAGATAGCCGGCTCTGATCAATTTGCCCAACGACACCGAGGCTCCGAGATACATGCGTGTGGGCACGCTGTACCAGTAGTCGTTTTCTTCAGTCATGTAGTCGATCATGGCTAGTGCGCTGTCTTTGAAACGACCAATAAACGAGGTGTCGATAACGCCATTGGTAATCAATGTGCTGAGGTCGATACCGTCGAACGTGATGGTGATGTCTTTTTGTTTCGGAACAATGGTGATGGGATTCTGTTTCCAATGCACACCCGGTCCCAGGTCGACTATGCTCATGCTTATGTCGAAGATGTTCACTTTCAGTTTGGCACCGATGTCGAAGGTGTAACCAAAGTTCTGTGGTATTTTTTTCTTGATATCGTCCCATTCAAATGAGAACTTGCCTAGGTCGTCCATTGATAGTTTTGCTATGCCCGCCATGTGTACTAGATAGTCTGAAGAGAGCTGTATAGAACTGACATCTTGGGCTGTGGCCAGGTCGAGCTTTAGATTGTCGACGGATGTGGCCATCAAGCCGTCGAGCACATTGACTCGCGCACCGATAGTGAGAGGGAATAGTGGCAGCTTGAATGCCGCGCCAACCGAGGCGTAGGCATACATCTGACCGTTGAAGAGGTCGGAGGCGCCAAAGTCGATATGATGCTCCTCGTTGAGGTTGCCTTCTGCCAGAAAGTCGAAGAATCCTAGTGGCACGGTGAAAGAGGTGAGGTATTTCACACCAGCCGATGCGGTTAGGTGCAGCTGGTCACCGATGGTGAATCCAAACCCCAACAGGTTCACGTCGCTGTTATGGTCGAGATGGCACCCGTTCCGCCTTAATTGGTCGAGCACTAGGTTGAGGTCGAGTACAGTGACATCCCGCACAGGGTCGTATTGCAGGTGGAAATCGTCGTATGACATGGGCAGTGCCAGCTGTATGCTGGTCTTTGCCGTAGTCATATACCAGCCCGACTCGTTAGGGAACAACGCGGGGTTGAGGCAGTTGGACCAAGGCGACCGAATGGAGTGGTAGAAGACGGCATTGTCGGTAATCTGCTGAGCCTGCGAAGAAGGGGCTAGTGCCACTGTCGAAAAAAGCACTATTGCCGAAAGGTATAATCTTAGTTTTTTCATGGTGGCATCGGTTTAGTTAAAGAATGGAATGTCAGGTAAGTTGAGGGGTAGTGAGAAGTCGGCGTGACCAGAGAGTACCACGTAGGCACGTATGTCGACGTGGTCGTCCATCCTCACAGCCACGTAGGGTTTCGACGCAGTGGTATTGTGGCGCGCCGTATTGAGGTTGATGCTGTATGCCAGTCTGCGGGTATTGGTCAGTCGGTTCAGTTCGTCAAGCGTGAGGTGTATCTTGAATTGCGAAGTCATATTCCCATTGGAAACCCATGTGTCGGTATGCCCTGCCAATGGTGTCACAGGTGCGGCATCGATGGCGCGGTCGCCTTCAAACAGGGTGTGCAGTATTTCGTTGCCTTCCCCATCGAGGAAGATGGCGTTGAAATTCAGTTCCAAGGGCAGATAGTTCGTGGTCACAAAGGCGATATAGCAGTTGCTGTCGTTCAATTGCAGCGTATAATGCTCGCCGGTCATCGTGCCATTATGGATTTGGTCAAGCTGTTCGTTCAAGTTGGATAGGTCTAGTTGCAGCGTGTCGGTGTACGATACTCCGTGGCTGTAGAATATCAGTGGCAGCTCGAGGCATGCATGCATGTCTGCCACCATGCTGTCAACACCCAGTTCCTGCATGTAGTCGCCAAAGTCCGACCCTGGCATCATCTGCTCTGTGGGAATGGTGATGCACATGCGCACCTTGTAGTCCACACTGGTCGGACGGTGCTCCACCACATCTTTCAGATTGTATTTGTTAAAGATGGGTATGTTCTTGGTTTCTAGCAGGTCTGTTACGCTCACCTTTTCGGTGGTGATAAGGTGGGGCAGCTCTTCGGTGTAGCCGTCTTTGCAGTGTATGACAATCACCAACGAGTCGAACGTCAAGTTCGCACCACGGGCTATAACCTCTTGGAATGAGCTGTTCACATAGCCTTTCACGTCAGCGTCGATGGTGACTAGAAATTCGTTGATGTTGAATTCGTTGGTGTCGAATATCTCCAACTTTTCAAACAGGTCGAATGTCTGTGTACCCTCGATGAGCGAATAGCTGCGAATGGTGTCGAAATCGCCTTTGGTAACTCCATTAGAGGTTCCTTTGCTGGCCACCCACGACATGGTGAAGCGTTTGTCGTAATAGTAGCGGAACGACACGATACTGTCTTCTCCGAGATACACGCTCACATCGCGGTTGTAGTCGAACATTCCCACCAGTGTTGCCATGTCGGCCGACATCTTTGCCAGTGGGATACCAAATATGGGGTCAAATTCCCCTTGCACCACTATTGGATGGCGTAATTCTGAGAAATCATCTTTGCTACACGCTATCATCAGGATTGAAATTAGGAGTAACAAAGTGGTAATGCGGTGTTTCATAGGCTGAACGAAAATGATTATCGTTTGCAAAGATACAACTTTTTTTTCATTTGTCGGATATTATTTTACAAATATTTGTTATTTAATGTTTAACGTTATTTATGTTCCAGCAAAGTCTTGATTTTAGGAAAAAATCGTATTTTTGCATTTTCAAATTTAATATATATTATCAATGCATCGTATTGTTACTTTGATGGTTGTGCTGCTCATGGCGTGCGTGTGTCATGCCCAGCAGACGTATACTTTTGCTACTCGCGACACCGTGGAACTCAAATTGGATGTCTACCAGCCCCAGCACCCACGCCCCGACCATGCCTGTGTGCTCTATGTGTTTGGCGGTGGCTTTTTTTCTGGCCAGCGCAACGACAAGTATTCCGTCCAATGCTGCCAACTCTTGGCTGACAAGGGTTTCGTGGCCATTGCCATCGACTACCGTCTTTACTTCAAACACGCGCCCAAGGTGCCGCTGCTCAAGATGTATACCCTCTTCGACACCGCCATCCGTTGGGCTGTGGAGGACTGCTCCGATGCCGTCTCCTACCTCTGGGACCATGCTGGGGAATTAAAAATCGACCCCACCAAGATAGTGCTCACGGGCTGTAGTGCCGGTGCTATCACTGTGCTGCAGACCGACTACTGTCGAGTGAATAAGTTGCCCGCCGCATCACACCTCCCCTCAGCCTTCGTACCCGCCGCCGTCATACCTTACGCCGGTGGCATCATGTGTCGCAACAACGAGTTGAAATACGCCTCTCAACCCGCTCCAACATGCATGTTCCATGGCACTTCCGACCGTATTGTCAACTATCGTCGCTTCCGTGGCTCGATCGGCACCTCGCTCTTCGGAACCCACAGCGTGGCGAAGGTCTTTGCCAAGAACAAGTACAACTACTGGGTGCTGCGTTTCGAGGACCGTGGCCATGAGATAGCCATCGCCCTGCCGCCCACCATCGACGAGTTCTGCGCCTTTGTCGATGCCGCCCTCTCGGGCCGAGTGATGCAGTACGACGCCACCTGCACCGATGCCGCCATCCGTCAGACCGAATGGTCCAAATACACCGTGTTCGACCTCTATCTGAAAAAACACTGAAACCATCCCTGCCACAATCCACCGCGTCAGCCTTCCCCTCTTTAGAGGGGTACGCCGTAAGGCGGGGGTATGTAAAAACTCTCACCATGCAAAAGATAGCATTCCTCCTCCTCGCCACCGCCTATTGCCTCTCGGCCAGTTCGCAAGGCCTCTTGCCAAAGCTCTCGAGCGATTCCACCTACGTCACCATCCTCGTTAACGGAAAGAAGATGGACCTCCCGCGCATCATTACTGACCGCGACAGGCCATTTCCGACCATCTCACCGCTAGTAGCGGAGCAGATGCTCTTTGCCACCGACAAACCCTTTGTGCAGAACGACACTACCTTTCTCTACCGTGAATACTCATACTATCAGTGCGATACGTGCAGCGAGTACCAGCTTGACTCCTCTTCCTATTACCTCCGACCTAAAAAGTGGAAGGGCTATCTCCAGCACCTGCGCGACTACACCTGGTGGAAACAAGAAGACGAATCCTCTAAGGAGTATTTTGACGAGGCATATAAGTATTTGTACAAGAGATGTCCTGTACTGCCACATAATCAGTTGGGCGATGCGCCTCGGCTCTGGTACCCTGTGGTCAAGTACCGTGGCAAGTATTATATCAGCATCGATGACCTTACGGCGGTAGAACTGACCGACAGCCTAGTCATCTACCACGACATGGAAGTAAACCTGTCGGCGTTGCTCAGTTTCGGTAAGGCCGACAACGACAGCTACATCTGGCAGGAAGTGCCGGAATACGACGAAGGGTTGGCCAGTGTCACCATACGGCCCGCCAATGGTGTCAAAGGACTGTATGTCATGGCGACGACGCGTCGCAAAAATGGCAAGGTGACATATCGCCTCGTCACCCCCGAAAGCGACATCCACCACTTCGACTTCATCGACTGGCGCAGCTCCGACCACATCCCCGACGGCCTCCCATACGACAAGATTGATTTCGACAAACTCTAGTTACAGACCGCAAGTCTGCGACACCCGGCGCATTGACAAATCCACACATCCTAAAGAGTAATGATGAATAAGTGATTTATGACCAGTGACCTGTGAAACGAGCACTTTCGTACCACTGGTCACAGGTCACTGTTCACAAAACCCTAAACGTTAAACAAAAAGCCTTACCACTCCCTCACCGAACCACCGCCACCTTGCGGGCAGGCGCGTCGCCAACCCTCACCAGATACACACCCGCCGCAGGTGCGTCAAACCGCAACAGCCCTCCGTCATCGCGTTTGGTAGCCAGCACCCGACCATACACATCATACACCATCACACGGCTGCCCTCCGCGCTCTCCACCACAATCTGGCCGTTACTTTGGTATATCTTGGCACCCTCTTCCACCGTCTCCTCAATGCCCTCTTCCCCATTGTCCGAGGCGAAATAAGCCACCAGGTGCGTGTCCCGCACCACCGCGATATACCGTGGGCTAATCCTGTTCCCGTCGCTCCAATGGTCAAAATGGTAGCCCGGGTAAGCGTCGGCCCGCACCTTTGCCCACCTATTTTCGCAAGTCGGCCCAGTGATAATGGTAGCCGTGCCACGTGCCGAGTCGCTGCTCGTAACCGAGAAGTCATACACAAAATCCTCTTGGATGTTAAACCGTGACCAAGACCAAAACTCAGTGTTTTCGTATGCTTCTGCTGCACCACATGGGACAATCACTACCACATCATCGTTCATACCCTCGAATGCAAGAGTGCCCATAGAGGGAGGAGTCATAGCCTTGCAAACAATACTATCCATCCGGGTGCTTCCCCAAAAGGCGCTGTCGCCAATAAAAGCAAGGCTGGGGCCGAGAGTGACCTTTGTAATGTCGCAACCCCAGAATGCACTCGTACTGATAGTGTCAACAGAAAGAATGGCAGTAGTGAGGTTGCTACACCCCTCAAATGCCCAAAACCTTATAGTTGCAGGGCCTTCAACGATGAGGGACGTCAGCCCGCTGCATTTACGGAAAGCGAAGTAGTCTATCAGTCGTATGGAGCGGCCGATATGAACAGACGTCAGCCCGCTGCAACCATAAAATGCATAGCTGCCTATATGTGTGGTGGCGTCAGGAATATTGACAGCAGTCAAACCGCTGCAATCCCCAAATGCACCGTCGCCTATATAAGTGACGGAGTCAGGAATATTGACAGCTGTCAAACCGCTGCACCCCCCAAATGCATAGTCGCCTATATAAGTGACGGAGTCTGGAATAACGACGGAGGTCAGCAAGACGCAACCATAGAACGCATCGTCGCCTATGGCGGTGACAGGATACACCTGTCCCAAATAGGTGATAGAACTTGGGATTATCAAGTCCCCTGTTGGTCTATATACAGCCCGTGGTGGATTTGTAACTTCCGCATACCCATCCTCAAAATTAATATTGTAATACAGCATCTGGCCACTGGGTGCTATCTCACTATAATTATAGGCAACAGCCACTCTCGGCATTGCCAATACAATTGTCAAAATAAAGAAAAGGATAAATTTCTGTTTCATATAAAAAGGTGTTTAGTTGTTTATTGAAACCTTTTCGCGTCTCGGCATAAGAGTGTGGCTCTTCTGCACTCGGCTTAATGAAAAAAAGCGTTGAATTATTCTTTTTTTGCTCCTTATTAGCTGTAAAGGCTCTCGACTGCCTGCTTGATTAATAAGGTGCGAATAATCCACGCCCAAGGCGTGAACTTTCCGCTGACTTATTCTCATCAAGCGTGGAATTGTCCTGATTCTTACAGCGAAAATAATGGCGGTTAGCTCATTATAAATGTGTTATCACTTTTTTACGTCATATCAATAGTATGTAATTTTGCTGCAAAGATACACAAAATATTTCAATTCACCTATTTTTATTCAAAAACAAACTCAACAATCAGATTCTTCGACAACCGCTCAACAAACAAAAAAGCGAGACCCCGCCGAGCCCAGGGCAAACGCATCAAATTTCCAGTAAAGAGAAGAGGTAATCGATACTCCAGCCAGCCTTCAGCCGCTTGGTTACGAGACTACCCTTGCCCTTGTCGCGCTTAAGGATGTTGAGTGAGAATTTTCGTACAAGGGCGAA
>JAEEIS010000003.1 GCA_016281475.1 Bacteroidales bacterium
AACCCCATTGCTGCTAAGGTCTCTATTGCCGCCCTGCAGGTGGTGAAGGATGAGCACCTGATGGAGAATGCCGACCGTCTTGGTAAGATTTTCCGCGAGGAGATGAGCAACTTCAAGAGCCCCATGATTGAGAAGGTGCGCGGTAAGGGTCTCTTGAACGCCATCATCATCAAGCCCCACAACGGCAAGGAGGCTTGGGATGTCTGTTTGAAGATGCGCGACATGGGCGTGTTGGCCAAGCCCACCCACCAGCATATCATCCGCTTCGCTCCTCCGCTGGTCATCACCGAGGAGCAGCTACGTGAGGCCATGGAGCTCATCAAGAAGGCTATTGCCTCATTCGAATGATAATTGTTTTCATAGCTTTTAGTTTTTTGGGGAGGGCATTGTGATGATACCCTCCTTTTTTATTGAAAAGTGAAAGTTATTTCTTTGAAAGTGAATGGTGAAAACAATCGGGTGCGACAGCATCGAATGTCTCAGGCGACACGCTGGTTCAATTGTTATAGATGTCGTTGAGGCATTTGAGCTTTACCTTCACGCCCGAGAGGTCGGCATTCGGGTTGCGGGGAATAAAGGTGGCAGTGAGCGAGGCTCCTTTGCCTAGGTCGAAATAGTTGTAGTCGAAATGGCCGTCCACATGGGGTTCGGTCTGCAGCATCACGTCGCGCATGAGGTTGTTGGCTTTCACGGTGACGGTCAGTCGCCCTTTTCTGTCAAGATTTTGGCTGAGGTCGTAATTGGCCTTCTTAAGATGTAGCTTGCGGGGATAGGTCTTGTAGTAGTCCTCGTATTGTTTCAGGTTCACGTCATTGCGGAATAGGTCGCGGGCGCGATAGTGCAGGGCCTTCCAGTTGCCATAGTAGTCGATGCTGCTCCACGATGCCACGGGCCAGCAGTCGTCCAATTGCCAATAGAGGGTGCCCATGCAGTGGGGTTGTTGACGCAGGTGCTGGTAGATGCCGTAGCCCATGCCCCATGCCTGCAGCAGTTGGCTCACATAGCAGAAGTCTTCTAGCGACAGGCATTTGCTGTCCACGCCGTAGTACTTCATCATCGCCTTGTCGATTATCTCCAGTCCTCGACCATGCTTCTGGTGTTTCTTCATCGTGGGCGAGTCGATGGTGCGTTGCTCCTCGGGGCAGAATCGGCAGATGGTGCTGTAGTCGGGATAGCTTTGGAATCCGTATTCCGACATGAAACGGCCGGTCTTCTCCTGATACATCTCAAAGGGTTGCTCTCCCCACCATACTCCCCAGTAGTGGCTGTCGCTGTGGGTGATGCACTCGGGGTGGCCCCAGCCGTAGAGGGGCGACGTGGTGATGTAGGGTCGCTGTAGTGGGTCGTATTGTTTGACAGCCTGTGCCAATATGCCGTTCTCGCCGAAGAGGGTGTCGATGCCGTGCTGCAGGGTGGCAATTTGCTCGGGTGTCCACTGGTATTGCTGCTGCCAGCCCCAGTCTTCCCAGCCGTTCTTGACCTCGTTGTTGCCGCACCACACCACCACACAGGGGTGTTGCGCGATGCGGCGCACCTGCTCTTCTGCCTCTATACGCACGTTATATAGAAACTCGTCGTCGCTAGGATAAAGGGCACAGCTGAAGTTGAAGTCCATCCACACCATCAGACCTAGCGAGTCGCACAGGTCGAAGAAGTAGTCAGGCTCGTAGATACCCCCGCCCCACACGCGCAGCATGTTGAAATTCGCCTCCTTTGCTGAGGTGAGCAGATAGCGGTAGCGCTCCTTCATGGCAGGTGTCAGGATGGGGAACGAGTGGCAGGGAATCCAGTTGGCGCCTTTGGCAAAGATGGGTTTGCCGTTCTTGTAGAAGGTGAACGACTGCCCGATAGAGTCTTGTTCTTGTCGCAATTCCACATTCCACGATTTGGGTTTCGGCAACGGCTCTTCGTCCCGTTTCCCGTTGTATCGTTCTATCCTTGCCGAGCCGAGTATGCCTACGGTGCTCAGTTTCGGGCCCCAGTCCCATCCCAGCATATAGGGTGCGGTGCGCTGCATCGCGCGGTGGTCGGGCAGGTCGTACTCCATGTCGGGTGGCATGACTACAAAATATTTTTCGTTGTTGAGCTCTATGGGATAGAATGTTATCTCCAGTGTGGCGCTGTCGTCCATATCGGGCAGCATGCCCGCCTCCATCAGTACATCGAACAGGCATGTGCGGTACTCGCGGAACATATTGTCGCACTTCATGACTTTCTGTCGGAAATGTCCGTCGGTCGAATTGCCTTCCAGCACCACCTCGCAGGGTGTCACACCCTGCAGCACCAGCTCGCAATGCTCGAAACCCGTCCACATGTCGCGAGTGATAGTGGTGCGGTATTTCCATGAGCATTCGCCCACCCACTGCACCGAGTCCTCGTTGGTGCCATAGAATGGGTCGGGGATAATGCCTTGGGCCATCAGGTCGGTGTGTATGCAGCCAGGCACGGTGGCAGGCAGCCACTGGTCGTTGTATTCAAACTGCCAGTCGGCCAGCTCTATGGTTTCAAGGTCTCTGCTGCAGCCTGTCAGCAGTAGGGCTGCAACAATGCATAATAGTATATCCTTTCTCATATCTAATTCATATTGATTGCCTGCGGAGGTTCTCCGCTATTCGGTCTTCATAAATGCAAAAAACACGGCTAGGATGATGCATCCGAATGCCACCAAATGGTTCCAGCGGATAGGCTCGCCCTTGAACACCAATGCCACGATGAGCGTGAACACCGTCAGCGACACCCCCTCCTGTATTATCTTCAGCTGCATCAGCGAGAAAGGGCCGCCCGTTATCTGCGAGCCAACTCGGTTGGCGGGTATCATAAAGCAGTATTCAAACAATGCCATGCCCCACGACAGCAGAATGATGGCTATCAGCGGCCAGTCGGTAATCAGTTTCATCTGCTGCAATTTCAGGTTGCCGTACCAGGCAAACGTCATAAAGACATTCGAGCAGATAAGCATCAATACGGTTAATAATCCTCGAGACATTAATAAATTGAAAATTGAAAGTTGAAAATTGAAATCATTTAGCCATCATTCGCGTCAGCCGTCCCCTCTTTAGAGGGGTGCCACGTCAGTGGTGGGGTATGTTTACTATTTAGCTTTTACTTTTAACTTTCCTTATAAGTTCTCCCCACACGGCGTTGCAGGTCCTTTCGATGGTTTGGGCCCTGCGGTCGCCGAATTTCAAGTGCTTGGCGGTCACTCCGTCAGGACCTGCCACAGCTATCCACACCGTGCCGACAGGCTTTTCGGGGGTGCCGCCTCCTGGGCCCGCAATGCCTGTCGTCGCTACGGCGTAGTCGGCACCCAGACGCTCGCGTGCTCCCGCAGCCATCTCGCGCACGGTCTCTTCGCTCACAGCCCCGTGAGCCATGAGGGTCTCGTGTCGCACACCCAGGGCGCATTCCTTCACTTCGTTGCTGTACGCCACCACGCCGCCACGGAAGTATTTCGAAGCACCTGCCATGGCAGTCAACTGGTGTGCCAGAGTGCCGCCCGTGCAGCTCTCGGTGGTGGCAAGGGTCTTGCCCGCCTTCTTCATGGTATATGCCACCAGTTCTGGCAAGGTCTCCAAATCCTCACCTACTATATATTCTCCCGCAATGGTGTAGAGGCTCTTCACCGCGTCGGCAATCTGTTGTTCCAACAAGGGGCGCTCGTCGTGTCCGCCACGGGCGGTCAGCCTCAGTTTCAGCATCCCCGCCTGGGGCAGGTATGCCAGCCTTATGCTCTTAGGCAGCGATAGCTCCCACGGCTCAATCAGGTCGCTCAGGAACGACTCGCCGATGCCCTGCACCAGTATGTTCTTGTTCACAATCTGGTCGGTGCGGAAATGCTTCTGCAGGCGTGGGATAACCTCCGTCTCCATCAGGTTCACCATCTCAAACGGCACCCCAGGCAACGACACTAAGACCTTTCCGCTCATCGATAGTGGTGGGTCACCCTTTATTGTCAGCGGGGACTCGCCGTACCACATGCAGGGGGCTGTGCCCAGCACGTTGTTAATCATCGTGCAGCAGCGTGGCACCCACGCCTGCTGGCGGTTGGTGGGGGTCAGCTCGTAGCCCCGCGAGTCGAAGATGCGCTTGATGTTTGCCAGCGCCTCCTCGTTCTCATACAGCTCGCTGTCGAACAGCTCGCACAGCGTCCGTTTTGTGATGTCGTCCTTTGTCGGTCCCAGCCCACCGGTCATCAGCACCACGTCGCTCCGTTCCAAGCAGTGGAGGAGGTACGATTTGATGTCGTCAGCGTTGTCGCCTATCACGTATGTGCCACAAACGTCGATGCCTGCCGCCACCAACATCTGTGCCATGCGGCTGGCGTTCGTGTTGACAACCTGTCCGATAAGCAGCTCATCGCCTATGTTAAGTATCGTTGCTTTCATGCTGCAAAAATACGAAATTTTCTTCTCATGTCGGAAAAAAGTTGTATTTTTGCAAATTGAAAGGAGTATAACTATGGACAGTCAACTGGTCAAACAGATAGGTGCTTACTTCGCCACGCAGCCGGTACAGCGGGCGTGGTTGTTTGGCTCATACGCCCGAGGCGAACAGCGCGAGGATAGCGACATAGACATTCTTGTGGCTTTCGACCCTAATGTAGGGCTGTTCAAGTATGCCGCCATTTATACCGACCTCAAAGAACTGCTTGGTCGCGAGGTGGATCTTGTGCAGGAAGGGGCATTGAAGCCCTACGCCGCAGCCACAGCCGACCGTGACAAAATATTAATCTATGAGAGACCCACGTCGCGATAAAGACCTGCTTGGCAATATGGTCGAGGCTATTGATTATGCTCTTGCGTTTGCCAAGGGATATGATTACAATACCTTTTTGGCCGACAAGAAAACCTATTTTGCGGTAGTGAAAAACATGGAAATAGTTGGGGAGGCCGCATATCAACTCACCAATGAATTCCGTGACAGCCACCCTGCGACACCATGGAAAGTCATCATCAACATGCGACATATTTTGGTACATGGCTATGCCGACATCATCCCCTCTGTGTTGTGGCAGACATTGACCGAAGATTTAGAGCCTTTAAAAGCGCAATTACAATCATACATAAATGAATAACATGACAGAATAGAACATAATAAATATACTTTGAGATAACGTTTTCGTAAGGCTCTAGTTTAAAATATGACTGATTTTTTACAGCCTCGAAGAGGCTGAATCTCAATAACACCGTACAAGCGTAGCGCAGTGCGGTGACAGAAAAAACTCACTCCTAGCGTCCTAAAGGGACGCGACATTGAGACTATATGGCAAAAATCAGTCATATGTTTTACTAGAGCGTTTCGTAAACCGAGAGCAGAGGGTAAATCACAAAGTGTTTGCACTATGCCAAGGTAAGAAAACGTCACGAAGATAACCGCCGCCTATTGATAGGTATATTCCATGCTAGTATTGTTGGCGGGGATTTTTTTCTTTCTATGTCGGGAGAAGTTGTCTTTTCCTTTTGAGAAGACACGAATTACTGTTAATCTGCCACGAATCATTTGGGAATTAATTCGTGGTAAATTGGTGATAATTAGTGTTCTATGGTTTCTTTTTGCATTTTACATTTTACAATTCACAATTTTTTCGTATTTTTGCACCGTCAAACACCCCGAAGCCCGCAAGGGTGAGGGGTGGGCGACAGGACATATAGATAAGACGTTGTAACGGCGTTTATCTGCGGCGTATAAGAATCTCGCAAGTTCATTAGGTCCCGCAATAACGCAATGTTCAATGTCCATGGTTGGGCATATAGTAGTCCTTACTATATACCGTCAGCGTGGGCTTCGGCATTGCTTATTCTGGACCAAGGGCAATGCGAGAGCCTTTATACGCGGGATAAGCAAAGTGGCAGATTCCCGCGCTCTTTTTATATGCTCCCCTCAACACAATTATCACTCCAACGTCAAGGGAATCGCGCTGGGAAGAAGTTGCGCCCGACACGGATTAGGGTGGCTGTATGAGTAAATGGACTTCTGATGATGATAAATATGTCCTGTATATGGACATCATGGGATTTAAAGAGAGAGTGAGATCTACAGACTTTTCCGTCCTTCAAGAACAATTCAATGAGTTGTGCTCAAAATTGAAAAACCGGATTAGTCCTCTCACTACGGGCGAACATCTAGTATACTATCAATTCTCTGATTCCATTGTATTAACCACAGATGAAGCCACTCCGAAAGGGCTTAATCTAATGATTAGAGCGGGGGCAACCATTATGCAGGAATCCATGAAAGTAAAATTTCCAATAAATGGAGCCATCGCAAAAGGGAAGTTTTCATGTGACACAGAAAAAAACATTTTTTTTGGTCAAGCATTAGTTGATGCCTACTTGTTGCAGAGTACTTTATTTTACTACGGGTTAGCAGTACATCCAAATGTTGATGTGGACATTAAAAAATTTATGAGTCGACCCAATGAGCAATATAAAAAGACGAGCAAATTGCTCTTTTCTATGCCAATACCTCTAAAAGGGGGAAGTGCTTCATATTACAATGTTAATTGGAATCTTTTGGGTGCAAATAATGACATAAAGGATACAACAAGAGAAGCACAAAGACTGCTGAATGATCTGGAAAAAGGAACAACAATAGGCAATCCTCGCATCTATATTGAAAACACTCGACAAATAATTGACAATGTAAAAAGTATATTTGATGAACTACTTCAAAATTGATTATGGTATGAAAAAAATCTTCTTTATTATCTTGTTATCTCTTTTTTGTCAAAATGTATTTGCCTATGATTTTAGTGCAGTTGCACCCACAGGGCAAACTTTGTATTATGATTATGTGTGGAGTAGTGGTGGTAGTGGTGAAGTGGTTGTGGTTGGAGGTTCTGGTCTGACATCATTCCTCAATATTCCAATTACAGTATCTCATAATGCAAACTCTTATTTTGTGGTAGGTGTAGGTAATAATGCATTCTATGGATGTACCGCATTGAGTTCAGTACGGATTAATAGCTCTGTAACCAGCATTGGTTCTTCTGCATTTGCGAATTGTACAGGCTTAACATCTGTGACGATACCCAGTTCTGTAACTAGCATTGGTTCTTCTGCATTTGCGAATTGTACAGGCTTAACATCAGTGACGATACCCAGTTCGGTAACTAGTATTGCATCTTCTACTTTTGCGAATTGTACTGGATTGACATCAGTGACGATCCCCAGTTCGATAACCAGTTTTGGAACTTCTGCATTTGCAAATTGTACAGGATTAACATCAGTGACAATACCTAGTTCTGTAATAAGCATTGGTGTGGGTGCATTTTGGGACTGTACAGGACTGACAACTTTGAATTTCAGAGCGGATAGTTGTATCTACGCAGGAGGAAATAATTATTCAGCATCGCTCTAGTACAATAATGGACTGATTTTTTCGTTATCTCGTTATGGAAGACCAAAAACACACAGCAGAAAGCATCATGGAGCTGATAAACAGTCTGCCTATCATGGAGCGTATCAAGCTGCACGACCTGTTCAAGGGGG
>JAEEIS010000189.1 GCA_016281475.1 Bacteroidales bacterium
CCTCGAAGAGGCTGAATCTCAATAACACCGTACAAGCGTAGCGCAGTGCGGTGACAGAATAAACTCACTCCTAGCGTCCCGAAGGGACGCGACATTGAGACAGTTTGGCAAAAATCAGTCATACTTTATACTAGAGCGATTCTTATCAAATTCAAAATATGCAGTTTACAAATTCTCCAATTCTCTAATTCTTGATAAATAGGTCTCAAATTCTTATCAAATTCAAAATATACAGTTTACAAATTCTCCAATTCTCTAATTCTTGATAAATAGAAATCCCCTTAGGTGACTTCCAATTTTTTTTGTTGCGTATAGGGTTTGCACGTCTCTGACGGGTTGCCGTCGGGGGCGGTTCGCGTCGTCCTGCAGGCGTGTTCGCCGTTTGCCCCGCGTGGCGCAGGCCTACTCCCCGCCCAGCATGGAGAGGAGCCTTCTGCTGGGACCCTGCCTCATCGTGTCGCCCCAAAACTTCTCCACCAGACACCGCCGGCGGCCTTCGTCCACACGGTCGTCGTGCCGCCCTACGGCATCGGCCAGCGACTCGAAGTCGTACACCCTGCGCCCCACGACATTCTCATCGAAGGGATAGTAGAAGTCCCTCGTGGCCACATAGTCCGCATAGTCGTACAGATATAGCAGGATGCCCCTGTCGGGCAGAAGGAGATAGTCGTACAGCACAGACGAATAGTCCGTCACCAGCACGTCGGTGTAGGGCAGCAGCGGATACACGTCGACCCCTCCCCCTACAAACAGGATGTTCGTCAGCGCGTCGGCCACGGCGCCGTCGGCCCGCACGTTGGCGTGCGGCTTCAGCAGGAGCAGGTCGCCATTCTTACGAAGGATGCCGTCCAGCCGCTCGAGGTCCATGGCCTGGGCGAAGAGCGTCCGCTGCGAGTCGCGCCACGTGGGCATATAGATATACACCCTGTTGGCCGCCCGCATTCTCTCCAGCAGCGCCAAGGTGTCCCGACCCAGGTATTTCTTGACAAACGCGGCCCGTTCCTCCTCGGGACATACCAGTATCTCGTTCCTCGGATATCCCAGTTCCCAACAGCGCTCGGGCCTTACGCGGAACGAGGTGGAGAAGAAATGGGTTTGGAAGGGGGTCGACGACAATATGTAGTCGGGCTTCCTGAACACCTGCGGATGGAAGAAAACGTCCAGCAGGTCCTTTTTCTGGTATCGTCGCGCCAGCTGCCCGGAGGTGATATTGTATTCGATACGTTTGATGCCCACCCCGTGCCACAGGTTGCAGCACACGGCACCCCCCGACAGACAAAACATAATATCGGACGTGTAGGCGTTGAAAAACCAATATTTCGCAGTGAGCGCATACCACACGCCCCTTAGCGATGTCACCCTGTAGGCCTTAAGGCCTAACGACCGCACCTGCCTCACCGTGCTGCCGCTAACGGACAACCACGCCACATCCCTGTCCCGGCAATGTTCGCAGGCGTACAGAAACAGGTATTTGGCATTGTCGTTAAACGCCCCCTTGAAACTGCCGAAGGCATACCTCTTCTTTTTTCTAATAAAGATAAACGAGAAGGGGTAGACCGCGTAAGTGATTAGATATGCTATAAACTTCACAACCATATTTTAACGAATCAATGTCACGGTGCCAACCCGACGCTTCAGCTCGGCCGGGCTGTAGACACTCCTATAAAAAATGAGATAGGTGTAGGTCCCTGACGGACATGGCTCGTGCCTATACGTACCATCCCACCCCTCCTCAATACTCCGGCTATGGAAAAAGACCATCCCCCATCGGTGACAGATAAACATTTCGAACTCGGCAATCCCCTCCCCATAGGCCCTAAACACATTGTTCGTCCCCAACTGTGGGGTGAACACATTGGGCAGCCAAAGCTCGGCCTGCCTTTGCGCGTATCCCCTTGGCAGCAACTCCAGCGACCGGACCCCAGCACACTCGCTATGTCCAGCATAATATGCCGTCAGATGGTATGTCGTCGGATTTATTGGACACACCGTGATTGACCTACTTCCACTCTGGCCGTTCAACGATGGGTCAAAAGGAGACGCCGTCCACCTGACACTATCGGCATCCGTATAGCACGTTATACTATAGCAACTATCACCCAACGCCGAATAGTCAATCCTGACGCTCGGCTCCCCCAGCTGCAGCAGATGCAGCGTGGTCACCGTGGTGTCGTTCGTTTGGTAATAAAGGAACTCGCCTATCTCGCCAGTTTCTTCTGCTGATAAGTCAAACCCATTTTCACGATACGGCATTCCTGCGCAAATGGTGTCGTATACATCCATTCTCGCAGAATCGTACACATATAGCGAATACACTATCAAACTATCGCACCCATACACCGTTCTGGCTCGAATGGTATCATTACGAACCGAGTCATAGTAAGTATTACCCATATAATGCCAAGGCAGCGATCCCACCATTATCCTATCATCAACATGCACCAAGTAATTCGGTTTCACAACTACAACCAGATTCATCTCGTTATTTGTTAAGGCACTCCCATAGCAATCAAACTCCTGTATCACGGAAGAGTGAACGCTCAAACGATATGTTCCGGTATCAACAAATCGGTGTCGGAGCGTATCGAGTTCACCCACCAACACTTCATCCAAATACCATTCGCCACTGACACTTCCGCTATCAGTACTGATATGGAACGTAGCATCGCTATTGGCACATAAAATCACTGTGTCGCCAGACCTTATAGGACTATCGTCGTAATACAGTCTTACCCGCCCAATCATCTTAAGGCTGGAGCCAACCGAATAGCCATAACTTTCATGCGTACCTATTCCAAAAGCGTACGCAATGAAGCCCTCCGTTCCAAGGGACTTCAGTGTATGCGAACCATCCGAAATCTGGACCCTTGCATATCGGTATCCATTGTTTTCTGCAAACAACTGGCTTGATACTGGATTATTGTCAAGTCTCACATACTGCATCTCATCAGCACTCGCAACAATTGTAACATAATGGGTATTAGTATATGTGGTGGAATAAGTGGCAAATGTAATCTCTTTCAATCTTTGGTCTACGGGATTGACAATTATCATGGAGGGGTCTCCATTCATATTACCCGCACTTCCCAGGAACATATAAACGCTCGCAGGGCTTGAAGTCTGAATGTATGCAGTCCGGTTCGACGATGTCAGAGTGAAATCATACACCTGACCAGAGTTTAATGTAGTTGCATACACACCATTCTTATTCACCACACAACCATCCTCCAGTGCCATCACACGGACATGGTCGGCAAAAGCCGTTCCCGTCCCTGCCACAGCGAAATTCTTTCCCCAATAGTCTATTGGGAAACTTTGGTCGTATATATGGTCGCACGATATAATTGACTCGTTGTTGGGAACATAGGCACAGAAGTGTCCAGAATAGACTGCTATCTTCTTACAATCCCTTGCAGTAATACTTGAACCCGTCAAATCCGCCTCCCCATTGTTTGATGCCCCTCTCAACTGATAAGCCTCACCTTGCTGCAAGGTGATGGTATGCGTACTGCCTGCAGCAAAACCATTCATCGTGTTCGCCGACGGAACTATATCCACCACAGTACTATCCTCTGCCGCCACTACGACAAATTCGCTACGATATTCCGTCGATAGCTTTGACGGATAGCACTGTACCATATATTTGGATCCTAGGGATGGCGTTGGCAATGCATTAGTCATATCTATATTGTAGTGGCCTAGCGTAATGAGGTAAAGCGAAATGGTATCCGTAGCGGTAACATGTATGGCTGTCGATGTCACCGAACCAGACGTAGATGTGCATCCTTCATTATAAGGGACATCCACAAAAGTCACCTGTCCCGGCGTTATATTAAATGTTGTCGACCAAGATGTATTGGGATTGGTCATCGTAACACTACAAGCACGAGGTCCCGAAGCAAATGCGTGCAGCGTCACATGATACTGAGGGGCATAATAGTCATACGTAAAATAGAGATATGACACCCAAAAGTCTGTACCCATAGTAGTGTGCTCCTGCGCACGCAACCCTACTGTTTGAAATAATAATACTACTACCGGCAGTATCCTTATCAAGGTCCGCCGCACCCTTCCTTTGTATTTACAACTTGGTTTTAATTGTTGTGACGATTTCATAATATTGATTCAGATATCTAAAAGGTCTTCTTTGAAGGTAATCTTGCGGTTTTGCTCTTCGCCTTCGACGATGTGGACTTTCGTGCCGGGGAGGTAGCGGCGCACCACTCCGCAGTCGTCGGTGGCGCGGAACTGGGGGTCCTGCAGGGCACATTGGTAGGCATCGCGTATCAGTGGCAGACGGAAGGCCTGCGGAGTCTGAGCCCGCCACATGGTGCTGCGCTCGGGTATGCGGACAATGAATTTCGACAGCTGGGGGTCGAAATCCTGCCGCACCTCCCACACCGTATCGGTCGAGGGGATGCCCACGCCCACCGCCTCGTGCCATTTCAAAGCCTCCACCACCCTCGCTATCACCGCCTGCGACACAAAGGGCCGTGCCGCATCGTGCAGTATCAGGTTCGTCTCGTCGGGTAGGTCGATATAGGCGGCTATGGCGTTGAGACTCGACATATAGCGTTCCGAGCCGCCTTCGATAAGTCGTTTCACCTTCGTCCAACTGTTCTTTGCCATCAGCCCGCGCATGTGGTCCATCCAGTCGGGATGCACCACCACCGCCACCTCGTCTATGCCAGCCGCCTGGTCGAAAGCATCCACGCTGCGCTCAATCACCGACCTTCCGTCGATGTCTAAGAACTGCTTGGGTTTGTCGCCTCCCACGCGCGAACCCGTTCCACCCGCCAGAATAACTGCGATGTTCATGTGAGTTTTTTTTAAGTTTAAGGGCGGCAGCCAAAATTTTAATTTTTAATTTTCACTCATACACCTCCTGCACCAGCCGCACCGAGAGGCCTAAGTTCTTTGCCGACGAGCTGGCTCGCGGCACGAAGGTGTCCACCACCACGCAGAGCGCCTCCGCGGGCTTCTTGTCGTTGGCCGAAGCCGTCCAATAGTGGCATACCGAGGCATTGCCCACCGCGTCGGTGCCCACGCGCCTCGTCTCGCACGGCAGGAACACCGCGCCAGCCGCCTCCAGCAGTGCCCACTTCTCGGCGGTGTACCAATTGATGTAGTCCTCCTTGGGGCCGGGCTTCACATACACACCCTTCGGGCATTTCCAGTCGTCGGGCAGCAGCACAAGGCCGAAATGCTTGTCCACGTATGCCAGCGCATACAGCCTGCGGGCTTTCGGACGCTTGGCGAGCAGGTAGGTCCACTCGTCCATCGTCAGTGTGCGCCAAATCTTGCCCCCATTGGTGGGCAGGCCGCAATAGAAGCCCCAGTCGGCAAACGTATACTCGTTAGGGTCAAGCGAATAGTTGGTCGGCTGCATCGCCGTGCCCCAACCGAAAAGGTCTATCCAACCCTTATAACGCTCGTTGCCGTAGAACGGTTTCCACCCAATCACCTCGGTCTGCTCCGCCGCAAAGCGGCACAGACGTGTACTAGGCTGATACTGAAGGTTGCCCGTCGAGAAACGCACCTTCATCGTGGGACTTACCGAAAACAATCCTCCGCACTTGCCCACCGCGGCAGAGTCGGTCTCCGCCACTTGCGCCGACAGCGTCAGCGACGCAAACACTAATAAGAATATAAATATCTTACGCATTGCAATATTAATTTTTAATTCTTAATTATAAATTTCACTCCTGCATACACAGTCGCGGCCACTGCCACCACCGCCAGCTGAAGCGCCACCGAAGTGCTGATCAGCACGGCAGGAGCCAGCAACAAGGCCTTCAGCAGGTAGTACACTACCTTGCCCGCCAGCATCGCCACCAGCATCGCGCCCAGCGTGCCGACAAACCGTTTGTCCCACCCCTGCAGCAATCCGCTCACAAACACCACGCTGGCATACTCTGCCACCATGCATACGGCCTTCAGCGGCGTGGGCATCCCCACCGCCAGCATCGACACCACCGGCAGCAGCACCGCCAACAGATAGGCATTACGGCGGTCGCGCACCAGCAGCATACCCGCCAGCAGCACCAGCAGCATGGGATTCAGTTGATAGAGCGGCCACGCCAGCAGGTGCGACACCGTTGGCACCAGGCAGGCCACCGTCAGCAGCAACGCGTCGATGGCGGACACGCGCCACAGCGATTGAACTTTAACAGATGTAGTATTCATAATGTCGTGTTTAGTCAAATTAAAATGCAAAAATACACAAAAAAAGTCACATAACAAGAATAAATCTGCTCCCACGACGCTATCAACTATTTTCCAATACTTTTCACAACTCAAATATGCAAAGTGAGGCAGTTACCCGATGAGGATTCGCACACTTCTCTCGCTGTTTGTCAATTTGTTTTTTCCTGAACCAACCTCCCAAACCACTCTATAAACCATGCCTTTTGCACTTATGTGATACTTATACTTTAGTTATTCTTTAGTTATACTTTAGTTATTCTATTATATATAGTATAACTAAGGTATAACTATAGGATAAGTGCAAAAGGAACGCTGGTGGTTGTGGAAGGTGGGTAAGAAATGGGTGAATTGTGAATACGTGAATTGTGAATACGTGAATTGTGAATAGACAATACAATTGTCGAATCACTAATCACCAATCACCACATTTGTCGAATCACGTTCGGGGGCAGGCACGGGGGCTGCCCCCTAGCATTGAATTTATTTTTTAATTATTAATTATTTATGCGTATCTTTGCATTTTGTCTAATTGTGTATACGCGATGAAAAAGTTACTGAAAATCATTCTGGTATTGTTAGGATGCCTGGCAGCGCTGGTGCTGCTGGTGATGATTGTGGGCAGCCTGTTCGGCGGCTGCGCCACCAAAAACTATGTCAACAACCACTCCGTCGACCTCATCGGCAGGCAGGCTCATGTGGGGCATGTGGGGGTGAACCTCTTTACCGGCCACGTGGCCATTCACGAGCTGAACGTGAAGGAGGATGACGGCGAGACGTGGTTCGCCAGCTTCGACACGCTCGACGTGTCGGTGTCGCTGCTGCGCCTGCTGGGCCACCGCGTGCAGGTGCGCCACCTGACGTTGGCGGGCCTGGACGCCCACATCGTCCAGGACAGCTCGTGGTTTAACTTCTCGAGCATCGTCGACCGCTTCAAGGGCGACAGCCTGGAGGTGGAGGTGGACACGATGCCGAGCGACTGGGTGGTGAGCATGCACAGGATACGGCTGGCCAAGTGCCGTCTGCTCTATGAAGACCGCCCGCGGCAGAGCCATATCGGATTCCACAACCTCAGCGTGCGGGTGCCCGACTTCACCGTCGGCGGCGGCGAGCGGACCGAGGGCGACCTGACCGTAGACTTGGCTGAGGGCGGCAAGCTGATGGTGCAGACGGACTACGACGCCACGTCGGGCAACTTCAACCTCAGCGTGGGCCTCGACGGCTTTGCCCTCGACCAGCTGAAGCCCTACCTGATGGACTTCTCGCAGATTGAGGCCGTCGAGGGCAGCGTGGCCCTCGACTTGGCGGCACAGGGCAATTTCGCCCACCTCATCGAGGCGGAGATTGCCGCCAAGGTGGGGCTGGACAATGTGAATATTGTGGACAGCTGCCAGGCGTCGGTGGCATCGCTCGGCCAGCTAAGGCTGGACGTGGGCAGGATGGTGCTGAGCCAAAGGCTGTTCGACATCAACAGCTTTACCATCGACGGCCTGACGGCCAAGTATGAGCTGTTTGCCGACAGCAGCAACACCTTCTCGCGCCTGCTGACAACGAAGGAGGGGGTGACGGACAGCACGGCGGCAGCGGACGAGACGGAGAGGACGGCGGACTCTGTGGAGGCCGAGCTCGTCGACACACTGCCCACGCCGCCACTGCAGCTGAGGGTGGGTCACCTGGCATTGGGCAATATCAACTTCACCTACGCCGACCACACGATGCCGGCGGACTTCGTGTTCCCCGTGACGAACCTCTGCGTGGAGGCCGACAACGTGACCACCGCAGGCAACAACAACGCCCGCGTGCGCGCCGACCTGCCCAGCGGCGGGTCGCTGGCTGTGGACTGGAAGGGCAACATCAGCGACTGGAAGCAGCACCAAGACCTGACCCTGATCATCAAGGGCCTGCACCTGACGGACTTCAGCCCCTATATGGTGGCCTATTTCGGGATGCCTTTCAGCGACGGCATATTCGGATTCACGAGCAGCAACACTATCACCAACAGCCAGTTGGAAGGCAAGAACCGTATCGACATCTTCAAGCCCACCCTCGGCGAGAAGCAGGAGGGCGTGAAACCGCGACTGAAACTGCCCGTGAAGGCGGCCCTGTATGTGCTGAAGGACAAGGACGGCAAGGTTCTACTGGACGTGCCTGTGAAGGGCAACGTGGACAGCCCCGAGTTTAACTATATGAAGCTGGTGTGGAAGACGTTGGGCAACCTGATTGTGAAGGTGGCCACCTCGCCCGCACGCCTGCTGAAGGGCATGAAGGAGGATGGCGAGGAGATGTTCGTCACCATCGACCCGGAGGAGAGCGCCTTCACCTCGGAGCAGTTCTATATGATTGACCAGGTGGCAGGGATGGCCAAGAAGGACGAGAAGGTGGTCGTCATCTTCGAGCTGCAGACCCGCCCCTCCGACGACGGCAAGAAGGCTACGGCTGTCGCCGAGGAGCGCAACCACGCCTTGGCGCAGCACCTTGAAAGACTGGGCGTAAATAAGAGCCAATACATAATCCACACCGCCAAACCCGACGAAAACGTGGCGGTGGAGGGTTACGCTATTAGATTGAAAGTTGAGAATTGAGAATTGAAATTATTTGGCATAATAATCGCCCCTGCGAGTCCCCTCTTGAGAGGGGTGGCCGTAAGGCCGGGGTATGTTCTTCACCTTTCAATTTCCAATTCCCTATCCTCTAACCCCTAACCCAATGAAAAGATTTTTTTTAGTTTTTAGTTTTTACATTCTGGTTTTGTTCGCCGCTACGGCACAGAAGGTAACGCCCGAACAGGTGCGCCACAACGCGCAGGCCTTTGCCGACGGGATTGTGGATGACCGCCACGCCGTACTCAAAGAGGTGGCGTTGCCTTTTGTAAGCAAGCTCACAGCCTATAATATTGAAGGCGGCGGTTTTGTGATTGCCAGCCACGACGACCGCACTCGACCCATTCTGGCATACTCGCGCACGGGCTGTATCGACCCACTCGACCTGCCCGACGGGTTGCGTTATTGGCTGGGCGAATACGAGAGCCAGATGGCCCAGCTAGGCAGCACCACGCTGGAGGAGCTGCGCGAGGCCTACTCCCAGCAGACGGCACTGCCCGAAATGCCCGACACGGTGGCACCCATGCTGGTGACGGCATGGACGCAGTACCGCTACGGCTACAACAGCATGGCTCCCTACGACAGCGTGATAGCCGCCGACAGCACAATGACACGCTTCGACGGACGCCCCACGGTGGGCTGCGTGGCACTGGCGATGGCACAGATAATGCGCTACTGGCAGTTCCCCACCCACGGGGTGGGCAGCCACAGCTATACCCACGAGGGCGAATACGACTGCTGGCGCTACGGAACGCTAAGCGCGAACTTTGCCAATGCCACCTACGACTACGCCCACATGCCCTACAAGCTGAACGACAGCAGCTCGGCAGCCGAGGTGACGGCAGTGGCCACGCTGGCATCGCACTGCGGCATCAGCTGCAACATGAAATATAACTCCGACTGCCAAGGTTCGTCGGGTGCACAACTCAATTCCGCCCTGATAGGACTGCAGCATTATTTCCACTACAGCCCCAACGCCCACCAGGAGGCAAAGAACCAATACGGCTCCGCCACATGGACCGAGATGCTGAAGCAGGACCTTGCCGGCGGAAAGCCCATACTCTACTGCGGGCAGTCGTATCGCAACGATGCCGACAGCACTGTGGACGGCGGCCACGCCTTTGTGTTCGACGGCTACGACGCGCACAACTACTTCCACGTGAACTGGGGCTGGCACGGCTCGTGCGACGGATACTACTCCCTCGACGTGCTGCGCCCGCTGACCCAGTATAACTTCACCTCCTACCAATACTGCATCTTCGGCCTCGAGCCTTTCTACAACCCCATGCCCGTGCTGACTATGGCATCGGACCTTACATTGGACACCAACCGCATCGGCACCTACCAGCCCCTGAGCGGCAGCTACTCCATGACCAACATCGGCGACGGGCCGGGCAGCCTCTTCTTCGGGGTGAACATCTACGGCCGCGACGACCACAACTACTACGGATGCGTGGACGGCAGACGCATCAGCCTGCAGCCCGGCGACACCGTGGTGTGCGACTTCGCCTACACCCTGAACCTGCCCGAAGGCAACTATTACGCACTGATGCAGTACCAGACCGACTCGTTCTACGCCGGCATCACCGTCGACGAGACCTACTACTACGCCGACCCCGACCATGTGTTCCAAGTGGAATTCAGCGTGGCGGACCCGTCGCACCGCGAATTGACCAACCTCGCCATCTTTGTGCGCTTTGCCGACGACCCCGACTTCTCCAAGTCGTACTCCGACATGAAAAACCTCTTCAACGAAGGCAGCAAGAACGTGGCCGACTATTTCGACCAAATGTCGTATGGCAAGATACAATTCCAGACCACCTTCGCAAAACAACACCTAGGCAACCTCATAGAGCCCTACACCGACTCGCACCCGCGCGGCTACTACCAGCCCTACAGCGACGACAACCCCATCGGCTACACCACGCCCAACCCCATCATCGGCATCTCGATGCGCGAGGCGGAACTGATTGAGCGCGTGTGCCGCTATGTGCAGGAGGAGCGGCTGACCGACTACAGAGTCAACCTCGACGGCGACGGCGACGGCAACATCGACAACATCTCCTTCATCATCCAAGGCGACGTGGGCGACTGGGCGGAACTGCTGTGGCCCCACATGGAGTTTTTCCCCCACGACTCCATCGGCAGCACCCTCTCCATCAGGGACAAGCGCGTCAACGCCTTCAACTTCGAGTTTGAGAACAGCGGCTACTTCACCCTGCGCACCTTCGCCCACGAGATGGGACACTCGCTCGGCCTACCCGACCTCTACCACTATCACCACTACACACACATCTCCCCCGTATTCTACGACATCATGGCATCCGCCACCGACCACCCCTCCGCCATCTACAAGCACCGCTACCTCCACCTCGGCGACACCCCCACCCAAATCACCCACGACGGCACCTACACCATCAACAGCCTCACCACCAGTGCGACCAACAACCTCTACTATATCAAGTCAGCCATCGACAGCAACCAATGGTACACCATCGAATACCGCACCCCCGACCAGCAATACGAAGTCTCGCTCACCCGAAACGGCCTCATCATCGGCCGCTGGATGGACACCGTCACCCACGACATCTACCTCGGCGGCAACGCCTTCTTCAACTACCCCGGACAACCCAATGCCTACTGGGTGTTCCGCCCCGATAGCGACAGCGACACTGTGCAGGGCGATGTGGCCAACTGCTTCTTCTCGCAGAACCTCGGACGCGATGCCTTCGGCCCCGCCACCAATCCCCACCCCTACCTCGCCGACGGCACACCCGAACAGAGCTTCGAAATCTACAACATCCGCACCTACGACAATACCTGCACCTTCTCAGTCCGCTTCCTCGACCCGACCATAGGCATAGCCGAACGCCAGTCGACCCCCGTCACCCTCTACCCCAATCCCACCAACGGGAAAGTACACCTGCGCGGCATCGCGAGCGGCACACCTGTCCGCATCTACAACACCTACGGCGCGCTGGTGCTCGCGACCCCCTACAACGGCAACGCCATCGACCTCTCGCAACTCCCCGCCGGGCTCTACATGCTTGCCACCCCCACATTCACCACCAAGATTATCAAACAATGAAAGGAATGTCATGAATCGCGAATAGACAATACATTTGTCGAATCACTATTCACCAATCACTAATCACAATTCACAATACAACACCATGGGACTTACCAAATGGATACTCACCGGCCTCGGATTCGTCGCCCTCAGTTGGACAGGCATGGGACCGCTAGGCGCATTGCTGGGCTACTATATCGGCAGCTCGATTGAACGCAACAAGGAGATTGGCGACGGAGGACAAGACTTTTCCAGCCACCGCGGCCCCTATCGCAACACTGGGTCGCAAGACGACATCAACCTCGCGCTCATCGTCCTCATCGCCGCCGTCATCAAGGCCGACGGCAACGTCAAGCGGTCGGAACTGGACTACGTCAAGCGCTTCCTCCTCTCCAACTACGGCGAAGAGCGTGGCAAACAATACCTTATCATGCTGCGCGACCTCGTGAAACCCGAGCGCGTCATCGACACCACCGCCATCTGCTCCCAAATCAAGCAAAACACCGACTACACCACCCGCTACCACATGGTGGACTTCCTCTTCGGGCTGGCCGTCGCCGACAACGCCTACAGTCCCAACGAGAACACCGTCCTGCGCGAGATTGCCCACGCCTTCGGCATCAACTCTCGCGACTATGTCAGCATCTACACCCGCCACATCTACTCCCGTACCAACAGCAGCGGCAGCAACTATTCCAGTGGTTCGAACAATTCGGGCTCGTCGCGCTCCTCCTATTCCCAACAACACCGCGACCCTTACAAGGTGCTGGGACTCGAATCCTCCGCCACCGACGAGGAAGTCAAGAAAGCCTACCGCCGCCTGGCCATGAAATACCATCCCGACAAAGTGGAGGGTATGGGCGAAGAGGTAAAGAAAAACGCCGAAGCCCAGTTCCGCGAAATCAACGAAGCCTACGAGCAAATCAAAACCGCCCGCGGGATGAAGTGAATTCCCTAAACTCTTTCTTCAACCCACGACCCAGGTTGCGCTGGTCGGCAATCAGTTCACCCTTGTTGGCCTCCACCAGCGTCCACCCATCGGCGGTGAGGGCAAAGTCCCAACTGACGTAGGTGAGCTTGGGCAGCCGCATGGCACAGGTGGTGGCAGCCTCCAACAACTGCTGCCAGCAGGGTATCCGAACGCCGACAAAGGCGATGCCGCTATCGGGGTGGCGGTCGTATTTTTCAGGTCCTTTGCTGGTGGCTGAGGTAATGATGATGCCGCTGGCGGGGTCGATGTTGGCGCAGTAGCCCCCTTGGGCGCAATTGTCAACAAAACAGCCACTGGCTCCGCAGCGAATATTGGCGGTAAGCACTCGCACATTGCCATACCGAAGAATCGTGTTGATGCGCACAGTGTTGACTGAGCTTTCGTTCCACCGTGCCATATCGGGATGCTGCACGATGCGCTGCTCCACAATATAGCGTCGCCCTTGCGACATCAGCCTCTCGTACTGGCGGCACCACCCCCGCTCGTCGTCCTCATGCAGCAGCTCTACACCCCTACCCGCACAGTCGTCGACAGGCTTCGCCACCAGCCACCCCTCCTCCATGCCGAAATGCACAAACACGTCGCACTGCGACATGCCGTCGCAGAGCATATATCTGCGGCGGTAATAGTCGGCAAACATCTCAGCCGTGCGGTACTTGTCCATGATAACGGCCTGCTGCTTCGCATCGTTGATGCGACGGCACACGCGGTTGCGGTAGGCATCGGTGATATAGGTGTGCCGCTCGGCGGGCGACTTGTGGGCAAAGTCGTAGCTGTCATACTCCTCATAGTAGGTGCCGTGCAGTAAAGTCTCGTGGCATTTGTCCTTATCGCCCCTCGCCAACGCCAGATAACGTCGGTAGCGTCGGGGCAACAACCCACGGTAAAGCAGAATGTATATCGAATTAATTTTCATGGGTTAGAGGTTAAGGGGTAGAGTAGCTGCCGCACCATTCATCATTCACAAATCAATTCACCATTCACTAAATCACAATTCACCATTCCCAAAATTTGCCACCGTCCCCATCGGGTGGGGATTAGGCTGCTGCACACGGTACAGCTCATGCTGGATATTGGTGCGGATATTCATGTTCGCCAACCTGTTGGGGTTGACGCTGGGATGCACGCGGTTGGAGAGAAAGATGTATATCAACCTATATTCGGGGTCCACCCACACCATCGTGCCTGTGAAACCCGTGTGGCCGAAGCTGCACTTCGACACCTCGTCGCACGCGCTACCGCCGCTGCCCGACAGCAGGGGCTTGTCGAACCCCAGCCCGCGTCGGCAGCCCTGACTGGCGAAATGGCAGGTGTTGAACGTGTTGATAGTCTCCTCCTTCAGGTAGCGCCTGCCGTTATACACGCCGCCGTCGAGCAGCATCTGCAATATGCGGCCCAGGTCGTCGGCGGTGCTGAACACCCCCGCATGGCCCGACACACCGCCCATCACGTAGGCGTTCTCGTCGTGCACCACCCCCCGCACCACGCGGTGGCGCAGATGGCCGTCATCCTCCGTGGGGGCAATGCGCACGCTGTCGATGCCATGCTCCAAGGGATTGAAGAAAGTGTTGCACAAACCCATCGGCGAATAGAAATGGCGGTGCACAAAGATGTCGAGCCGCTGACCCGACACATGCTGCACCAAGTCGCCCAAGAGTATGAACCCCAAGTCGCTATACACATATCCCCCTTGCGGCAGCAGCGGTGTTGCCACCACCTGGTGCAGCACGCTCTCCAGTGGCTCGTCGCTGGTGGAAGCCTCCTTCCAGTACGAGTCGAACGCCTTCAGCCGCGCCACGTGGCTCATCGCCTGACGGATGGTGATATTCTGCTTGTCCGTATGCTTCAGGTAGGGCAGGTAGCGGCTCAGCGGGTCGTCGAGCCTCACCTTGCCCGTCTCCACCAGCTTCATCATCGCCAGCGTGGTGGTCACCATCTTGGTGACCGAGGCGAGGTCGTAGACCGTCTCCATGTCCACCTCGGGCGAATCGGGGTCGTAGGTCAGATGCCCGTAAGCCTTGCGGAACAATATCTTGCCGTCCTGCATCGCCAGCACCTGACAGCCTGGGAAGGCATGTTTCTCCAAGCCCTCGTTCACGATGCTGTCGATGCGCTGCTCCACCACCAGCCGCAGCGGACGCACTATCTCCTCGCAGCGCAGGCTGTCGTCGCCGTCGGGCACCCGCCACTGGTCGGGTTGCAGGTGGGCGCAGCCGTGCTCATACTTGGCCCTCAACACCCTGCGGCAGCGCATGGCCACCAGCTGGCGCAAATCCTCGTCCTCCTCGGCGGCACGGCAGATGCGCGCTATCGCCTTGTTCACGTCGGGCGGCAGCAGCAGTATGTCGCTCCCTGCCAGCAGGGCCTCCAGCTCCGCGTCGCCGTCGGCAAAATATTTTGTCACCCCCTGCATGTCCAATCCGTCGGTGATGACCATACCTTGAAAACCCAGTTCCTTGCGCAGCAGCTGATTCACCACCTTATCCGACAGCGACGAGGGTCGATTCCGTTCATTCTCGTAGGCGTTCACCTGCAGGTGGGCGGTCATCACCCCCTGCACGCCCGCCTCTATCAGCCTGCGGAAGGGGTAGAGGTCCACCGTGTCCATATATTCGCGGGTGTGGTTGATGATGGGGAGGTCGAAATGGCTGTCCGTCTCCGTGTCGCCATGTCCGGGGAAATGCTTCGCCACTGCCATCACCCCTTCGCTCTGCAACCCTCGCATATACTGTATCCCCAGCTCCGCCACCCGCTTAGGGTCGTCGCTGAACGACCGCACCCCGATGACGGGGTTGTTGGGATTGCTGTTCACGTCCACCACAGGGGCGAAATTCACCTGTATGCCCATCCTGCGGCATTCGCGCCCAATCTCCCTTCCCATGGCATACACCAGCGTGTCCATCTCCCTAGGCAGCAGCCCCCACTCCGCGTTCTTGGGGAAGGCATAGCAGTCCTTCAGCCTCATGCCCATGCCCCACTCTGCGTCAATGCACACTAGCAACGGCATCCGGCTCACATATTGGAAACGCCTGATCAGCGGCAGCGTCTTCTGGGCCGTGCCCACAAAAAAGCACACGCCGCCCACCTCCGACTCTCGAATCAGCTGTTCGAAATCGCGCTGCGCCTTGCCCTCCAGGTCCAGCGGCACACGGATGCACATCAGCTGCGCCACCTGCTGCCGCAAGTTCATGTCGCGCATCACCGAGTCGACCCACTCGGTGGCGAGTCGACCCTTGTAGCGATAGGCGGCCTGCTCCACAGCAGGCTTCACCCTCTTCTGTCGTTTCATGCCGCACACCTGCGCCCGTCCCGCTCCACACATCAGCATCAAAATAGTTATCAATATTAATATTTTTCGCATATAGTAAGGTTTAATGTTTAAAGGTTAGAGGGTTAAAGAGGAGTTAAAAAGGGAGTAACAGAAGGGTGTTAAATGGGGGGGTAAAAAGGACAAATGCGTGGTCGCCAAATGTTTTGTCCACCTCCCCTCTTGAGAGGGGTGGCCGCTAGGCCGGGGTGTGTTCTAACTCCCATTTTAACTCCCACATTAACTCACATTTTAACTCCATATTATCCAATAATCTCATCTCAGCCAATGTCTTGGGTTGAGGGCATCCTTGCCGTACCACACCTGGAAGCTAAACTCCGACGTGCCCTCGTCGCCCTTCGCCACCGTGCCGATAGCCTGCTTCGTCGACACCTTGCTGCCCTTTCCCACCGACACACTGCCCAATCCGGCATACACCGTCATATACGACCCATGCCGCACTATCACCCCCTTTGCGCCCGTAGGCGTAGTGAACACGCTCGCCACCGTGCCGTCAAACACCGCGCTCACCGTCGCCCCTGGGGCGCAGTTGAGGTCGATGCCGTAGTTCCTGTTCTGCCCGCCCGTCGAGTGGGTATAGATGCCATACTCGCGCGCCACCGACTTGTAGTACACCGGCCACGCCAGCCGCCCCTTGTGCTGCACAAAGTCGGCCGATGCCGCATCGCTGTAGGTCTTGCCGCCCCCCGATGCGGTGCCCGACGGCTTCGTGCCGCCCCCCGTGCCGCCGCCTGTGCCCGTGCTGCCGCTCTTCGCCACCTCGGCACTAATCAGCTGCTGTATCTGCTGCTGCAGCTGCTGCTTCTGCTTCTCCTTCTTGTTAATCTGCTGCTGCAGGCTCTTCTCGTCCTGCTGGCTCTTGTTCAGGCTCTTCTGTTGCCGTTGCTGCTCGCGCGACAGCGCGTCGCGCTGCTTGCGCTCCTGCGCCAGCAGCGAAGTCTTCTCCCTGCGCTGACGCTGCAGGTCCAGGCTCATGTCGTTAAACAGCTGCTCACGCCTACGTATAGTGGTCTCCTGATGGCGGCGGTAGCGCGAATACTCCGCAAAATACTTCATCTTCAAATAGCTGTAGTTATACTGCTCGTTGTCGAACAACAACCCCGCCGAATTCATATTCTGCCGCAGCCCGTAGAGGTTCCTCACCACCTTGGCATATTCCGACTTCATGCTGTCGATCTGCCCGCGCACCACGCGCAGCGAATCCTCCGTGCGCACTATCTGGCGGTTCAGAATGTTCATCTGCCCGTTGATGTTGTCAATCAGCCGTGTCCGTTCCTGGATACGGCTCTTGATAAGCGTAATCTGCTTAGTCGAGTTCTTCGAATTCTTGCGAGCCTTGGCCAGCTCGCCGTTCAGGCGGGCAATCTCCTTTTCAATCTTCGCCTTGTCGCGTTCCAGCTGCTTCTTAGTCTGCCCCTGCGCGGGGGAGACGCAAAGCAACAACGCCACTGCCGCAGGCAGCAGACGTAACAGCGGACGGTACAGCAAATTCCATCTCATAATAGAATAATATTTCAAAATGCAAAGATACCACTTTTTTCGCACGTCCCGACACCCCATCCCAAAAAACTTATCCAACCCCGGTTGTTGATATGTAATGTCCGTTTTAACCTTCTCCTACCGTAATCCAATTTTTTTGCGTACCTTTGCAAACAAAAAAAGTACAAACCCAAACAACCAAAGAGATGAAAGAGCAGGGCAAACGCATCAAATTTCCAGTAAAGAGAAGAGGTAATCGATACTCCAGCCAGCCTTCAGCCGCTTGGTTACGAGACTACCCTTGCCCTTGTCGCGCTTAAGGATGTTGAGTGAGAATTTTCGTACAAGGGCGAA
>JAEEIS010000190.1 GCA_016281475.1 Bacteroidales bacterium
AACTGTCTCAATGTCGCGTCCCTTCGGGACGCTAGGAGTGAGTTTATTCTGTCACCGCACTGCGCTACGCTTGTACGGTGTTATTGAGATTCAGCCTCTTCGAGGCTGTAAAAAATCAGTCTTTTATCAAACTAGAGCCAATAGTATTTAGCTTAGGGAAAAAATAAAATAATCATTATTATGACCAAACAAAAGATTAACACGTTATTTATCGTCTTGTTGGCTGCGGCGACAGCCTTGACGGGATGCAAGAAGCCAGAGAATCCCGTGCCACCCGGCAACGACACCGTGGCGACCGACACCGTGGTGCCCGAGGAGCCGGAGGAGCCCGAGGACAATATCTATCAGTTCAAGGTGCTGGACGGCAACGGCGACAGTGTGTCGCTGGGCGAATACCGCGACCAGGTGCTGCTGGTGGTGAACACCGCCACCCAGTGCGGCTACACGCCCCAGTATGCCGACCTGCAACGCATCTACGAGACGTATCAGGACAGAGGGTTCGTCATCCTCGACTTCCCCTGCAACCAGTTTGGCGGGCAGGCTCCGGGGTCGTTCGACGACATCCACAACTTCTGCACCAGCCGCTACGGCATCACTTTCCCCCAGTTTGCCAAGATTGAAGTGAACGGTGCCAATGCCTCGCCCCTCTACGTGTGGCTGAAGAGCAAGAAGCCGGGCGATATCCAATGGAATTTCACCAAGTTCCTCATCAACCGCAATGGCGAGGTGATACGGCGTTACGAGCCGGGCAACTCGATGTCGTCGGTGGAGAGCGCCGTGAGGAACGCACTCTGATAAGGCGAAAACTGATAATTGAAATTAAAGAACAATTAGCATGAGAAAAATGACTTGGATGCATGCCGCCATCCTGATTGTCTGCGGCATAATGGCAACTTCATGCAAGAAGAGCGACCCAATCGCTCCGGCGAACAATGAGGCCGACCTGTTTGTGGCAATTACCGACGTGGTGCCCGATGCGATATTGGAGATCCGCTACTACAGCACATACAATTTTGTGGGTGCCCGCGTGGACGGCTATCAGGAGCCCACGGCACTGCTGGCCCGCGAGGCTGCCGACAGCCTGAAGGCCGCTAGCGACGACTTGAACGCGCAGGGCTACCGCATTAAGATTTACGATGCCTACCGCCCACAAATGGCCGTAAGCCACTTTGTGCGCTGGGGCAAGGACTTGAACGACACCGCCATGAAGCCCTACTTCTACCCCAACGTGGACAAGGCACGGCTGTTCGAGCTGGGCTATATTGCAGAGAAGAGCGGACATTCGCGCGGTTCGACGGTGGACCTGACCATCGTGAACATGACCACGGGCAAGGAGCTGGACATGGGCGGCGTGTTTGACTGGTTCGGCCCTGAGAGCCACCCCGACTGCGGCGGCAACCCCGAGACGATGGAGTACCGCCCCAACGACACCATCACCGCCGAGCAATTCCAGAACCGCATGATTCTGCGCGCCGCCATGATGCGCCACGGTTTCAAACCGTTGGATTGCGAATGGTGGCACTTCACCCTGAAGAACGAGCCCTACCCCGACACCTACTTCACATTCCCCGTGAAGACGAAGTGAAGGGAAGTGAAAGGTGAAAATCGAAAATCCGCAGGAACAGGCAATTGGTTGCTCCTGCGAGATTTCGATTTTCATTTTATTCGTATCGTATGGCCTGGATGGGGTCGAGGTTGGCGGCACGACGCGACGGATACCACCCAAAGAATACACCAATAAGGGTGCATACTCCGAAAGAGACTATTGGAGCATTGACGTTGAGGACAAAGGGCATTTCGGGAATAATAGCAGTGGCAAGGGCATAAAGTCCCAAGCCTGCAAGAATGCCTATCAAACCGCCAACAAGGCTGAGCACCACGCTTTCCACAAGGAATTGCAGCATGATGCTATGTTTGCGCGCGCCTATTGCCTTACGGAGGCCTATCTCGCGCGTGCGCTCGGTGACAGTGACATACATGATGTTCATGATACCCACACCGCCTACCACGAGGGATATTCCAGCTATAAGCGATAGCACTAGCACGACAATGCCGAGTATGTCGTTGAGCTGCTTCATCACGTCTTCGGACAACTGGATTTCGAAGTCAGGGTCATCGTCGGGGCCCAGACCATGAGCCATCCGCAAGACACGATCGATTTCGGCAACGGCAAACTCGTTGTCGTCAAGACTCCGGCTCACACAATCTATTTCATCGATTTCGTTGGTACCAACGAAACGTTTCATGACTGTAGTATAGGGTGCCAGAATCCGGTCGTTCATGTCTATTCCCATAAACTGGTCCAAGGGGGCAAGGACACCGATTACCAGCATGGGGATGTCGTTGCAACGGATGGTCTGCCCAATGGGGTTCTCGCCTTGGGTGAAGAGTTTTTCGACAATGGTGGCCCCTACGACGCAAACTTTGGCAGAAGAGGCGATGTCGTCATCGTCGAACATGGTGCCCTTGCTCATCTTAAGGTTACTTGTGATAAGCACGTCGGTCGATTCACCTTCCATCATGGCGCTATGGCTGTTGTTGCCATAGACCAATGCCGCCCCGGTGGTGACACTGGGGGTGACAGCTGCGAGATGGCGGCATTGGCTTTTTATGGCCTCATAGTCGTTCTGCTCCAGCGGGTGCATGATCGACCACATACCACCATCCCGATTCCATTCGGGTCTGACGGCGATGACGTTTCCACCAATGGATGAAAAGCCTGTCTGCATGTATGACGTGAGGCTGCTACCAAGGCTCTTCATGATAATGACGGAGGAGATGCCAATGATGATGCCCAGCATGGTGAGTAGCGTGCGGGTCTTATTGCGGAGTAAGGCGCGAAGGGCCAGTTTTATAGTGTCGATGAAACGCATGACGAAAATTGATAGTTGAGAATTGAAAAGTGGGAATCGGCTTGCGCTGTCAATTGCTAATATTTTCTGACTTGAGCATCTGAAGTGCAGAGAGGGGGGTATTGGGATGGTCTTCGACCAACATTCCGTCGCGTAGACGGATGGTACGGGTAGTGAATGCGGCGATGTCGGTCTCGTGGGTGACAAAGGCGATGGTCTTACCCTGTTCGTGCAGCTGTTGGAAGAGTGCCATTATCTCATAGCTTGTACGTGTGTCGAGGTTGCCCGTGGCCTCGTCAGCCAAAATCAGCACGGGGTTGTTGACAATGGCACGGGCTATGGCTACGCGCTGCTGCTGTCCGCCACTGAGCTGGGCGCTGGTGTGCTGCATTCGCGATTCGAGCCCCACCAGTTTCAATGCCTCAATGGCACGCTCGCGACGTTCGCGCACAGACACTTTGCGATTATAGAAAAGCGGCAACTCCACATTCTCCAAAGCAGTGGTGCGCGGCAGGAGGTTGTAGCTCTGAAACACGAAACCAATCTTGCGGTTGCGGAGGTCTGACAGTTCGTCATCGTCCATGCTCTTCATTTCGATACCATCGATACGGTAGGAACCCGATGAGGGCGTGTCAAGACATCCTAGGATGTTGAGCAGCGTGGACTTGCCACTGCCCGAAGTGCCCATAATGCTGACAAACTCGCCTTCACCAATAGCGAAGCTGACATTTCTCAATGCCTTCACCACCTCGCCGCCCACAAGGAAGTCACGGCAAAGGGAATCGGTTTCTATAATATTAGAATGGGCCATCATCGCTGCGTTCCTGTTGTTGTTTGGTCACATCCACCAGCGAACTAATCACTGTGTCGCCTTCGTGCACACCCTCCAGTGCTACGGCACGTATCTTGTCTTTCACGCCAAGGACTACCTCCACCTGCCTGAACGTCTTGCCCTCCTTCAGCCATAGATAATTGGCACTTTCGGACTTATGGCTTACAGGAACCACCTTATATCCGTCTCGGGCAAGCATCGCACTATCAACCGACAGTTGGGTACCATAGCTGGGCACTACCAGACCGCTTCCTTTCGCTACGATAATCTTCACATTGGCGGTCATACCTGGAAATAATTTCTCTTCGGGGTTTTCGGCCGTAATGATAACGATGTAGGTCACCACATTGTTGTTTATCTGAGGCTCCATGCGAATCTGCTTGACCATTCCTTGAAACGGGTCGTTAGGAAAGGCATCCACTTTAAAGGTAACACTTTGTCCTACCTGTACTTTCCCGATGTCCGCCTCATCCACTTTGGCTTCAACCTGAATCTCGGTCATATTCTTTGCGATGGTGAACAGGTCGGGCACACTATAGGCTCCCTGCACAGTCTGCCCCTCCTCCACCTGACGGCTGATGATGATGCCGTCGATGGGAGAATAAATCTCGGCGTACTTGAGATTGGTAACAGCATTGCCATAGTTTGCCTTGGCCGTAACCAATTGGTTTGAGGACTGGTCGAGTTCGGCTTCGGCTTGGTCATACTCCTGCTGGGTGGCGGCCTGCTGCTCGAAAAGCTGCTTGACTCGGTCGAAGTTCTTTTGCGCAAGATTTTTCTGACTTGTGGCAACCGACAATTGCGCACGAGAAACATTCAGTTCCTCCTGCAACAAAGACTTGTCCAATTCGGCCAACAGGTCACCACGACGCACCTTGTCGTTATAGTCGGCGTAGAGATGCTTCACTATGCCACTGACCTGGGTGCCGACAGTCACCTTATATACCGGCTGCACAACGCCTGTGGCGGTCACTTCGCTAACCACGCTGTCGCATACCACTACTTGGGTATCTATCATAAACCTACCGTTCGAATGTCCACCAAAAACAATGCGTAACAGTAATACTAGTACCAGTACAGCCGCAACGGCCCATATCCATTTTCTCTTCTTTTTCATAGATATAGATTTGGATTATTTTGAATCTCTACCCAAATAAATATTGAGTATTTTAATGCTCAGGACGTATGTATACTTGTTTTGTAAGTAATCGTTCACCGAATTCAGATAACTCTCCTGCTGACGCAAGAGGTCCACAGTGCTGATGCTGCCTGCCTTATATTTGGCCTGCATGACGCGATAGGTGGACTCGTTGGCCCGCATCACGCTATTGGAGGCCGCATAGCTATTGCGTGCCTGGAGTGCCGAATAGTAGCGTTCCTCCATAGTCTCAACTATTTCACGCCGGGTCTCCTCCTGTTGGAGAACGGCCTGTTGCAATGCCAACTGAGACTGCTTTACCTGCGTCCGATTCATTCCCTGCTGTAAAATAGGGATGGAGAGACCTAGCGACACATTGGTATTTAAGCCGCCATTGGCGATAAGGTATCCGCTGCCATCCGTGCGCTGGTTGTCGCCACCATATACTGAGGCATACGCATTCAATCCAAGCGATGGAAGATAGCCGCCCTTGGCCATCTTTAAATCATATTGTGCCTTCTGTACCTCAAGTTCGCTGATGCGCATCTCGGGCATCCATTTCAAGGCATCCGAGGTTGGCAATACTAGCGTCATCGTGTCCTCAGATACAAGTGGGAGTACTTCAATAACGGTCACAGGCTCCAGTCCCATCAGTTTGCGCAACTTAGATGTGTTTACCGTAATACTGATTCTTGCATTCTCCACATCACACTGCGCCCGCTGGAAGCTGGCATCAAGCATCTGGTAGTCGCTAGGCAGGATGGAACCCGCGAGCATCTTGGCATTTCCTTCGGCCAACTGTGCCTGTGCGCTTTCCAACACCTGCTCCAAATAGACTAAGCGTTCCCGATTGGTGAGGATATCAAGATAGGCACTGATTATCTGTATCGATACGTCCTTGCCACTTTTCGTTTTCTCATAGGCACTTTGGACACATTGCACCTCGCTCTTGCGATAATTGTTGTAGTTGGACAGTCCGTTGAAAAGCGTGATACTGCCACCTGCGCCCATACTTGTGCTGGGCGACAGTTGTCCTCCGTATATTGAAATATCCTCTGCCACCGATGCCGACAACGACGGTGTGAATCGCAGCAACGCTGCACCCAATGCCGCCGCAGCTTGTCTGCTCTGTAGTTCTGCATTGAGTACCACGGTGTTATTTTTCATGGCATAAGCAATGCAACTATCTAGTGACAGCCTCAACGTGTCTGTCTGCCCATAGGACAATGATGTGGAACAGAGCAACACCGCACATAGTATGATGATATGTTTCATGTCTGCAATAACGTAGATAATGCCTTTTTATTACATTCCAAGCTGTTAATTTCTTTCTATATTAGCAAAAAGCGGCCATGCATTCTCATGCATGACCGTTTTAATATATTATCAGACCAGACCGATACTATCGTATCGGGAATTGGTAGCCGAGAGTGAGCAGCAAAGCGAAGTTGTTGCCGAAGGGCACTTCCTTGATTTTCGGAGCCTCCTGACTGATGTTCAACGCATCGGGCGAAGTGGCCACCGCCAACATTCCATAGTCGAGCTGAAGCATCACGCTGAGGTCCTGATATTCATAGCCGACGCCGAACAGGATGCTGACATCAAGGGGTTTCATTGCGTTGAATACCGGCACGGAGATGTCGTAGTTCCAGTCGCTTTGAGGCAGACGTGGGGTGATTTTCTTGTCTTGCAGCGTGCCGAATATGCCATAGCTGACAGCCGGTCCGACGGAGAGCAGGGCATAATGGCCCGGCTCGCGGATGGGCAGTTCGTAGCGGAATGAGGCCAGAATGGGCAGCTGGACATACCATGCATCGTATTTGCCTTGACGGATGGACATGATGCCCTCGAGCACTTCCTGGAAGTAGGAGCCACGACGGATGAGGTTGAGTCCTGCTTGAAGGCAGAAGTTTTCGGCCAGAAGCGACTGCGCATTGGTGAAGCCAAAAGTGACAAAACCGCCTAGGTTGGCAGCCATAATGGGGCTGTTGTCGGCAAGGTCGTCGACGTGCACAGCCATGCCGGCACCGCCACGGATACCGAAGTTAAGAAACTGTGCCTGAGCGGCAACAGACATCGTAACGAACAGGGTCAGAACTATAAGAATCTTTTTCATAGGTACGAAATAAAATCGTGCAAAGATACGAACTTTTTTTGAATTAAGAATTTTTTTTTAGTGATTAGTGACTAGTGATTAGTGATTCGACAAATGATTGCGACAGCCTCAATTCACTAATCACCAATCACTATTCACTAATTACTTACAGTTTGCGATAGATGAAGTCGGTCATCAGCTCATAGAGATTGTGGCGGGTGTTGCCGCCATAGATGCTGTGGTTCTTGTTGGGATAGATGCGGAATTCGAACTGTTTGCCGGCAGCCTCTAGCGCGGTGACCATGTCTACGGCGTTCTGGAAATGGACGTTGTCGTCGCCCGTGCCGTGAATGAGGAGGTAGTTGCCTTCAAGCAGGTTGGCGAAGTTGAGCGGCGAGTTGTCGTCGTAGCCGCGCGGGTTGTCCTGCGGACGCTGCAGGAAGCGCTCGGTGTAGATGTTGTCGTAGTAGCGCCAGGTGATGACGGGGGCGACGGCGATGGCACTCTTGAACAGATCGTGTCCCTTGAGGATGGAGAGGGTGGAGAGGTAGCCGCCGAAGCTCCATCCGAAGATGCCGATGCGGTTCTCGTCAATCCAGCTCTTCTTGCCAAACCAGCGCGCCGCCTCGCAGGCATCTTCGCATTCCATCTTGCCGAGGTTCTTGTAGGTCATCTTCTTGAAGTGGGCACCGTGACCACCCGTGCCGCGACCGTCGAAACAGGCCACCACGTAGCCGTTCTGCGCCAGCATGTGGAACCAGTAGTAGTCGCTGTAGCCGTAGCTGTTGGTCACCTGCTGGTTGCCGGGACCGCCATAGACGTAGAAGAAGAGGGGGTAACGCTTGGTGCTGTCAAAGTCGGGAGGCAGGATGATGTAGTAGTTCAACTCCGAGCCCAGCGTGGTGGTCAGCGTGCCAAACTGTTTGTGGCCTACGCCGTATTCACGCATACGCTCGCAGAGGTCGGCATTGTCTTCGAGGGTTTTGAGCAATTTGCCGTTGTTCAGATGCAGCGTATAGACGGGCGGTGTGTTGGCATCGGTGAAGGTGCTGATGTAGTACTTGCTATTGGCACTGAAGGAGGCACTGTACCAACCGGGTTTGTCGCTGAGGCGTTTCTTCTTCTTGCCTTTGAAATCGATGGAATAGAGTTCCTTGTTGAGGGGGGATGTCTCGTGGGAGAGATAGTAGATAACGCCCTCCCGCTCGTCGACCGAGCAGATGGAGACCACATCGTAGCTGCCCTTGGTAATCTGGTTGACCAGTTTGCCGTCGAGGTCGTACATGTAGATGTGGTTGTAGCCGTCGCGCTCGGAGGTGAGCAGCATGTGCTTGCCGTCTTTGAGGAACATCCAGGTGTCGGGCACTTCCACGTAGGCCTCGTCCTCCTCGGTATAGAGGGGCCGGATGGCTCCAGTGCGAGCATCTGCCAAAAGCAGTTCCATCTTGTCCTGCAGGCGGTTCATGCGCATCATGGCCAAGACGTTGGGGTCTTGCGTCCATTGGATACGGGGCATGTATTGGTCATTCTGACTGCCAATGTTGAGTTTCATGGTCTTCTGCGACTCCAAGTCATAGATGAGCACATCCACCACACTGTTGTCCTCTCCCGCCTTGGGGTATTTGTAGGTGTAGTTCTCCGGGTACAGCTCGCCCCACATCTGCATATTATACTGCTTCACCTTGCTCTCGTCGAAGCGGTAGAAGGCGATGCGTTTGCTGTCGGGCGACCAGTAAAAACCCCGTGTGATGGCAAATTCCTCTTCGTAGACCCAGTCGGTGGTGCCGTTGATGACCTCGTTGAACTTGCCGTCGAAGGTCACCTGCGTTTCCTTCAGCGAATTGAGGGCCATGATGTAGAGGTTGTTGTCGCGCACATAGGCCACCATCTTGCCGTCGGGCGAGAAGGTGGTGAGGCGCTGTTTGCCCTCCATCGTGATGCGCTGCATGGTGCCGTCGGCCACGGTGTAGACATAATAGCTGCTCACGCCGCTGTGGCGGTAGAGGGGCTCGAACTCGGCACTGAGCAATATCTTCTGTTCGTCAGCCGAGAACTCGTACGACTCGATGGGAGGCAAGGGCTTGACCTTCTTGCGCATGGGGTCGACAAACGCACACACCACACCCACCTTCTCGCCAGTCTTGTAGCTGTATTTCTCGATGCCCGAGCGGGTAAGCACACAATAGTGCTCGCCGTCCTTCATCGAACGGATGGAAGAGATGCCGCTGGGACGGAAGGTGGCACGCGACCAGATGTCGTCCAACGTGATGCGCTTTGGCTGTGCCGTCACGCTACCCGCAATGGCAGCAACCGCCATAATAGTTAACATTAGTTTTTTCATATCAATCCAATTAATGAATAAATACTAAAAATTGAAAGGTGAAAATTGAAACTTCACGGCGGCGGGCATTCCCACACCTGAAAAAGTTCAATTTTCACTTTTCAATTTTCAATTCACTTACAGCTTGGGACCGGCATCAACCAATGCCTTGCCAGCCTCGTTGTAGGTGAACTTCTCAAAGTTCTTGATGAAGCGCGAGGCCAAGTCTTTAGCCTTGCTCTCCCACTCGCAGGCGCAGCCGTAGGTGTCGCGCGGGTCGAGAATCTTGGGGTCTACGCCGGGCAGTGCGGTGGGCACCTCGAAGTCGAAGAAGGGAATCTTTTTCGTCGGGGCCTTCTCAATCGAGCCGTCCAATATGGCGTCGATGATTCCGCGGGTGTCCTTGATGCTGATGCGCTTGCCAGTGCCGTTCCAGCCGGTGTTGACCAGATAGGCCTTGGCACCGCTCTTCTCCATGCGCTTCACCAGTTCCTCGGCATACTTGGTAGGATGCAGTTCCAAGAAAGCCTGGCCAAAGCAGGCACTGAAGGTAGGCGTGGGCTCGGTGATACCGCGCTCGGTGCCTGCCAGCTTGGCGGTGAAACCGCTCAGGAAGTAGTATTTGCACTGGTCGGGAGGGAGGATGCTGACGGGGGGCAGCACGCCGAAAGCGTCGGCACTGAGGAAGATGACGTTCTCGGCCACAGGACCGGAACTCTTGCCATAGATGGGCTGGACAATCTTCTCGATATGGTCGATAGGATAGCTCAAGCGGGTATTCTCGGTCACGCTCTTATCCTTGAAGTCAATCTTGCCGTTGGCATCCACCGTCACGTTCTCCAACAGGGCGTTGCGCTTGATGGCGTTGTAGATGTCGGGTTCGCTCTCCTTGTCCAGGTTGATGACCTTGGCATAGCAGCCGCCCTCGAAGTTGAAGACACCCTCGTCGTCCCAGCCGTGCTCGTCGTCGCCGATAAGCAGACGCTTGGGGTCGGTGCTCAGGGTGGTCTTGCCGGTGCCGCTCAAGCCGAAGAAGATGGCAGTGTGCTTGCCTTCCATGTCGGTGTTGGCGGAGCAGTGCATCGAGGCGATGCCCTGCAGCGGCAGGTAGTAGTTCATCATTGAGAACATGCCTCTCTTCATCTCGCCACCGTACCAGGTGTTCAGAATCACCTGCTCGCGGCTGCTGACGTTGAAGGCCACGCAAGTCTCGCTGTTCAAACCCAATTCCTTATAGTTCTCCACCTTGGCCTTCGAGGCGGTGTAGACCGTGAAGCCGGGCTTAAACTCCTTCAGCTCCTCGGCGGTGGGCTTGATGAACATGTTGGTCACGAAGTGAGCCTGCCATGCCACCTCCATGATGAAACGCACGGCAATGCGGGTGTCTCTGTTGGCACCGCAGAAAGCGTCCACCACAAAGAGATTCTTGCCGCAGAGCTCCTTCTTGGCGAGGTTCTTCATCTGGCCCCACACCTCTTCGCTCATGGGGTGGTTGTCGTTGGGATACTCGGGAGTGTTCCACCACACGGTGTTCTTCGAGTTCTCGTCCATGACGATATATTTGTCCTTGGGCGAACGGCCGGTGTAGATGCCGGTCATCACATTGATGGTGTCCAATTCGGTGAGCTGGCCCTTGTCATAGCCTGTCAGGCTGGGGTCCATCTCCATTTTGAACAGGTCCTCGTATGAGGGGTTGTAATAAATCTCCTTCACACCGGTGATACCCAGTGCCTCGAGGTCTTTTCTAATTTTTTCAATCATAATATGTAGTGTTTAAATGTGATTATTCGTTCATGGTCATCTTGTACAATCTGACGGAACCGTCGATGTCCTTCTCCTTTGCGGAATTGCCGTACTTGTCGACATCGAACACATTGCGTGGCGAGCGAGTGATGCTGAGAGGACCGCCGACACATCCGCCATCGCAGGCCATGCCCTCGAAGAAGTTGGCCGTCTCTTTCTTGGCGCGCAACAGAGTCAGATGCTGACGGCACTGGTCGATACCGTTCATCACACACGGCTTCACCCCATCCACACCAAGCGACTTGGCCACGTCGGCCACGCCCAGTGCTATACCCCCGCTCTTAGCGAAAATACGGCCATAGAACGAGGCGTTATCGAGAATGGTGTCCTCACACTGAGTGGTATCAATACCCCGTGCATCAACGAAAGCCTGCAGCTCTTCGAAACTCATCACGCTATCAATCATGCCACCTGTTTTCTCAAGGGTGTACTCCATTTTCTTAGCCGCACAGGGACCAATGAATACCACCTTGGCAGTGGGGTCGCTGTGTTTGATAAGTTTGGCTGTCATCACCATAGGCGACACCGACGAGGAAATGGCATCTTTCAGCTCAGGGAAGTTCGTCTCCACAAAACGCACAAAGGCCGGACAACACGAGGTGGTCATCACGGGATTTTCGCTTGTTTCGGCTTTCTCCTTGAATTCGTTCGCCTCGTTATAAAGAGTGATATCGGCACCCAACGCCGCTTCAACAACCTGATGGAAGCCCAGCTTCTTGATGGCTGTAACGACCTGTTCGATGCGGCCAAAACGGCACTGGCTGACAATGGCAGGCGCGATGACAGCGTAGCAACGATAGCGGGTGTTGTTTTCCGACTCTTGTAACATCTTGATAATGTCAAGGACCAGACTCTTATCGCTGATAGCACCAAATGGGCAGCTGACGATGCAGGCACCGCATGCAATGCACTTGTTGTTGTCGATAACGGCTTTATCCTCCTCGTTGATGCTGATAGCTTTCACCTTGCAGCTCTTGATGCAGGGCCGCTTCTGAGCAATGATGGCACTATAGGGGCACGCTGTGGCGCACTTGCCACATTCGATGCATTTCGTCTTGTCGATATGGCAGCGATGGTCCACAATGGTAATGGCTCCTTTGGGGCACACCTCCTTGCACGAGTGCATGAGGCAGCCACGGCACACGTCTGTGACAATCATGCCGCCAGCCGGGCACTCGTCGCAAGCCTCGTAGAGTACCTCCACCACATTGGGGTTGCTCTTGTCCCCTCCCATAGCCATCTGCACACGGTCCATAAGCACCGCACGCTCCTTGTGGATGCAGCAGCGTGTCTCAGCCTTGGGCCCTGGGGCGATGGTGCGAGGGATAGTGTAGGCGTTCTCCAGCCCGCCGTCGTATGCCCTGCGGATAACCTCCATCAGGACTTGGTATTTAATCCATTGTACGTTAGTATCGAATAGTTTCTGTTCCATAATATCTCAATGATTGTAAGTAAGAAGCTGTTTAAATTTGATTGATGAATTTTATTATGCAGATAGACGAGCAGGTTTTGCTCCTTTTTGAGGGCGCAATGGGGTTCCATTGTAACCGAAAAAAGGAGCAAAAGATGCCGTATATGTGCTTTAAGAAAAACATTGAATTAAATTTAAACAGCTTCTATAGGTTTCCTTTTATTCTTAATCGTAATTTACCGTTACAATCTTGCCCATCTTGCGCAGGTTGTCGGCCAGACGCTCGACGAGCTTGAGTTTCATAGTAATGTCTATCTCCAGTCCGGCATGGGCGGCATTGACATTCTGTCCCACGAAGAATACGATATGGGTGGCCTCCTCGAAGACGATGTTGGCCAACAGCGAGCCCCCATCCTTCTTGGCATAGGTCTTGGGAGTAAGGTCCTTGGCTGAAACGTATTTCTCCGACAGCGACAGCAGGCGGCGGAGGGTGATGACACCTTCGGTCGTGAGGTCTATCCCGTCGATAAAACCAATAGGCGGCACCTCCTTGTCGGGGAAGTCGAAACTCGTCTTTAGCTCGCGGCCCAGACAGCGGGCCACCACCTGCGATGTGGTTCCACCACACACAATGCGTTTATCGGCACCACTCATAAAGTGCTGCACATATTCGGCATCCTTCTCCTTGTCCACTGGCGGGCCCACCATGATGTGGGTCTCACAGCGTGGACGCAGGCGGACGGCTGCAACCGTGGTGTCGTCGCCGGGGCGGTCTAGGTATAGGTCGTTGCAAGCCGATGCCAGCAGACAGGCCGCCGCACGGGCCGACATATGGGCGTTCACATAATGGTCTAGGTGCTCCATTATTTCCTTGCGCTGCCAGCCGAAGTTCAGCATCTGCCCGATGCCGGCATGTATGGTACCGTCGCTCATCACAAAGACCAAGTCACCCGACTCCAGATGCAGCTCGGTATGGTACACTTTTTTGCCACAAATGTCCAACTCGGTCCTTGGAAAGTCTGTCGTATGTCCATTGTGGTACCAGATGGCCTCAGGATTGTCGAATTCAAAGAGATGGCCTTCACCCAAGTTGTTCACATGTATTATGGAAAACGTGCTGTAGGCCACCTGCCGCTCTTTGCACACCGGCAGGGTCTGGATAATGGTCTCAACGCAGTCCTGAATGTCGGCACCGCCAGCAGTCATCGTGCAAAGTATCTTGCTGGTCAGCGTAGAGAGGATATTGGCCTTTACGCCACTGCCCAGCCCGTCAGCCAGAACAAGCGTCGTCCAGTCGTCGCACACGCACATCTCAACGTTGTCGCCGCAGAGTTCCTCGCCATAGTGGTTCAGCGAGGTGTATCCATAGTCAATCCAGAGTTGTTTCATATCTTAGCTGTTTTCCAATCTGTCGGGCGACCATCCACGCCAAGATCTCCCTGACCGTCAGAGAGTGTTTTCTTCAGTTTGAGCAGGGCCACTTTCGTTTCAGCGGTGGTCTCGCCCAACAGCGAGGCTATCTCCTGTGCCACGCGCATCTGCTTCATAATAAGGTCGTCGGTGGTAGTGATAGTGTCCATACGCACCTTTTCCAGCTTCTTGTCGTAGTTCACCATGTCGGAAATGTCCTTCATCAAGCCGAAAAGCAGATTTTGCTCGCTCAACAGGCTGACCGTCAAACTCAGGTATCGGTTGGTGGCAGTAATATGCAGCTGTGGGTTCTCCACGCGTTGCTTCTTGGTGTAAGCGTTGTAGAAGTCTATCGGCTGGAAACTTTCTGCTACCGGACGGCCCACCACGCTCTCCGGCGTGCCGCTGAGGCCGAGCATCTTCATGGCAGAAGCGTTGATGTCCACAATTTTCATGTCGGGGTCGACAATCATCACCCCTTCAGGCGAGTTGCGAACGATGTCCACTGCCAGGCTTTCGGCACGTTTGCGCATATAGGGCAAGCAGATGTCGATGTCGGCATAGCCGTTCACCACAGCCCAAGCCTTCTCGCGGCAGGTGCGGTAGCCACAGGCACCGCAGTCCAGCTCGTCGGCCTTGGTCAGCTTGCCTGTGCGGCGCAGCACGTCCTCTATTTCCTTCTCCGTGGCCGGACGGCTCTTGGCGCGCAGTCGCGGATGGGCGTAGGCGAGCTGCACTCCCGCCTCTGGAGCGGGCAGGTGCTTGCGCGTGGCCATCTCATGCTCCACATAGCGGCCAATGTCAGCCTCAGCCTTTATCACGCCGCCCTCGTTCACTATGGCGCAGGGGCCGTTGATGCAGCCGCCGGGGCACACATTCATCTCAACGAACACGTGGTCCATCGATTCTATATTCTCCAACACGTCGGCGATGCGGTCCACACCGTCCACCGACATGTATCGGTAACCTTCAGGCAGGGCATCAAAAGAGCGGATAATACCCTTTGTGGCGGGGTAGGCTTTGGCACGGTTGGCCACCGTGGTCTCATCACCCACCGTCAGCTTGTTTATAGTGTTGAGATCGATACCGTTCTCCTCAAATAGCTGCAACAGCTCTTCAAAGGTGATGACGGCATCTATTGCATGCTCGTCGGCCTCGCGCTTCTTAGCGATGCAGGGGCCGATAAACACCAGCTTAAGGTTCGGGTCGTTGCGGCGCAGCATCTTCGCATGTGCCACCATGGGCGAGTCGACAGGGGCCAGATAAGGCAGGGCCTTGGGGTAGTACATCTGTATCAGGCGACAGGCTGCCGGGCAGGCCGAAGTAATGAAATTGCGCATCTCGCCTTGGGCCAGCACCCTTTTGTATTCCTCCGTGACGGCCTGTGCCCCCACGGCAGTCTCTTCGGCAACGGCAAAGCCAAGTTTGGCCAATGCTATGCGTAGTATCGAGAAATCATCCTGACCCAGACTGCTAATAAACGACGGTGCCACCGTGGCAGCCACGCGGACATGGCTCTTCAGCAGCTCGCGCACCACGGGCAGCTCGCTATGCTCTATCTTGGCATGTTGCGGACACACCTTGGTGCAATGCCCACACAGGATGCAATGCTCCTCGATAATCTGCGCGTGGTGGTCTTTGATGTTGATGGCCTTCACCGGGCATTCCCGAAGGCAGCGGTAGCAGTCTTTACATTGAACAGTCTTGAATTCCAAATACTCGGACATGATTCTATTGTTGTTGTGTTAGTATTGTATTAGTTAATGAATAGTTTGGGGTAAATCTCTTTGGCAAACAGTTCCTCCACATTGCCAGCGTTGACGCTGTGCAAAATGAAGCCCTCTGGTGTTTCTTCCACCTGTGGGCCGCGTTCCGAGGGCTCCATGCCTTCGCATCCGACCGTTACGCCCAAAGCGCAATGACCGAGACAGAAGCTGGCTTGCAAATCGATGACATCTTCCACATCATACTTTTTCAGTACCTCTTTGAAGGCTTCGATTACCTCGTACGACCCTTTCAGGTGGCAGGAACTGCCAACACATACTTTGATTGTCATATTAATAAACACATTTTATTTAAGCCGTGAACTTCAAGTTTCAAGTGCAGGACAAAGGCAGCCACCTACGGCTTAAAACTCAAAGCTCACAAGCTCATTATTTATCACTTACTTCTCTCTGGCTTCCTTGATGGCTGCCTGGGCAGCGGCAAGACGTGCCACGGGGACGCGGAACGGCGAGCAGCTGACGTAGGTCATGCCGTTCTTGTAGAAGAACTCGGCTGCCGTCGGGTCGCCACCGTGCTCTCCGCACACGCCGCACTTCAGTTCGGGACGGGTCTTACGGCCACGCTCGATACCTATCTTCACCAACTCGCCCACACACTCGGTGTCGAAGTTGTTGAACGGGTCGGCGGGGATAATCTTCTCGTCGACATACTTGCTGACGATAGCGTTCACGTCGTCGCGGCTGAAGCCGAAGGTCATCTGCGTCAGGTCGTTCGTGCCGAAGCTGAAGAACTCAGCCACCTCGGCAATCTGGTTGGCAACCAAGGCGGCACGCGGTATCTCAATCATGGTGCCGAACTTGTAGTTGAACTTCATGCCATACTTGGCTTCCACCTCTTCCTTCACGCGGTCGGCGAGAGCCTTCTGATGCTTCAGCTCGGCAGCATTGATGGTCAGGGGAACCATGATTTCCAGATGCGGGTCGTGGCCTTCCTTCAGCAGCTCCACCGTGGCGCTGAAGAGGGCACGGAACTGCATCTCGGTGATTTCGGGATAGATGATACCCAGACGCACACCACGCAGACCCATCATCGGGTTCACCTCGTGCATACCCTCTATACGGGCGTGCAGCTTATCGAAGTCTATGCCGCGTGCCTTGGCCACTTCGCGCTGCTTATCCTCTGTCTGGGGGACAAACTCATGCAGCGGGGGATCCATCAGGCGGAAGGTCAGGGGCTTGCCGTCCATCACCTTCAGCGTACCCTTGGCACTCTCACGCACATAGGGCTCCAGCTCGGCCAGGGCCACCTTGCGGGCATCCAGCGTGTCGGCCAATATCATGTTGCGCAGCTTCTCCAGCGGCACCTCGCTGTTCTCGCCATAGAACATGTGCTCGATGCGGAACAGGCCGATACCCTCGGCACCAAAGTCAATAGCCTTCTGGGCATCCTCAGGGTTGTCGGCATTGGTGCGGACACCCATCTTGCGGAACTTGTCGACCAGCTTCATAAACTGCTGGAACAGCGGATTCTCAGTGGCGTTAATCATCTTCACCTCTTCGTCATACACCCAGCCCTTCGAGCCGTTGAGACTCAGCAGGTCGCCTTCGTGGAACACCTTGCCATTGATGGTCACTGAGCCGTGTTCCTCTACGTTGACCTTCTTCTTGCCATACTCGTCGGTGCTGACAGAGGCACGCTCCATCTCAATCTTCACGGCATCGCAACCCACTATGCAGCACTTGCCCCAACCACGGGCCACCAGAGCGGCGTGTGAGGTCATACCGCCGCGAGCGGTCAGAATGCCGTCGGCAGCACGCATACCCTCCACGTCTTCGGGGTTGGTCTCCTCGCGGACGAGGATATTCTTGATACCGGCAGCCTGATACTCCTTGGCCTTCTCGCTGGTGAGGGCTATCACACCCACTGCGCCGCCAGGACCTGCGGGCAGACCCTTGGCCAGCACGGTGTGCTTCTTCTCGTCGGCGGCATCGAGGATGGGGTGCAGCAGCTCGTCGAGTTGGGCGGGCGATATGCGCATCACCACCTCGCTCTCGTCTATCAGGCCTTCCTTCAGCATGTCGAAAGCCATCGTCAAAGCGGCCACGCCGGTACGCTTACCCACGCGGCACTGCAGCATATACAGCTTGCCGTCCTGAATGGTGAACTCGATGTCGAGCATGTCGTGGTAGTTCTTCTCAAGGATGTTGCGGATGTCGC
>JAEEIS010000026.1 GCA_016281475.1 Bacteroidales bacterium
ATCTACTTTATTAGGCTGGTACAGTTGGCGGTATAAAATATGAGGAAATGTAATCACTTGGCGGTATAAATTATGAGGAAATGTAATATTTAGGCAAAATAAATTTTGAGGATTTGTAAAAAGGTTGTATTGTGGCACCACGAAAAGTAGACATGTGTTGCACCATGAAAAGTGTTGCATCATAAAAAGTAGACACGGAAGGTCGGAAAAAAAACTTAAAACGTTATGACATGTTCATAAAAGTGTAACGAGTGAACAAATATTCGTTCATTTTTTTGTAGTTATTGCGTAAATATTCGTTCATTTTTTTGTATCTTTGCATTGTGAAATAATGCAAGAAATATGTATAGGAATATTGTAAAACAGTTGATTGAATGGAAAAATTCAGATGAGAGGAAGCCGCTTATTGTGCTTGGCGCTCGACAGGTCGGTAAAACATATAGTCTGCTTGACTTCGGGAAACAGCACTACAAGCATGTTGCATATATCAACTGTGATGAAAACGAGCAGGCAAAGAATCTTTTTGTGCAGGACTACAACATGGAGAGGGTTCTTTTTGCCATTGCTGCCATTGCTGGTGTGCCAGTTGTGCCGGGTGATACGCTAATCATTCTGGACGAAATACAAGAGTTACAAAGAGGTTTGGCTTCGTTGAAATATTTTTGTGAGAATGCCCCTGAATATCATGTGTGTGTTGCTGGCTCGTTGCTTGGCATCACGCTGCGGCATGGTGAGTCGTTTCCTGTTGGGAAGGTCGATATGATAAGGATGTTTCCAATGTCATTCACGGAATTTCTCATTGCGCGAGGGCGGGATTTGATGGCAGAGCAATTGCAGAAAAAAGACTGGTATATGTTGACAGGTCTGCACCAGACACTCGTTCAAATGCTACGTGAGTACTATTTGGTCGGGGGGATGCCAGAAGTTGTAAAGACCTATTTGAAAACAAATGACCCAAATTCGGTAAGAAAAGTCCAGAATAAGATTCTACTCGCATATAGTAATGACATTGCCAAACATACCACAGATGAAGAGTCAAAACGTATAGGAATAGTGTGGCGTTCCATGCCATCGCAGTTGGCAAAGGAAAACAAGAAGTTCATCTACGGTGTTGCCAAGAAAGGTGGCCGGGCAAAGGAATATGAGGTGGCAATACAATGGCTCATAGATGCAGGGCTCGTTATTAGAGTGGGTCGGGCGAGCAGTCCGACGATGCCATTGAAGGTGTATGAGGATTTATCGGCCTTTAAACTTTATCTACTGGATGTAGGCCTGCTCGGAGCAATGGCAGAAGTTGACCCAGCCACACTGATTCTTCCTAATGATATGAAAGAGGGCAAAGGGATGTTCACTGAGAACTTTGTTTGTACTCATCTGGCAGCAAGTATCGAGCAGTCCATTTTTTATTATAGCAAGGATAATAGCCCAATGGAGATTGATTTCATGATACAACATGGGACTAATATAGTTCCTGTCGAAGTGAAGTCAGAAGAAAATCTAAAATCAAAATCGTTGAGTGCATTCCTTCAACAAAATGAGAGTATGCATGGCGTCCGTTTCTCGATGAGTCCATATCGGGAACAGGAACGAATGACCAATGTACCCCTTTACGGTGCGGGAGTGTACTTCGCCAAAGGTTGATTGTCTTTTATTCTGGGCGGAAACGGATGATGTCGATGAGGCGGACGCCGTCGAGCCAGACGGCGATGCAGCCGACGATGCCGGGGGTGTCGCTCCAGTCGGTGATGGGCTGGAGGGTGGTGTCGTCGACTATCTCGAAGTATTCGGGCTCGAAGCAGAGACCTTCCTTGAGGGGGGTCACCTCGTGGAATGAACTGAGGGTGTCCATGACCCAGAGTTGGACAGTTTCTACATCCTCGTAGTCCGACATCTCGACAGCCTGCTGGAGGGTGGCGTAGATGGTGGGGGCGATGGCGCGGGCTTCGGGACTGAGGCGCATATTGCGGCTGCTGAGGGCGAGGCCGTCGTCGGCTCGGACAATGGGGCAGGGGACCAGTTCGATGGGGTACTTGATTTGCTCCAAGAGGTTGCGGATAATGGCAATCTGCTGGAAGTCCTTCTCGCCGAAGTAGGCGCGGTCGGGTTGGGCTAGGTCGAACAGACGGCGCACTACAACTGCCACACCAGAGAAATGGCCGGGACGGCGGGGTCCTTCCATCACCTCTTCGATGGGACCGAAGTGGTAGACCGTGGTGACGGGCTCGGGATACATCTCCTCGACGGTGGGCACAAAGGCGATGTCGGCACCGGCTGCTGCCAATTTCTCACAGTCGGCCTCGACGGTGCGGGGATATTTGGCAAGGTCCTCTTTGTTGTTGAACTGTATGGGGTTGACAAAGACGCTGACCACGACGATGTCGTTCTGCTCGCAGGCGCGGGCAACGAGGGAGAGGTGTCCTTCGTGAAGGGCTCCCATGGTGGGGACGAGGCCGATGGTCTTATGTGCCTGTTTGGCTTCTTGGATGGCTGCGGTGAGGGCAGCAACGCTTGTGAATGTCTGCATGGAATAAGTGGGATTTATGGGTTTTGGTTGTTATTGTTGTTGTCGTTGTTGTCTTCGATGATTTCGTAGGAGGAGAATCCGTCTGGGTCGGTGTCGACATGCATGTCGGGTGAGGCCTGGTCGGAATGCTGGTATTCAGGTCGGCGCATGAGGCGGTTGGGTATTTCGAGCAGGTAGTTAAACAATGTGAGCAGCAGACTGAAGAGCAGGGCGCTCCAGAATCCGTCGACGTGGAACGAGCTGACCAGCCCAGAAGCGAGCAGGATGATGACGGCATTGATGATGAGTAGGAAGAGCCCCATGCTGAAAATGGTGAAGGGGAGTGTGATGACGATGAGGATGGGACGGATGAAACTGTTGAGCAGAGCGATGACAATGGCGGTGAGGATGGCTGCGCCAACCGAATTGATATGTACGCCAGGCAGAATGTATGCTGCCAGAATGGTGGCAAGGGTCATCACCACCACTTGCGCCACGAAGCCGAATTTGCCGGAATAGAGCTCTTGATTGTTGTTGATGGTTATCTTCATGGGAGGGTATTGGAGTTTCGGAGTTTTCGGAATAATCTGAATTGTCGGAGTGGTCGGATTATCTTTAAATATCAATAGCTCCTTTGCCATAGCGGATTACCTCCAACTCGCCACCTGAGCAGTTGACAACGGTGGAGGGCTCGTCCTCGCCAATGCCACCGTCGATAACCATGTCTACGCGATTGCCAAAGGCCTCGTGGATGAGTTCGGGGTCGGTGAGGTATTCCACCTCCTGCTCACTGTCCACCTGCCGCACCGAGGTGCCGATCAAGGGGCAGCCCAATGCCTCGACAATGGCCTCCAGAATGGGGTTGGCAGGTACACGCACTCCGATTGTCTTGTTGGGATTGAGGTAGTTGCGCGGAACATTGTTGTTGGCATCCATGATGAATGTGTAGGGACCGGGCAGGCAGCTGCGAAGCAGGGAGTAGGTGTCCTTGTCCATGGGTCGCACATATTCCGAAGCCATGCTGAGTGAGGCACACAGCATTGAGTATTTTGCCTTCTTGAGTGAAAAGCCCTTGAGTTGGGCGATGACCTCGACGGAGCGTTTGAATTCCATGCTGCAGGCAAAGGCATAGAGCGTGTCGGTGGGGACGACGACGATGCCTCCCTGCTGGAGGAGGTCAACCACGCGTCGGACCTCGCGTGGATTGGGGTTGTCGGTATATAATTTCGTAATCATTTGAGCGTGCAAAAGTACGAAGTTTTTTTGAATTGCTATACTTTTTTTATAGATTTGACGTTTAATAATAGATATGAAGAAACTGTTTTTGCTATTTTGTATGGTCGGCGGGCTGCTGTTAGGTGGTCCGCTACAGGCTCAGAATGTGAGATTTAAAAAGTATTTTGAGGATTACACTCTACGCATAAACTACCACCGTGTGGGCAACCGCCATCACGACACTGTGAAGGTCCTATCCGTGGAGCGGATACCCCTCTGGGCGGGTTCTCTTACCCAGCTTATCGACCCTTTCGACAATGGCGACTATCGTGTCGTGGTGTCGGAGCCTGCCACCGGACGGCAACTCTACAGCCGGGGATACAACAGCCTCTTCCGCGAATATCGCGACACCCCACAGGGGCGAGACAGTGTGGCAACTTATGAGGAGGTGCTGCGTTTGCCGTGGCCAAAGCATCCCGTCAACATCTGTTTCCAAAGGCGCGACAGCAACCAGATCTACCAAACCCAATGTCGCTATCGTTTCGACCCTGACTCGGCATTGCGGGCACTTCGCAGAGTGTCGCAGATTAAGGTAGAAGTGTCGCCAGTGAGATTGCAATACAAGGGCAACAGTCACAAGAAGATGGATGTGGTGATAGTTCCTGAGGGCTATGGCCCGGCCGACACGGCGAAGATGCTACGCGACATGAAGACGTTCTGCGACTTCCTATTGGGTCAAGAACCCTTTGCCTCACGGCGCGCCGACTTCAACGTGTGGGGTGTTCCCCTCACGGGTGAGGATTCGGGCATCACCGACCCCAACAAAGGCATCTGGGTCAACAGCCTTGTGGGTTCCAGCTACAACACCTTTGATGCCGACCGCTACCTGATGACCGCCCACCTGTTCCAGCTGCACGATGCCATAGGCACCACACCCTGCGACCATATCGTCATCATGGCCAACAGCACCACATATGGCGGTGGTGCGATATACAACTTCTATGCCATGAGCTCGCTCAACGAGATGGCCTATGTGGTGCTGCCACACGAACTAGGCCACAGCATCGGCGGACTGGCCGACGAGTATGTTGACGAAAATCTGAGCTATGGCGACATGCACGCACTCACCCTTGAACCCACCGAACCCAACATCACCACTTTGGTCGACTTCGCCTCCAAGTGGGCCGACATGCTCCCTGCCGGCACGCCCATTCCTACTCCTGCCAACGAAAAAGTGTCGCGCCGCGAGAACGGCCCGTTAGGAGTCTACGAGGGAGCGGGCTACCACAGCAAGGGCATCTATCGGCCTGTCATGCACTGCATGATGAGGGACTATGCCTCTTTCTGTCCCATTTGTGCCAAGAGGCTTAACGATATTTTTGACCTCTACACGAAATAATAATCGCCTTTCTGCGTTATCACATTTTATGCCGAAACGACCGACTTATATCATCCTGCTGGCTGCGAGCCTTTTCTCGTTGTTCCTATCTTCCTGCTGGAAAGAAGAAGATTGGCGCACGGAGGGTGTTGTGCTCGACTTTTCGTGCGACACAATGGCGTTCGACACCGTATTCACCCAGATGGGCACTACCACGCGACAATTCAAGGTCTACAACCATACGCGCAATGCCGTGCGCATCAGCGAGGTGACCCTACAGGAAGGCAGAGCCTCGCGCTTCCGACTCAATGTGGACGGCGACACCAACTTGGTGGCACGCAATGTCGACATTGCTGCTGGCGACAGCATCTTCGTCTTCGTCCGTGCCAACATCAACCCCAACCTCGAGACCGAACCCTTCCTCGTCAACGACGCGGTGCTCTTCCGTCTCGACGACGGCGTACAACGACTCCCGCTCACTGCCTACGGACGCAATGCCGTCTACCACATCCCCACCGACACCCTTCACGGCACCGATGGGAAGCCAATTGTCGACATGTTTGGCAACCCATACGCCTACAGCGTCATTGATTGCGAACACTGGCGACATGACCTCCCCCACGTCGTCGTTGGCTATGCTGTTGTCGACAGCCGTCACACGCTGCATCTCCAAGAGGGCGACGAGCTCTATTTCGCCAACGATGCCGTGCTCTGGGTCTACGACAGTGCAACCCTCGACATCCGAGGCACCGTCCAACGACCCGTGCTGCTCACCTCCTTACGCCACGATGGCTGGTACGACTATCTGCCCGGACAGTGGGGCTACCTTTGGCTGAGTATGGGCAGTGTCGACAACTACATCGACCACGCCGTGGTAGAAAACGGGTATATGGGCATCGCTATAGACAGCTGTGCCAACGCCAACCCCACGCTCCGCATCAGCAACACGCAGATACGCAACCACACCCTTGCAGGCCTCCGTTGCAACACCGCCTATATCGTGGGTGACAACCTGCTGGTCACCAACTGCGGTATGGTCACCGCCGCGCTACAATATGGCGGCTGGTATGACTTTAGCCACTGCACCTTTGCCAACTATTGGCGCTACGACAACCGCACCGTCCCCAGCTTGCTGGTTAGCAACTATTACGACGACGAAGCGACACGCGTCCGCTACGTGTGGCCCATGCAGGGCTTGATGACAGACTGTATTGTCTACGGCAGCCTTGCCAGTGAGATGAACGTCAGCCTCGACAGCACTTCACCCGTCTCATTTACCCTCATTCACTCTCTGGTGCGGGGTGGCGAATGGGACGAAGACCCGCTCTTCGTCGACCCCTCCGAAGGCGACTACCACCTCAAGGACGACTCTCCTGCGTTGGGTATAGGTTACCAGTATCAAGATGCCGACACCTCCTCTAGATTATCTAGGGTTGCAGGGACAAGGCCTACCGCGGTCTCTCCGTTGCCTGCCACAGTCCGTGTTTCCCGTCCGCATAGAGCAAGTGCAGTTCCAAGCCTTCGGCAGTCCAATTTTCAATCCTCAATCCTCAATTTTCAATCCCAATGATCGAATACCTCTCAGGAAAACTAGCCTCCCTTACCGCCGCCACCGCAGTGATAGACTGTGGCGGGGTGGGCTATCTGCTCGAAATATCCCTCAACACTTATAGTGCCATTCAGACAAAGGAGGAAGTGCGCCTCTGGGTCCATGAGGTCATCCGCGAGGACACCTATCAGCTCTATGGCTTCGTCAACCCCCACGAGCGCGAGATGTTCCGTCTGCTTTTGGGTGTGGGCGGAGTAGGGGCGGCAACGGCGCGCATGATGCTCTCGTCGCTCAGTGTCGACGAACTGGCGGCTGCCATTGCTGCGCAGGACGACAAGCTCCTCAAGCGTGTCAAAGGCGTGGGAGCCAAGACTGCCCAACGTATTGTGCTGGAGTTGCAGGACAAGGTGTCTGGCACCGCAGCTTCCATCGCTCCCCTGCCCGCTGCCAGTCGCAATAAGGAGGAGGCTCTGAGTGCCTTAGTCATGCTCGGCTTCCCCAAGGCTGCTGCCGACAAAGTTTTGCAGACACTCGATGCCACTCTCACCGTCGAAGACCTCATCAAGCAAGCCCTCCAAAAACTATGATAATTGAAAATTTCCTGACATGGTTAACCCCTAACCTCAAACCTTTAAACAAATAATTCTTGAAGTCCTCAGTTCATAGTATAGCGATAGCGGTCTTGGCATTGTTTGTGCTGCTGGCCGTGCCTGCGCAAGCGCAGACTCCCGACGGGGGTGTCACCACCACGGTGGAATACGACGCGCAGTCGGGCGGCTATGTGCGAGTCACTCGTGTGGGCGACATGGTCATCAATCGCCAGTACATGACCTTCGAGGAATATCAAGACTACCAGATGGACCAGCTGATGCGGCAATATTGGAACGAGCGTTCCACCAAAGGCGATACCATGGCCGATGACGGCCTGCTCAGCCGCATACCTGGATTCAGCGAAATCAGCAAAAAAGTTGACGGCCTCCTCGCCATCCCCGACATCAGCATTAACCCTACAGGCAGTGTCGACCTTACCTTCCAAGGTGTTAGCACCTTCCGCGACGACCCCCAAATAGACTACAACGAGCGCAGGCGATTCAACTTCGACTTCGACGAGAACATACAGATTAGCATGAACGCCAAGATAGGCGACCTTTTTGACTTCGACATCAACTGGAACACTCAGGCTACCTTCGATTTTGAAAACAAAATCAAACTTCAGTATGCTGGTAAGGAGGATGATATTGTGCAGCTCTTTGAGGCGGCACACATCTCCTTCCCCCTCAACACCACCCTCATACAGGGCAGCCAGCAGCTTTTCGGATTCCACACCAAGCTCAAATTCGGCAAGCTCACCGTCGATGCCGTTGTCTCAAAGAAAGAGACTAGCACCGAGAACATGCAGGTTCAGGGCGGTGCCACCACGCAGGAATTCCAAATCCGTGCCGACGAATACGAAGAAAACCGCCATTATTTCGTGGCCCAATACTTCTACGATAACTACAACAAAGCCATGTCCACCCTGCCAACCCCCAACACGCCCATACGAATAATTCGGATGGAAGTGTGGCGCACCAATGTGGGCGCGGCCGTTACCAACAACCGGAACATACTCGCACTCACCGACCTGGGCGAGAACAATCCTAGTAGTGACCGTGTGGTGGGAGGACGCTCGGTGCGCCCCTCCAATGGCAGCAACAACCTCTTCGATGTCATCAACCTTTCTTCCATCCGCAACACCGACAACATCACCTCCCACATGCAGGCTCTGGGATTCACCTCTGGCACCGACTTTGAGAAAGTGCAGAGTGCCCGTCTGCTCAACAGCAGCGAATACACCTACAACGCCCAACTTGGCTTCATCACCCTCAGCCAGCCCCTCAGTGCCGACCAAGTGTTGGCAGTCGCCTTCCAATATCAAGTGGTGGGTGATACCACCGTCTACCAGGTCGGAGAACTCACCACTGACGGCATCAACGACCCCAACACTCTGGTGGTAAAACTCATCAAAGGCACTTCGCTTGACACGCGCAGTCCCCTATGGCGGCTGATGATGAAAAACGTCTACTTCCTGCGCAGCACACAGATATCGCGCGACAAATTCCGTCTCAACGTCCTCTACGAGAGTCGTGACGGCGGCGTGGGCATAGGCTATTTCACTGACGGTCCCCGGGAAGGAATCCCTCTCATCGAGCTCTTCGGCCTCGACCGCATGGACGCATCGCAAAACTACTACTACGCCGACGGAGTCTTCGACTGGTTCGACAGCGCGGCATTCAAAGGCGGCATCATCCAGTCCACCACAGGCCGTATATTCTTCCCATTCGTGGAACCCTTTGGGCGCGACCTCCGTGAGATTCTGGGCGACGACGAATACGCCAAGCAGTATTGCTTCGATTCGCTCTATACCATGACCCGCACCCTGGCACAGCAATATGCTGACAAAAACAAGTTCTATATTGAGGGCTATTACTCCAGTACCGTCAGTGGCGAAATCTCATTGGGCTACAGCGTGTCGCAAGGATCTGTCACGGTAACTGCGGGTGGTGTGCCGTTGATAGAGAATGTCGATTACACTGTCGACTACACAATGGGCACAGTCCGCATCATCAACGAGAGCATCCTATCCAGTGGCACGCCCATCAGTGTCAGCAGCGAGAACAACTCGTTCAGCATGATGTCGAAGACCATGCTGGGTGCCCATCTCAACTATGAGATTCAGCCCGACTTCAACATCGGTGGAACATTTATGAACCTCTCGGAAAAGCCATTGACCCAGAAAAACAATTTTGGCGACGAACCCACCAGCAACAGCATTTGGGGGCTTGACCTTAACTATCGGCATGAGGCTCCCTTTGTTACCAAATTGATTGACAAATTACCTGGCATTGACACCAAAGCCCCCTCCAATCTAACAATTTCCGCTGAGTTTGCCCAGTTTGTGCCAGGTCTTTCTCGCACGGGTAGCAAAGAGGGCAGTGTGTCGTATATCGACGACTTTGAAGGCGCCGAGAGCAGCATCGACCTCAAAGGCATCACCTACTGGCATCTTGCCAGTACCCCGCAAGACTATCGGCTCTCTCTGCCCCGTTTCCCCGAGACGGCTCCAGGAACAGGGCTGGCCTACGGTTTCAACCGCGCCCGCCTCGCATGGTATCGTATTGACCAAATATTCTATGGCACGGGATACAATGGCTCGGGCTGCCCTCGTAACATTACTGATGACGACCGTTCCCAGCCCTACGCCCGCCGCATTGCTGAACAGGAGGTTTTTCCCAACAAGGATATTGCCACGGGCGACCTTGCGGTCATCTACGAACTCAACCTAGCCTACTACCCAGACGAACGTGGCCCATACAATTATGATGTTGCCCCCTCCCAGTATAGTGCTGGCATCGATGCCGACGGTCGACTGTCGCAGCCCCGGAGTCGTTGGGGTGGCATAATGCGTGAATTGGACTACACCGACTTCGAAACGCAGAACATTGAGACTCTCGAGTTTTGGCTCATGGACCCCTTTATTGACAAGCCTGACCATACTGGAGGCAAACTCTATATCAATCTGGGCGACATCAGCGAGGATATCCTACGTGACGGTCGCAAGAGCTTTGAGAATGGTCTGCCTACCTCTGCCGAGGTGACGGGAGTCGACACCACCATTTGGGGGCGCGTGCCCAACACCCAACCCATCGTCAATGCGTTCGACAACAACGAATCATCCCGCCGTTATCAGGACATCGGATACGACGGCCTCAGCAGCACACACGGGAGCCTCGACGAGCAAAGCTTTTTCGCCGACTATCTTAATCAAATAGCCTTGTTGCATGGCACGTCGTCGTTGGCCTATCAGCAGGCATCCGCCGACCCCTCTGCCGACGACTTCCACTACTACCGGGGTAGCGATTACGACGAGCAGGACGTGAAAATAGTGGAACGCTACAAGTACTACTCCAATCCCGAAGGCAATTCGGTGGTAGATGCCGACAATACTGAAAGCTACCCTACGGCGGCATACATGTATCCCAACGTAGAGGATATCAACAAGGACAACACTCTCAGCGAGGGTGAGAACTACTACCAGTACCTTATAGAACTCGACCCTTCGCGTATGGTGATAGGCGAAAACCATATTGTTGACATACAGGAGGCAAACAACGTGTTGCTGCCCAACGGTACCACCACTACCTGCAAGTGGTATCAGTTCCGTATACCCATTCGAGAGTACGACCAGCTTGTAGGCAAGCTCAACGGTTTCCAGTCCATTCGTTTTATGCGTATGTTCTTGGGCGACTTTGAAGAACCTATCATTCTGCGTTTCGCTACGCTGGAGCTGGTCTATGCCACATGGCGCAAGTATACGGAAAACCTTCTGCAGCCAGGTGATTACACTACTGGCACCGGTGCCAACACCTCCTTTAGTATCAGCACTGTCAGCATCGAAGAAAACGGCAGCCGCTACCCGGTGCCATACGTACTGCCTCCCGACATTGAGCGCGAACAGTGGTACACTAGTTCTTCCACTGCCATCCAACTGAACGAGCAGGCCCTCATGCTCGACATCACTGACCTCGCGTCGGGCGATGCCCGTGCTGTCTATCGTAGCACCCAGTACGACCTGCGCAATTATGGCAAGATGAAGATGTTTGTGCATGCAGAGAAAAAAAATCAAAACGACCCGATGGACGATGACGACCTTGTGCTCTTCGTCAGACTGGGTAGCGACTATACCAACAACTATTACGAATATGAGGTGCCTCTCAAGTTCACTGAGTGGGGTGTTGGCAGGGACGATGCCTATGCTATTTGGCCGGTGGCAAACAACGTGGAGATTGACCTTACCCGTTTTGTTGACATCAAGACCAATCGCAACCGTCTTATCCGCAGTGGCGACTTGGCCTATAGCAGCCAGTTGCTCTACAGCGAGTATGTGGGCGACAGAAAATACACTGTTCTGGGTTCACCCAATCTGGGTAAGGTAAAAGTTGTCATGGTGGGAGTTCGCAATCCTAAGAAAGAGTCCTTGACCGATGGCAACGACATGCTGCCTAAATCGTGCGTTGTGTGGCTCAACGAACTGCGCCTTACCGACTTCAACAATCGGGGTGGTCTCGCTGCCATGGCGTTGGCTCGCACCAATTTGGCAGACTTAGGCAATCTGTCGCTCTATGGCTCCTATCGCACGGCAGGGTTCGGCAACTTGGAAGAAAAACCCACTTCGCTCGAGTTGGTGAATACCTTGCAGATGCAGAGCATATTGGACCTCGAGTTAGGCAAGTTCCTTCCCGAGAAATGGGGTATGCATATCCCATTCTATATGGATTGGAACCGTCAGATAGGAAGTCCCGAATACAATCCGATGGATCCTGATGTGCGGCTTCGCAACGACCTTAAGACCTACCAAACCCAAGAGGAACGTGACAGTGTGAAGATGATGGCACAGGAACGCAAGACCACCACAAATATCACCCTTACCAATGTGCGCAAGGACCGAACTGGCAAAAGTGCGTTAAAGCCCCATGTCTACGACATAGAGAATTTTGCTTTCTCTTATGCTTACAACCGTGAACGCTCATCGGACGACGAGTTGGAGTATTACAACAAGGATCAGCACCGTGGCGGTTTTACCTACGCCTTTTCGCCACAGGAGCCAGGCCTGTTCGCTCCGTTTGCCAAGTCGAGTTCGAAATTCATCAATGGCAAGAACGGTAAGTTTATCAAAGACTTCAACCTATACTATACACCAAAGAGTCTCTCGTTCAGCACAGAGATTTATCGTGACTACGAGGAAACGATGTTGCGCAACCGTGGAGCTGCGTTGGTAATTATGAAGCCAACCTATTTCAAGCAATTTACTTGGCGACGCGACTATGGTCTGCAATACGACCTGAGTAAGAGCATCCACTTGCAATACAGTGCCACAGCCAATGCCCGCATAGACGAACCTGTGGGTAGGGTAGACACTCGTGGCAGTCGCGACAGCATTTGGCAATCGGCTGCCCATGGAGGAACGATGCAGAACTTCCAGCAGACTGTCAACCTGACATGGGATGTGCCTATCACTAAGTTGCCATATCTCGACTTTCTGCGTATGCCCATTACTTATCATACGGTGTATAACTTCCTCGGTACCACGCAGGCATTGGCATCGCAAGGCAGTACACTTAACAATGCCACCCAGATCCAAGCATCGCTTACAGGTCAGCTGCAGACTCTATATAATAAGTTCGATTTCATCAAGAACGCATATAAGCAGAAGCCTGTAGTCCAGCCCAAAGACCCCAAACGTATGACCAAGAAGGAACGTGAGAAGGCGGCGCAAGACTCCATAACCCGAGCCAAAAATCCCGACTCGGTACGCCGGGTCGAAGCGGCAGAACGTTGGGCTGAGTTGGGCAAGTTTGGCATCCGTTTTGTCACTATGCTCAAGTCGTTCGGCATGCAGTACAGCAATTCGACGGGATCGGTATTGCCAGGCTATATGGGCACAGCCAGTATCTTGGGCATGGATCCTCGCAATGGCTGGGTGCCAGGCCCCTCGTTTGTGCTTGGCTACAACGATGGTCTGGTGGAACGTCTGAGGCGTGATGATCTCCTCTCTCGCGACTCGCTGATGAACACCCCTCATCAGAATACCATGAATCGCATGCTCTCGCTGCAGGCACAGGTGGAGCCGATACGCGATTTTAAGATTGACGTCAACGCTTCGCAAAACTATCAGTCTCGCGAAGAGTATTATTACAAGTTTTTGAGCGAATGGGATGAAGTGGTGGGTCCACTGTCGTATGTGATGACGGGCAGCTACTCGACTACCTGCTGGAGTATGGCCACGACCTTTATGGACGACAGCCTGCTGTTCGAGAACTTCTTGGCAAACAGGAGTATTGTGGCCGGTCGACTGGCTGCTATCAATCCCAATCCTATGTGCGATGAGATGGTGCGCGACACGATGAACGGTGGCTATTACCCCGCAGGCTACAGTGCTAACCAACAGACTGTGTTGCTCACCAGTTTCCTTGCTACCTATCTGGGCGGTGATGCAGGCAGTTATGCCTTCTCGCCGTTCTTGGGGCTGCCTCTTCCCAACTGGTCGGTGTCGTATACGGGTCTTAACAAGATTCAGGCTCTGAAGAAATGGTTCAACAATATCTCCATCTCGCACCGCTATTCTTCCACCTACACGATAGGAAACTACTATACCGATGCAGCTATCTCGGGCAAAGAAGGTTATGACTATGGTGTGGAGACGGTGCTCAACAACACTGGCGACTTTATTGCCCCGCTGAGCATGGAGGGGGTGCAGATTAGCGAGCAGTTCAATCCCTTGGTGCGGCTGTCGGTGAGCATGACCAATAGTGTGCAGGTTAATTTCTCAGTGCAGAAAAACCGCACGCTGCAGCTCAGTTTCTCCAACAATCAGCTTACGGAAACCACACGCGACGGCATCACCTTCGGCGGCGGCTATCGCTTTAAGGATGTGGCGTTGGACGTGAAGTTTGGCGAGAGCGTGCACCACTTGAAGAGCGACGTGGTGTTGCAATTGAATATTACCTATAACAGCAACAAGACCAACATCCGCAAGATAAACCAGAATATCAGCCAAATCTCATCGGGCAGCCAGGTGTGGATGGCCGAGCTGTCGGCAGAGTACGCCCTCAGCACGTCGCTGACGTTGCGCGCTTTCTTCCAAACGAATATCAACACTCCCTATATTCCCAATTCCTATCCCAACTCGACCACCAAAGGTGGCCTAACGTTAAGAATTAGTTTCTGATGAATACCGACCGTTTCAAAGATTTCGAGCCCGATGTGCGGCAGCTTGTCCTCGCCTTTGAAGAGGATGGCGGCCGACGTTTCTTCGACGTGGATGAGTTGGAAGTGATTGCTGACTATTATTTGGAGATGCAGGATGTGGAGGGGTTGGAGGCGGCAGTTGGATTGGGCGAGCGCCTGTATCCCGACAATGGCGAGATGCGTCTGCGGAAGGCCCAACTGCTGGGAGTCAAAGGACGCTACAGGCAGGCATTAGGGTTGCTGGAACAGCTGGAACTTGAGGATCAAGATAATACCGACGTGGCTTACACCCTCGGTACGCTTTACAGCATGACGGGCAATGCGGAGAAGAGTATCGAGTATTATCTGCGGGCCGCAACGGATGGGTATGAGTTGGGCATGATATATGGCAATGTGGCAGATGAGTATTTGAAACTGGGAAATACAGTGCAGGCAGTGCGCTATTATCGCAAGGCGGTGGAAGACAACCCCGACGAGCAGCGTTCGCTCCGCAGTCTTGTCTTCATTTGGGACTGGCAGGGAAGGTTGGAACAGGCCGTGCGGTTTTTCTCAAACCATGTCCACAACCACCCTTATTGTAAAACGGCGTGGTATTGTTTGGGCTGCTGTTATATGCGTGATGGACATGCCAATGCCGCCAAGGCGGTGGACGCTTTTGAATATGCTCTCGCCATCGACAGTAGGTATGAGGATGCCTCGTATGGCCTGTCGGAGGCGTATATGAATATGGGAGACCTAGGTAATGCCGTACGGACGTTGCGTGATATGCTTGAGTGGACCGACAACCGTCACTTTGTGTTGCTGAACATAGGCGGCTTGTTTATGCGCACCGGCAACTACCATACTGCCTACTCATATATCCGCAACTCGCTGAAGGAGTATGACCGCAATGGCTTTGTGTGGAATGAGTTGGGCCATTGTTGCGAGAAACTGGGCTATGTGGAGGAGGCTGTGGCTCACTATAGTCGTGCTATCAACCTATACCCTGATTATGACGAACTTTGGCTGGATTTGGCCGACTTGTATGTCGCGGAGTGCCGTTTTGACGAGGCTGCCGCCCTTATGGAGAGTGCCAGAACGGAGGCCGACGACCGTTTCCTGTTTGATGTCCGGCTAGTGTATTGCTACTATAGGCTGGGACGGCGCAACAGGCTTTTCGCGCTGCTTGCCGAGGATGTGGCATGTTATGCCGAACGACTCTCGGACTTGTTGGTGCAATATCCCGATCTGTCGCAAGATGCGGAGGTTGTGGGCGTCATCAATGGGTATGAACGAAATAATGATTCTATTAACTCAAATAATCTTCCTTTTTGATTATGAATAAAAGATTGTTTTTGATTTTCTTGTTTTTGCTTGGCTGCCGCATGGCGACGGCACAGTCCTTGGATGCGGAGTCGTCGGCTCAGCACGTCGCCGAGCAGGTGCGTGGTGCCGACAGCGGGTCGACAGGTTTTGTGTCAGACGTATTGGCTTGGTACGACGAACACATGAACTATCAGGCCGTGGGTCTGCTGATGACGTTGGAGAGTTCTTTTGTCCCCTTCCCGTCGGAGGTGGTGATACCTCCCGCGGTGTATGTGGCGTGCAATCCCGACACCAAGGGGGGCATGAAAGTATGGCTGATAGTGCTGATAGGCACGCTGGGCGCGCTGCTGGGAGCGTATGTCAACTATTTCCTCAGCCGTTGGCTGGGTCGGCCTATCATCTATGCTTTTGCCGACAGCAAGGTGGGGCATCTCTTGCAGCTGTCAAAGGAGAAGGTGCAGCGGGCCGAGGTCTACTTTAACGACCACGGCAATGTGTCAACGTTGGTGGGACGTTTTATCCCCGTCATACGCCAGCTGATTTCTATTCCTGCGGGATTGTCGAAGATGAACCTTTTGCCTTTCACGTTCTTCACCTTCGTAGGGGCAGGTCTGTGGAATGTGGTGCTGGCCCTGCTGGGCTGGCTTGCCTACCGTGCTGCCGACCCGCAGGTGATTGAGAAATACAGTCACCAGTTGTCGATTATCATCATAGGCCTTCTCGGTGCGGCTGTACTTTTCTTCGTCGTCCGTTTCATCGTCAAGAAAAAGCATGCAGCCCATGTCTGAGACTTACAACAACGAGGATGTTGACCGCAAGATTGACTTTGCGCGAGCTTTCATGCGCAAGGACAGGCCTCTGCCCAAACGGGGGTGCAGCTGGGCGTTTTTTGTCTTTTTGGGGTTGCTCACGCTTGGAGTGGTGGTGATGTATGTGTGGTATAGGTTTAGAGGTTAGAGTTTAGAGGCAATTTTTAATTGTTTGAATATTTAACGCGTCAGCCAACTTTCAATTTTCAATTTTCAATTTTTAAAAATGGATTTTCCTATTCTTAATTCTAGAGTGTACGATAAGCGGCTGGTGTATCTCGACAATGCCGCCACCACGCAGAAACCCAAGCAGGTGATTGATGCGTTGACGAATTACTACCTGACTCTGAATAGTAACATCCACCGCGGGACGCACTATCTTGCCACTCAGGCAACGGAACGCTATGAGGCGGTGCGTAGGCAGGTGCAGGCGTTTATTGGTGCCCGTAGCCACCGCGAGGTGGTCTTCACCCGTGGCACTACCGAGAGCATCAACTTGGTGGCTTCGTCATTTGGAAGCCGACTACGCGAGTGGGACGAGGTGATTGTGTCGGGCATGGAGCACCACAGCAACATAGTACCGTGGCAGCTAGCCTGCGAGCGGGCGGGAGCAAGGCTGAAGGTGATACCGTTCAGCGACGAGGGTGTGCTGGATTTGAAGGCCTACGAGGGCCTATTTACCAAGCGCACCCGTATGGTGGCGTGCAACCATGTGTCGAACACGCTGGGTACGGTCAATCCCGTCGAGGAGATTGTCGCCATTGCCCACCGACATGAGGTCCCGGTGCTGATTGACGGTGCACAGGCTGTGGCCCACATGGCGGTGGATGTGCAGCGGATAGGCTGCGACTTCTACTGTTTCTCGGGTCATAAGATGTATGCGCCTATGGGTGTGGGGGTGATGTATGGTCGCGAGGAGCTGTTGAACGAGTTGCCGCCCTATCAGGGTGGGGGCGAGATGATACAGGATGTCACCTTCGAGCGCACCACATACAACGAGCTTCCATTCAAGTTCGAAGCTGGCACTCCCTCTGTGGGCGATGTGTTGGGACTGGGGGCCGCTATCGACTTTATGAAGAAAGAGGGTGTCGGCAACATCGCTCGCCACGAGGCTGATTTGCTGGACTATGCCACCCGCAGGCTCTCTGAGATACCCCGTTTGCGCATCTATGGCACTGCGCCCCATAAGGCGGGTGTTATCTCCTTTTTGGTGGGCGACAGCAGTTCGTATGACGTGGGTACGCTGCTCGACAAAGTGGGCGTGGCCGTCCGCACGGGACACCACTGCACCCAGCCTATCATGGACCGCTACGGCATAAGTGGCACAGTGCGTGCCTCCTTTGCCTGCTATACCACCAGGGAGGATATAGATGCCTTGGTGGATGGGTTGAAACGGATAATGCCATTACTGGATTAATGTATAGAGGCTAAGGTCTGTAGTTTATCTCATTTTTCAACTTTCAATTTCCAAAGATGCTCAAGACCATTCATATTGAAAACTATGCGCTGATTCGCGAAACGGATATCGTGTTCGACGACTCGTTTACCGTCATCACGGGTGAGACGGGCGCCGGTAAATCTATCCTGTTGGGCGCATTGGGATTGTTGCTGGGGCAGCGTGCCGATACGCAGGTGCTGTATGACAAGGAGCGCAAATGCCTGGTCGAAGCCGTGTTCGATATCGCAGGGTTGAATCTGAAGCCCCTCTTCGAGCAGTACGATGCCGACTACGACGACCAGCTTATTCTTCGCCGCGAAATACTACCGTCGGCCAAGAGCCGTGCCTTTGTCAACGACTCGCCTGCCAGTTTGCAGCTGCTCAAGGAGTTGGCTCCGCATATCCTCGACATCCACTCTCAGTATCAGACGCTCACCCTCACCGAAAGCCTTTTCCAAACCCAACTGGTCGACAGCTTTTCAACCCCTGCATTGCTGCCCCAATACCAGTCGCTCTATCACCAATATGTGGATTTAAAACATGAGTTGGAGCGTCTCACGGCGCAGGATGCTGAGAATAATAAGGTGATGGACTACAATAGGTTCCTCTACGACGAATTGCTCTCGGCCAGTCTGCAAGAGGACGAGCAGCATCAACTGGAGGAGGAGGCGCACTTGCTGGAGCACACGGGCACTATCAAGGAGGCTCTGGGAACGATGGAATCCCTTTGTGACGGTGACGACGGGGCCGTGTCGCGACTTCTCGCCGCACGTGGTGCTATGGCCAACGTGGCTGCATATCATGGAGATATGGAGACGCTGTACCAGCGAGTAGATTCCTGCATCATCGAGCTTCAGGACATGATGTCTGATGCCGCCTCTCTTAACGACCGGCTGCAGTTCTCTCCCGAACGACAGGCTTTTGTGAATGAACGGCTCGACCTCATCTACCGGTTGCAAAAAAAACATGGTGTCGACAGCGTCGCGGCGTTGCTTGAAATTCAGCACCGTCTCGACCAACAACTGCAGGAGGCCGACAACCTCGACGACCGCATCCGCGAGGTGATGGAGAAGGTAGACAAGGCTTTTGCGCAAATGCAGCAGGCTGCCGACAAGCTCACTGCTGGCCGTCGACAGGCTGGCGGGCAGTTGGAAAAACTGCTGCTGCCCATTTTAGGCCAGCTCGGCATGGCAGCGGCACGCATTGTTGTCGACATTACGCCTGCCGCCGACTATGGTCCGATGGGCCACGACAACGTACGACTGCTCTTCAATGCCAATCAGGGCGGCTCTCTGCGTCCGTTGGCCGAGGTGGCTTCGGGTGGCGAGCTCTCGCGCCTAATGCTTGCCGTCAAGTCGGTGGTGACTCAGCGCAGTTTCCTTCCCACCATCATCTTCGACGAAATCGACAGCGGTGTGTCAGGCAACATATCGGTGGCAGTGGGTGCCATCATGCGGCAGATGGCGCAGCACATGCAGGTTGTTGCCATCTCGCATCTCCCGCAGATTGCAGCCAAAGCGTCGCAACACCTCAAGGTGGCCAAGGCCCTTGAGGACGACCGTACCATTTCGCGCATCCGCGAGTTGCAGCCCGACGAGCGTGTCACCGAAATAGCCGTCATGCTTTCTTCCAATCCACCCACCCCTGCAGCACTCCAAACCGCCCGCGAATTGATGTCAAACTAAATCAACATATCAACACAATGCTCATGAAACGCCTTTTAGTCTTTTGTTTTTACTTTTTAGTATTTGTACTCGCTGCCAACTCTCAGACAAAGAAGACACCTCAACTAGATTGTCCCTTGCATCTTACGCCCGCCCCGTCCGGCACTTTCGCCGAGGTGCGCACCAACCACTATCACGGCGGTCTCGACCTCCGTGTGGGTGGTGATGAGGGCGTGGGCACCCCCGTCTACGCCCCTGCCGACGGCTATGTGTCGCGCTTGCGCATCTCTGCCTACGATGGTGGCAAGATGCTTTATATCAATCATGCAGGCAACATCACCACTGTCTATCTCCATCTCGACGGCTATCATGGAGCCATTGCTAAATACGTTCGCAACTTTCAGGCACGCAACCAGTGCTATACCTTCGACACCACCGTTGCCGAAGGCGTGCTACCTGTCCGCAAGGGCGACCTAATTGCCTATGCCGGCAATACGGGCATGAGCGGCGGACCCCACCTCCACTACGAAGTGCGCGACACCCGTACCCAGCAGAGCCTCAACCCTCTCCGCTATGGCATCACCCTGCCCGACACCCTACGTCCTACCATTAGGGGTATCCGCCTCATCCCGGTCGACAAGAACACCCGCATCAATGGCACCAATTCGCCCATGCAGGTGGACATGTCCACCAAGTTCCGTCGCATGGGCACCGTCTACAATCCCATCCCCGTCCTAGGTCGTTTCTATATTTCGGTCTACGCCACCGACATGTCCGAAGGCTCCACCCAACGCAATGGCTATGAGCGCATCGACATCTGGGTCGACGGCAAGCATTTCTTCCAATACAGCGTCGACAAGATTACCTTTGCTGACACCCGTGCCATCAATGCCCAGCTCGACTATAGCCAGTATCTCGCTACGCGAGAGCCTTATATCATCACCCGCCGTCTGCCCGGCGACCCCATGCGTCCTGCACGCACCTTTGGCGACGGCAGCATCGGCTTCATCGACAGCGACACTACCCTCCACCGCATCACCGTCGCCGTCACCGACTTCAACGGCAACCAGGTCGTGCGCTGCTTCTACGTGCGCAACCGTTTCGAGACACTCGTCCCCATGCACGATGTGCCCGAGCATCCATCCTATCATCTCTTCTCCGACAGCCTCACCGTCCGCTGGCCGCTCAGCGTCTATCGTGGCGACTACCAAATAGAAATGCCTGCCGGCATGACCTATTACGACGACCTGCTGCTCCACGGCATACAGAAAGACCGTCGCTATATCTCGCCCATCTACACCGTCAAGCCCTGGCAGAGTCCCTATCCACCCCATCGCACGTGGCAGCTGCGCGTGCCGCTGGTCATTGGGTTCGAACCCACTCAACTCGTCCTCTGCACGCTGCGCGACGACAATCTCTCAGCCCTGCCCACCCGCATTGTCGAACGCAAGATTGAGGGCAAACCCGGCCGTTGGCTCGAAGCCGACGTGCGCGTCTTTGGCAATTTCGTTGTCGCTTCCGACACCGCAGCACCCTACGTCAAACCACTTAACTTCAAGCAAGGAGGCAAAGTTACCGCCTCATCGCTGCACATGAAGATGGGCGACAACCTGTCGGGTGTGCGCGAATACCGCTGCTTCATCAATGGCGAGTGGGTGTTGGCAGAGTTCGACGGCAAAACTGCCACCCTCAGCATCGCCCTCAACCAAGTGCCATCCTCGGCCAAAAGTCTCGACCTCCGCATCTTCCTCTCCGACTGTTGTGGCAACGCTCGCGAAGTGGCGTATTCGTTAAGACGATAAAACAAACAATCAATCACCTAATCTCTATCCCCGAGAACACGCACTGTCCGGAGATATAGAGCGTATGGGTGTTGTCGGAAATGATGACCTGACGCTTGTCGTCCACTCCGCCAAAAGTAGCGTTGGCAGTGACCCTAACAAGCAGGTTGCCGGGCGCAAGTATATTCAGTCCCGCAAACTTGCAGTCCACATTCAGCATCACGTCCTCGTTGATGATGGCATTGCGCAGGTCGAGATGCACCGAGGCAAACGACGCACTCACGTCTGCGCCCTCGAACACCTCGCCGCCAAAACTCAAATTCTGCTCGCCAAAGGCCGCATTTACCACACGGATGTTCTTCCCGTCGCGGTTCAGTGTATGGACAGGGGGAGTGCAGGTCTCCTTTTTCTTTTTCGAAGCTATTTTCGACACGGGATTGCCAAATATCATCCCCAGTCCCAGCGCGATAACAAGTACCGCCAGTCCTATCTTCCAGAACATGTCCCAGTTGATGACGTTCTGCTCGGCAAGCAGTAGCAGCACACCCACGCCCAACCCGATGGCCGGGCCGGTCTTATCTGAGTGCCCTAATAGTCCGCAGAGCGAAGGGATGATGATGAACATCGTCCACCACCCATCAAACAGAACATTGATGTGAAGGCAAATGCACACAATCCACGCGATGCCGATAAGCACCAGCGCCGTTCCCCAAATAACCTTGTTGTTTCGATTCATACTATTATTTCTTTTAAGTTAGTGAATTAGGCAGATATAGCCTGTCTGCCACATTTCTTTATTCGGCTGCAAAATTACACAAAAATCATCACATGAATTAAAAAAAAGTTTCTCAGCATCCTCCCTATTCCTTGTGGTGCGCGCGTGTTGGCGCGTTGCTCAAAACAGAGTGCCTTTTGGGTTTCTCCGCTATTAATACTTTAGTTATACTTCAGTTATTCTATTATTTTCCGAAAAACAAAAGTATAACTAAAGGATAAATATAGTATAAATATAGGATATATGTAAAGAGAAGGAGGGGGGTGAGGTTTGGTTTTTAGGGGGTGGGTATGGGCAAAGGGTGGGCGGGAAGTGGGTGGTGGAAAATATTGCGGTGATAATCAGAGGGTTGATAAAAAAGTTGCAAAAAAACTTTGTCAGTTCAAAAAATAGTTGTAATTTTGCAGTCCGTTTCGTGGGCAAGGAAAGCCACCGAAAATGCAGTAAATTATACAATTAAAATATTTTAAACACAATGTACGCAATCGTAGAAATCGCAGGAAAGCAATTCAAGGTCGCTAAAGATCAGAAGGTCTTCGTGAACCGTCTTCACAACGACGAGGGCAGCGAGGTTACTTTTGACACCGTGATGCTTAAAGACAATGACGGCAACGTCGAGGTTGGACAACCTTACATTGCCGGTGCAAACGTGAAGGCCACCGTGCTACGCCACCTGAAGGGTGACAAGGTGTTGGTGTTCAAGAAAATCCGCCGCAAGGGTTATCAGAAGATGAATGGCCATCGCGACTATCTGACTCAGATTAAGATCGATAGCATTAACTAAATCAATGTAAAACCGTTTAAAAATAGAAAATTATGGCTCACAAAAAAGGTGTCGGTAGTTCCAGTAACGGTCGTGAATCCGAAAGCAAACGTTTAGGCGTTAAAATTTTTGGCGGTCAGCATTGTATCGCAGGTAACATCATCGTCCGTCAGCGTGGCACCGTCCACAACCCCGGCAAGAATGTTGGAATGGGCAAGGACCATACGCTGTTTGCTCTTTGCGACGGTGTCGTTAACTTCAAGAGAGGTCGCGAAGACCGCTCGTATGTTTCGGTCATTCCCGAGACTGCCGAATAAGGTTTTGCAACAAACGACTTTAAAATAAGGCACATGCCCGTTGGGCGTGTGTCTTTTTTGGCATGAGGTGAAATAAAACGCGACTTTGTGCGTTATAGTGGTATGAAAGGCAAGAAGCCCTATATGGTAGCAGGTCCGTGCAGCGTGGAGAGCCGCGAGCAGCTGGGCGAGGTGGTACATGCGTTGTCGCGTGTGCCACAGGTGGATATGGTGCGTTGCGGGGTGTGGAAGCCGAGGACGCATCCGGGTGTGTTTGAGGGCAGGGGCGAGGAGGCGTTGCGCTGGATTGCGGAGCTGAAGGAGAATTTCCCACAGTTGAGGTTTTGTTGCGAGGTGGCGCGGGCGGAGCATGTGGAGTTGGCGTTGCGCTACGGCATGGAGGGTGTGTGGATTGGTGCGCGGACGACGGCAAACCCTTTTATGGTGAAGGAGGTGACGGAGGCGTTGCGTGGGAGCAGGGTGACGGTGATGGTGAAGAATGCGCCGAGTCCCGATGTGCAGCTGTGGATTGGGGCGGTGGAGCGTTGCCGGCAGGTGGGGTTGGAGGATGTTGTGGCGGTGCATCGCGGTTTCGATGTGTTTAGGAACGGCGGCTATCGCAACAATCCGTTGTGGGAGGTGCCGATAGAGTTGCGCCGACTGGAGCCGGAGTTGCCTATCTTGTGCGACCCCAGCCATATAGCGGGTCGGCGTGAGCCGATTGCCGCGTTGGTACAGACGGCGATGAACTTGGGTTTCGACGGGCTGATGGTGGAGGTGCATCCCCACCCCGACGAGGCCTATACGGATGCAGGACAGCAGATTACGCCAGACGAACTGAGCCGCTTGTTAGAGTCGTTGGTGGTGAAGCAGACCGACAGCACGGTGGCCGACGGCCAGCTGCAGCGGCTGCGGGAGGAGATAGATGTGCTGGACGGCCAGTTGCTGCAGGTATTGGCGGCGCGGTTGGGTGTGGCTGGCGAGATTGCGAAGGTGAAGGAACGCGGCAACCTGGCTGTGTACCAGCCGAAGAGGTGGGAGCAGTTGCTGCAGCAGAGGAGGCTGACGGCAAAGGAGTTGGGGCTTGCGCCCGATTTTGTGGAGGAGATTTTTGAAAAGATACATGCGGAGAGTGTGAGGGTGCAGCTGGAGTTGAGGGGTTGAGAGTTTTTATACATACCCCGGTCTTGCGGACATCTCTCTAAAGAGAGGACGACTGACACGCATGAGATTAACGTATCAACGTAACAACATATAGTAAAACCTTTAAAACACAAAATAGATGAAGATTCGTTTTCTTAAATTCAAAGACTGGCTGCTGATGGGTGTCATGGGGTTGTTTGGCCTCACGGCGTGCCATACGGCCAAGAAGGTGGCTGAGGAGCCGGTGAAGAACGACAACAAAGACTCTGTGGAGCAGCCCGTTCCGAGAGGCGGCGAGATGGCACTGATGTATGGTGTGCCGACGATGGACTTTGTGGTGAAGGGCCGTGTCATCAACGAGCAGGGCAAGCCGGTGAAGGGGATGCAGGTGATATTGGTCAATCAGACCGTGGACATCGCGCCCGACCACATGGATTTGGACAATCCTTTCGTGCAGAGCTATATAGATAAGGCTTCGGATACTACAGACGCGCAGGGTGCGTTTGAATGCCATGTGAAGGATGTGCCGACCGACGTGCAGCGCGTGATAGTGCGCGACATCGACGGCTCGAAGAACGGTAACTATGTGGATCAGATGGTCGACATCGAGTTCACTGAGGCCGACCAGTCGGGCGAGCGCAAGGGCTGGTATGTGGGTCGTCGCACTAAGGATGTGGACATCACCGTCAGCAAGAAGAAGTAGGTCCAGTTCGGAAACAATGAATCTGAAGCAGGAGGTTTGGCGGCAATACCGTCATAATCAGGCACAGCTGCACCCGTTGCGGACGCTCTTTTGGGAGTGTACGCTGCGGTGCAATATGCGCTGCAGGCATTGCGGCAGCGACTGCAAGGTGAGCGCGACCACGCCCGACATGCCGGCGAAGGATTTCTTCAAGGCGATAGACGACATTACGCCGCATGTGGATCCGCACAAGGTGTTTGTCATCTTCACGGGTGGCGAGGCTCTGCTGCGCCCCGACATCGATGCCTGCGGGTTGGAATTGTATCGAAGGGGCTTTCCGTGGGGAATGGTGACCAACGGCTACCTGCTGGACGAGAAACGGTTGGACAGCCTGTTGTCCAGCGGGATGCACTCGATAACCGTGAGCCTCGACGGGCTGGAGGAGGAGCACGACTGGATGCGCCAGATCCGAGGAGGGTTTGAGCGGGCGAGCAATGCCATCCGCCTGTTGGGACAGACGAAGGATATTTTGTGGGACGTGGTGACTTGTGTCAATCCCCGCAACTACCACCAGTTGGATGCCATCAAGGACTATCTGTTGTCGCTGGGGTGTCACCGTTGGCGCATCTTTGCCATCTTCCCTATGGGACGTGCCGCACATGACCCCGAGCTGCAGTTGTCGAACGAGCAGTTCACTGGGGTGTTGGACTTTGTGAAGCGGGTGAGAAAGGCAGACGACGGCATGGTTTGCAACTATGCCTGCGAGGGTTACCTGGGCAGCTATGAGCGGCAGGTGAGGGATGTCTACTACTTTTGCCGCGCAGGCATAGAGGTGGCATCGGTGCTGTGCGACGGCAGCATCTCGGGCTGCACAAGCATCCGCAGCAACCTGCATCAGGGCAATATCTACAAGGATAACCTGTGGGAGGTGTGGCAGAACGGATTCCAAGCCTATCGCGACCGCAGTTGGGCACGCAAAGGACAATGCAAGGACTGCAAGGTGTGGCGTTACTGCGAAGGGAACGGACTGCACCTGTATGACGACGACGGCAACCTGCTGTCGTGCAGCCTGCACCGGATTATTGGGCAGAAGTAATCAGCCTTGCCAGTTCGTCGAGGTCGGACTTGTCGGCAGGGAAAATGATTTTGGCTTTTTTGTAATAAGGCAGCCGTTGGTCGAGTTGTTGCCTGATGAATTGGCTGCGTTCCTCCTCAGACATGCCTGTCAGAACGGGCCGTGGCTTTCTGGATTGCGCCGCGCGGCGCAGGAGGGTTTCGACTGATACGTCGAAATAGACCGTGGTGCCGTGAAGGTTCATCCACTGCATGTTGTCGAAGTGGCAGGGGGTGCCGCCACCAGTGGAGATGATGATGTTGTCCTCGTCGGCAGTGGTGTGCAGGAGCTTTTGTTCCAGTTTGCGGAAGGCCTCTTCGCCATAGCGTTTGAAGAAGATGGGGATGGAGGTGTGGAATTGGAGTTCGAAGAATTGGTCGAGGTCGAGCCAACGATAGCCCATCTGGACGGCAAGCTTGTGTCCGACGGTGGTCTTTCCACTGTACATGTAGCCTGTGAGATAGATTCGCATGGGCTTAGCGTTTCTTGGTGTCTTCCTCCAATGGTGGACGGGTGCCGCCGGTGAGGGTGACTAGGGGAAAAGTGCGACGGACATTGGCGGCAAAGATGCCGAGGGCGCCATTGACGTTGCTGTAGACCTCGGGTGGCTCGGTGAGGAGCTGCAACATGCTGGTGGCGTTGGCGATGTCCTGCAGATAGCGGTAACGTTCGGGGCTGACGGACTCGATGTCGAGGGTGTATTGGTGGATGTAGGGGACCACCTCGTTGGTGTCGGTCAGGCGGATGAGGGTCAGCGTGGTGTTATGAGTTTCGCCGTCGAAGTTCTCATCGGAAGTGAGCAGTTGGTTGAAGGGAGAGAACCCTCCCACCGACATGTTGGTGGCAATGAAGGGGTCGATGAGATCCTTGTCGTTGCAGAGGAAGTAGGTGTTGTAGACGGTGTCGATGGTGTCGTAGCGGTCGAAATAGGGACTGTAGCGGCAGCCGCTGTCGCGTTGGCGCAGGCTGATGCAGTAGTAGTCCTTTTGCCCGGGATAGTCGGAGATGTTGAAGTTGACTATCAATAGGTTGAATACGTTGGTGTCGTCGAGGATTGCTAACGGCTGGCTGATGCGCGGCATGCATGGCACCACGGTATGGGCAGTGATGTCTTTGCCGTCGGCGTGGATGCGGATGGCGAGGTCGTCGTTTTCCTGAGTGGTGTAGTCAAAAAAGTAGTTGCAGCGGTCGACGGAGGTGGGGCGATAGTCGGTGCCGTTGACGGTGACGACCATGTCCACACCGCTGATAGGCTGGTTGTTGGTGGAGTCGAGGAAGAAACGGGTGTGGGCAAAGTAGACGAAGAGCTGCTTCTCGGCAGAGGGGACGGCGTTGAGCACGGGCTTGGATTGTGAGACGGAGGTGTCGAAATCGATGATTTTCTCACATGATGTCAGGGTGAGGATGACGAGGAATATGATGACGAATTGTTTCATGGCTAGAAATATAAGGTGTAGGCAATGGATGGGAGGATGGGGAATATGGAGAGTTGCACGAGGGCCTTGCTGTAGCCTTGGTAGTTGTATTGGCTGCTGGTGTAGGTGAGGTAGGGATTGGCGCGGTTGTAGAGGTTGTAGACGCTGATGTTGAATGTGCGGCGCATGTTGGGTCGCCACACGGGACGGTTTGCCTCGTTTTCGGGCAGGTTGCTTTTACCCTGCTTGAAGGTGCGATGGAAATTGACGCTGATGTCGGCACGGTGATAGTTGGGCATACGGAAGTTGTTGCGGCTGCTGACGTGCGACAGGGTGGTGGTCATGTTGGGGTTGGCGTTGTAGGTTTCGGGGTCGTCGGAGGCAACGGGGTATTTCTCCATGGCCAAGGTGGCGGTGTTGCCGGTGCTGAAGACCCATGTGCCGCTGATGTCGATGCGCTTGTTAATCTTGTAGGTCAGCACAATGGAGAGGTCGTGGCGACGGTCGTACTTGGCGGGGAAGGGGTTGCCGTTGTTGAGCTCTTGACCGGGGCGGTCGAAGAGGTGGGTGGTGCGGCTCCAGGTGTATGCCACCCAGCCGGTGAGGTCGCCATAGTTGCGCTGGGCAAGGAATTCCACACCGTAGGTCCAGCCGTCGCCTAGGCAGACCAGTTCCTCCCATCCTACGGTGCTTCCGAACGAGGTGGCTCCGTCCTTGTATTCAATCAGGTCGGTCATGTGCTTGTAATAACCTTCGAGCGAGAATTCTATGCCGAGGTCGGTGCTGTAGCAGGCACCGGCGGCCACTTGGTGTGCCTTCATCGGGGGGATGCGGCGGGTGGAGGGCACCCATAGGTCGGTGGGCAGGCTGACGCTGGTGGTGGAGAGCAGGTGCATGTACTGCGACATGTAGGCGTAGCCCACTTTGAGTGAAAGGTTTTCACCCAGCAGGGCGCGGCCCGAGATGCGGGGCTGCACAGAGGGGTAGAATACCTCTTCTACGCCGAAGCCGCTGATGTTGAGGCCGTAGTTTATCTTAAACACGTCGTTGATGCTCCAGTCGTCCTCGACAAAGAGCACCACTTCGTTAGCCCTCACGGTGTCCTCTTGCAGCACGGTGTCCATTTGCCATGCGCTGTTCATCTGAATCTGGTCGAAATAGTCGATGCTGCCGCTTGCCACGCTGGGACGTATCCAATGGCGGGTGTAGTAGGTGCCGAACTGGATGCTGTGGTCGGGCACGGGGGTGTAGGAGAAGTCGAGCCGTCCGGTGAGGTCGTAGATGGAGGAGACGTAGTCGCCCGAGATGGTGGAGATCTGCTCGCTGCCGTCGTCGAGAATGGCGGTCTTCTCAATACCCACCTTCATGCGGTTCTTGTATTGGGTGTAGGAGGTGGAGAGGTTCATAAACAGCTTGGGACCAAGCATGTAGTTCCATCGTAGTCCGCCAACTAGGTTGCCCCAGTTGTTGGCAAAGTCGAGGTACTGGTCCTCTGCCAGGCTGCTCTCGGTGCGCACTTTGGTATAGACATCGTCGTCGCCGTGATAGAAGGTGGCGTAGAGGCGGCTCTTGTCGGAGAAGGTGTGCGTCACCTTGGCGTTGAGGTCGTAGAAATAGTAGCCTGCCACCAGTTTTGCCTTACCATCCACATCGGTGGCAAGTTTCTGCACCAGCGGGCGCAACAATATGTCGGCGTAGGTGCGCCGTGCCGACAGGCAGAAGGTGGTCTTCTCCTTAACGATAGGTCCTTCGATATTCAGCTTGGCGGAGATAAAGCCGATGGAGGCGTTGCCGTGTATCTCTTTGTCGTTGCCGTTGTTGGTGGTCACGTCCAGCACGCTCGACAACCTGCCGCCGAAGCGGGCGGGGAAGCTGCCCTTGTAGAGCGTCACGTTCTTCACCGCGTCGGCATTGAAGGCGGAGAAGAAGCCGCCCATGTGGTTGACGTTGTATAGCGGTATGCCGTCGAGCAGGAAGAGGTTCTCGTCGGGGCCGCCGCCACGCACATACATGCCGCCCGTACCTTCGTTGCCGCTCTGCACGCCGGGCAACAGCTGGATGGCCTTGATGATGTCGGCTTCGCCAAACAGCACTGGGACCGCCTTCAGCTGTTCGACAGGCATTTCCAGTGCCGACATCTGCGACGACTCGCGCGAGTTGACTCTTTGTGCCCTCACCACCACCTCCTTCAGCTGGATGCTGGGCTTCAGGCTGTAGTTGCGGGTCACGTTGCTTGTCAGCTTGATGGTGTCGTACATGGGTTCGTAGCCAACAAAGGTGATGCGCAGTGTGGCATCAGTTCCCTTCAATGTGAGGGTATAACGGCCGTTGGCGTTGGTGGTGGTGCCCTTGCCGCTGCGGGTGTCGAGCACAGTGGCACCAATCAGGGTCTCGCCCGTGGCGTGGTCGGTGATGGTGCCGCTAACAGTGTGCTGGGCATGGATGCCTAGCGAGGCGGTCAGCAACAAGGCAAACAAGACGAGGTGTCGGGACATTCGTTCAATAATTGTGTAAGTGTTTCATTTAATACTGGATGGACAAAGTTGGGTGCAATCTCGCACAGCGGTTCCAATACGAAACGGCGCAGATGCATACGAGGGTGGGGTAGGGTGAGGTCGGGAGTGTCGATGACTAGAGAATCGTAGAATATCAAGTCGATGTCGATGGGACGACTGTTGTATAATTGAGAATTGAGAATCGAAAATTGAGAATTGTTGTCACTGGCGGAGGTTTGCTGCCGTCGTCGGCCCAATATTCTTTCTATGCACAGGGCTTCCTTTAGCACGTCGTGTGGGAATAGCTCGGTCTCCACTTTTAACGCTTGGTTGTAGAAATTCTGAGGCTTCTCGCCGTCGGCAAAAACTCCCCACGGGGCAGTCTCGTATATGTGTGAGCAATCAACGACAGACCCGATACGCTGCCGTATCAGGTCTGTCGCTTGGGTTATCATCTGTTGGCGGTCGCCTTGGTTGCCGCCAATCAGTAGATAGAGTTTAGGCATTATTTCACCTCGGTGAACACCATCTCGAACTTCATTTCCATGCCGGTCTCTTCGTCGACCTCGTTCATAGAGATGAGAATCGTGTTATCCTTCTTGTTGTAGGTGAAGGGAATGGTTGATGTTTCGCCATCTTCATCCGTTGCTGTCATCGTACCTGCCTCTCCATCAAATGTGTAGGTAAAGGCTGTGGTTTCAGCATCAGAGTCTAAGGGTATGGTCATGCCCATCGCCGAAATCGTGCCGCTGGTGGCAAGAGCCATGCTGCCGTTGGTAGCATCGGTGAACTTCATCGTGCCGTCGATGATCATGTTGAGGGTGGTCGAAATGCCTTCCATGGTCATGTCTTGGTTAATGACGGTGTGGGTCTTCCAGCTAGTGCCGGGCAGTGATTTCTCCTTGTTGCACGATGCAAACATCAGGGTGAAACAGGCCAATAAGGCCACAAACAATGTTTTTTTCATTTTTGTTTGATTTTTTGATTAATAAATGAGTGAATTAAAATGAGTGAATTAATTAGAATTCGTTATTAAGTTATATCGTTATTACGACATTACGACAATTCATCCGCAATGGATAAAGCTCTCCACCAGCTCCAGAATCTTGTGTGGGTTGGTGCCTATCTCGGAGCGCAGGGTGCGGTCGTTGTACTTGCGCAGCTCCTTCAGGATGCCGTCGATGAGGGCGGGGGCGAAGATGCCCTTCTCCTCGTAGATGGCGCGGTCGCGCTCCAGCAGGTCGGCACTGGCGGCGCAGCTGTCGGGCAGCACGTCCAGACGGTTTAGCACATCCTCATGTTCGAAGATGTTCACGCTCACATAGCGGTCCTTGGCATACTGCACGGCGTTCTCCATCTCGAAACCGTGGCGTGCCGCCACCGTCATGCCTGCCAGCAGCAGGTACACGTTCGCGCTGCCGTCGGGGGTACGCAGCTCGATAGTCTGCTTGTAGCTGAAATCTACCTCTTCGTTCTTCTCCAGCGGGTTGCAGTGTGCCATCATGTTGCCGCTGCCCTTGGTCCAACCCAGAGGCACGCGCACCATAGCGCTTCGGTTGCGGTCGCCCCAGCAGATGTTGGTCGGAGCCTCCTGGTGGGGCACCAGACGGAAGTAGCTCGTCGGGTTCGTGTCGCCAAAGGCGGTCAGCGAACCAGCTAGGCTCAGGATGCCGGCGATGGCCTTGTGTGCCACCTCGGTCAGGCCGTTCTCACCGATATACATGTTCTTGCCGTCCTTGGTGATGCGGGTGTGGATGTGCATGCCGCTGCCCGCCTTGCCCACCGTAATCTTGGGGGCGAAGGTGACGGTGATGCCGTACTGGTAGCCCAGCGTGCGCATAATCCACTTGGCAATCACCAGCTGGTCGGCGGCATCCTCCAGTCGTGTGGGCAGAAACTCAATCTCGTTCTGCTCATACATCGTGTCGTCCACGCAGAAGTTGCCCACCTCGCTGTGGCCGTACTTAATCAGGCCGCCGCATTCGGCTATCAGCTTCATTGCCTCCACGCGGTAGTTCTCAAACTTGCAGAAAGGGCTCGAGGCGTGGTAGCCGCGCTGGTCCTCGGTCATATAGCCATCCTCCTTGGGGGCAATGACGTAGTATTCCAGTTCGCCCATCACCTCAAACTCCATGCCGCCCGTCGCCTCGCGGAATGCCTTGCCAGCCTTGGCGAGGGTGTATTCCGGTGCCATGTCGAAGGGCTCGCCGTCCTTGGTGTAGAAGTTGCACAGCAAGTCCAGCGTCGGAATCTCGGCAAAGGGGTCGATGAATGCCGTGCGGAAGCGCGGAATCACATACAGGTCGCTGCTGCCAGCCTCCAGGAAGGGGAACAGGCTGCTGCCGTCCACGCGCTCGCCGCTCGTCAGTATCTCGTCGGCGTGCTCCAGGCTGTTGATGACGAAATTCAGCGTCTTCAGACGCCCGTCGTTCGCCATGTAGCGGAACTTGATCATCTCGATTTCGAATTCCTCGATGACCTTGAGGATATCAGCTTTGGTAAACTCGGCCATGGGCTTTTCCAAGAACCGTACCAAGCGGTTGGGGTTGAGCTTCAATTCTTCTTTTTTCATAATTGAAATATTTTTTATAAATGAATTTGCAAAGATACGATTTTTTTTTGTATCTTTGCACTTTCAAATTATTATTAGTTGTAACGTTCAAGAAATCAAAATAATCTAGAAAAATAAAAATTCCTAACCATGTTTAAAAAAGACACTTATATCGCTCGTCGCGAGCAACTGCGCAAGGATGTCGGCCACGGTCTCATCATCATTCAAGGCAACCACGAAGCCCCCTGCAACTACCCCGATAACACCTATTGGTTCCGTCAGGACAGCACTTTTCTCTACTTTTTCGGCCTTCATCGCGAAGACCTCGTCGGTGTTCTCGACTGCGACTCGGGCAAGGACTACATCTTTGCCAACGACTACGACATAGACGATGTCATCTGGACCGGTCCCCTGCCCAGCGTCAAGGAGTTGGCCGCCTCCGTCGGTGTCGACAACAGCGGCGACCTCGCCGCCCTGCAGACCCTCTGCACCAAAACCATCGGCGAAGCCCGCCGCATTCACTACCTGCCGCCCTATCGCGCCGACAATACCCGTCAGATGAGCGTCTTGCTTGGCATCAAGTTCGATGCCGTCTCCCGCTACGCCTCCATGCCGCTCATCCTCGCCTGCGTCAAGCAGCGCAGCATCAAGAGCGACGAGGAGATTGTCGAAATCGAAAAGGCAATCGACACCGCCTATAACATGCACGTCGGTGCCATGAAGATGGCTATGCCCGGCCGCTACGAATATGAGTTGGCAGGCTTCATGCAGGGTGAGGCATGGAAGGGCAACGGCCCCGTTTCCTTCCCAGTCATCATGACCATCCACGGCGAGACCCTCCACAACCACAATCACAACCACCGTCTCGAACTCGGGCGTATGCTCGTGATGGACGCGGGGTGTGAGACCGAAATGTGCTACTGCTCCGACATCACCCGCACTGTCCCCGTCGGCGGCAAGTTCGACGACCGCCAGCGCGCCATCTACGAGATAGTGCTCAACGCCAACCTCGAGGCCATCCGCGTCACCCGTCCCGGCATCACCTATCAGGAGGTGCACACCGCCGCCAGCCGCGTTCTGGCACAGGGTTACAAAGACCTCGGCATCCTGCGCGGCAACCTCGACGACATCGTTGCCAACGGCGCCCACAGCCTCCTCATGCCCCACGGCCTCGGCCACATGATGGGCCTCGACGTGCACGACATGGAGAACTACGGTCAAATCAATGTCGGCTACGACGACGAGACACGCCCCAGCACCCAGTTCGGCCTTGGCAGCCTCCGTTGCGGCCGCCGTCTGCAGCCTGGCTTTGTCATCACCGACGAACCCGGCTGCTACTTCATACCGGCACTCATCGACCAGTGGCACCAGCAGGGCACCAACAAGGTCTACATCAACTTCGACGAGCTGGAGAAGTGGAAAGACTTTGGCGGCATCCGCATCGAGGACGACATCCTCGTCACCGCCGACGGCTGCCGTGTCCTCGGCAAGCCCATACCCAAGACCGTCGCCGAAATCGAGGCAACCATGAACAGCTGATAGCCCTCGGCACACGCCCTAATCCCGAAATCCATACCCTAATCCCGGAACATCATCCAGAAAATAGGTATGGATTTCGGGATTATGCTTTCGTATTCACTATTTACATTGGTTTTTTAATCTCTTTTGCATCACGTTGCTCTCAGCTAATAACTGTCGGTCATAGCTGGAGTGAGGGCACTTTGTCGCTCCCTAGAGCGATGAAGGACCGAAGAAGAACCCTTAAAGGAGCGAAGATTGGAGGGAGGCAGGTGGGGGAACGGTGGGGATTTGTCGTAATAGATGTTAAAAATGTGTTTGGTTTTGTAAGATTTTGGGAGGTTGTGCGTCTACATAGTAAAAATAAATTTCGCGAGAACAATTTTTATTCACTAATTCATTAATCAACTATTGTCAACTATGAAAAAGATTCTGTTAATTGTGGCGGCAATCGCCCTGCTGGCAGGTGTCAGCTCATGCAAGAAGGATATGGAAGGCAAGTATGCCCCCAAAGAGAAAATCCAGGCGGTGTATCAGGAACGGGCTTTGTATTACAATGACGAGGTGTCGTATGAGGTGCCTAAGTATAAGTCGGAAGAGTGGACGTGGGAGAAGGACCGACTGAATCGCATCACCTATTACGAAGAGTATACCTACGAGAGTGGAGAGGACGGCGAGACGGAGACCGGACATGAAGTGATGTACACCCAGCTGTTTACGTATGACGGTGACGGTCGGTTGACCAAGAGCGAGATATTGGGGCAGGTGAACATGGTGGCAACGTGTGAGTACGATGGCAAGTATCTGAAGACGATGACGGTGAATGAGAGTGGCGAGTTGGTGGTGGCGTATCAGTTTAACCACGATGGCAAGAAGATTACCTCGTTCGACCTGACGCTGGGCGATGATTTCTTTGACGGGGATGAGAAGACGATGGAACAGATAGAGCGCGTGAGTCCGCTGCGCTTTGTGTTGGATGTCGAGCCGTCGGCTAAGGTGATGACTGCCACGAAGGTGTGTGCCAAGCGTGCCGCCAAGGCGGGCAGCAAGGCGAACGCGGTGCTGCATTTCGACCTGACGTGGGATGGCGACAATGTGAGCCGTATGGCGACGAGCTACATGGGTGCCACGATGCAGTATGCTTTTGCTTACGACGGCAAGAACAACCCGTATAGCAATCTGTTTGAGCTTGTCAACATGATGGATGGCAGCTTGATGCCCTATATGGCACTGAGTAAGAACAATGCGACCAAGATTACGCTGACCCAGACGACGGAAGGCGAGACGCTGACCCAGACGGAGGAGTATGCCTATACCTACAACGTCAAGGACTATCCTACTAGTAAGACACTGAGCGAGTTGTGGGAAGATGCCCGCTATGAGCAGACGTACTACTACGAGTACAAGTAGGGATGAGATTGTTTGAGTGCTTGATTGCCTGAATGGCGTGCGCTGTTGGGACGCATGAGCATTCGGGCAATCAGGCGTTTTGTGTTGCCGTAACAAAAACGTAACATTTTTTTAATGGTTTTGTAACCGTGGAGCGGGGGAAAGTAGGTATTTTTGCAATTGGAAAAAAAGATTGATTTTTGATTGAAAAATACTGATACCTATGACGTTTGGAGAAATACTAGTGATTCTGCTGAACTTTGCCGGTGCGCTGGCGGTGTTTCTGTTTGGCATGAAGTTGATGAGTGAGGGCTTGCAGAAGTTTGCGGGCGCACAGATGCGCAGTATTATCGGCAAGGTGACAGGCAACCCGGTGAGGGGCATCTTGACGGGTACGGCGGTGACGACGATGATACAGTCGTCGAGTGCGACGACGGTGATGGTGGTGTCGTTTGTGAATGCGGGACTGCTGACGCTGGCGGGTGCTGTGGCTGTGATTATGGGTGCCAACATCGGAACCACGGTGACGGCGTGGATTATCACGCTGTTCGGATTGGGCGAGAGCACAAGCGGTTTCAGCCTGCCTATGTTGCTGGCAGCGGTGAGCTTGGTGTTTATGTTTGCCAAGCGTAGCAGGCTGAAGTCGGTGGGTGAGTTTGTGATAGGCTTGGCGTTGCTGCTGATAGGCATGGAGTTCCTACAGCGGGCGATGCCCAATTTGGAGCAGTATCCCGCCTTCTTGGAGACGCTGGCGCGTCTGTCGGGATTCGGCTTTTGGTCGATTTTGTTCTTTGCTGTGATAGGTGCGCTGCTGACCTGCCTGGTGCAGGCTTCGGCTGCGATGATGGCTATCACGCTGGTGATGTGCTACAACGGCTGGATAGGCTTCGATGCTGCGGTGGCGTTGGTGATGGGCCAGAACATCGGCACCACGATTACCGCCAACCTTGCGGCCATGGTGGCGAACACCGACGGTAAGCGGGCGGCAAGGGCGCACCTGGTGTTCAACGTGATAGGCGTGTTGATGACGCTGGCGGTGTTCCGTCCGCTGCTGAATCTGATTGCCAATATGACGGTGGGTATTGTGGGCAGCAGCCCCTATACGGCTGTGGGGACGGAAGGCTACAGCCCTAATGCTATTCCGATGGCGTTGTCGTTGTTCCACACCTTCTTCAACGTGGCGTGCACGCTGGTGCTGGCGTGGTTTATCCCCCTCATTGTTCGGATTGTGAACTGGATGGTGAAGGATAAGCCAGAGGATGAGGAGTACAGGTTCAGACTCAAGTATATAGGTGGCCACTGGATGAGCACCGCCGAGCTGAACATGGAGGCGGCAAAGAAGGAGATAGAGGAATTCTCGAAACGGGTGCTGAGGATGTATACCTTCTTGCCTGGATTGCGCACGGCCAAGGACGATTTGGAGTTCGACCAACTGGTGGAGCGTGTGGAGAAGTATGAGGAGCTGACCGACCGCATGGAGATGGAGATTGCCAACTATCTGACCAAGATTTCGGAAGGCGACCTGTCGCATGAGGGCTCGCTGCGCATTAGCGCGATGCTGCGCGTGGTGGACAACCTCGAGAGTATCGGCGACAGCATCTACCAGATAGCCGTCACGCGTAGGAACAAGCGTGAGGCGGAGGTGCATTTCGACCAGCACTTGAACGACAATCTGGAACACATGAAACAACTGGTGCAGCACGCGCTTGACGTGATGGACTCGAACCTGCGGGGCGACTACGACCATGTGGACATGGACAGCGCGAACGCGGCTGAGGCGGCCATCAACGAGTATCGCAACCGCCTGCGCAACGAACACTTAGAAGCACTGAAAGTGGGTAAGTACGGCTACGCCATCGGCACTGCCTACAGCTCGCTGTATGCCCTGTATGAGAAGACGGGCGACTACATCATCAACGTCAGCGAGGCGATTGGGGTGAAGTTTAAGGAAAGTTGAAAATTGAAAATTGGAAGTTGAAACATATTGGGGTATATTATTTTATGCCTCAATAATTTCAATTTTCAATTTTCAATTTTCAATTATTTCAAAAAAGTGTGTATCTTTGCACATTCAAATTACTCTAAAATTGTGTTTCTATGATTAAGAAAGCTATTACTCTATGTTTTGCCTTGCTGATGATGCAGGGTGCAATTCATGCGCAAACGCAGATGACCGTGCCGCATGGCAGTTTCGAACAATGGACCTCGCACACGGGCTATAGCGTGTCGGTGATGGGCATGTCGCTACCAGTGTACGACAGCTATTCTACCCCCACGGGATGGGGGTATCTGGCGTATCCGGTTAACGAGACATTCAGTGTGTTTGGAAGCACCACGGTGACGGTCAATACCTCCTTGCCATTGATAAAGGTGAGCCAGGAGACGGGATCGGTGCCCGATAGCAACAAGGCGTTGAAGTTGCAGACCTTCATGTTGAACGAAATCGTTACCGGCTTGGTGTACACATTGGCGGCTCCTAATTTGGACACGATGCTCACCCAGACGGTCTTTCCCAGCATCATGTTGACGGGTACGGTCAATATGGACAGCCTGGTACCCATTGTCACTTCGCTGTTGGCGAATATTGATAGTGTTGAGGACATGCTGGTAGGTTTGGCAGAGACGGACGTGAACAACCTGATTACGGGCGGCATCGCGCTGGGCAGTTTCGTGCCTTCGCGCCTGACGGGCAGCTACAAGTACCACTCGGGTGATAGCGTCGACAACGGTGGCGTGCTGATGCTGGGTACGCACTACAATACCACTACCCACCGTCGCGAGGTGGTGGGCGGCGGCCTGAATATTGCGCTGACCGATGCGGCAAACTATACTCCTTTCACGGTCGACTACATGTCGCTGCATGAACTGGATGCCAGCTATGCCGAGCAGGCTCCCGACTCGCTGATTATCCTGCTGGTCTCTTCCGCCAGCGAGAACAGGGAACAAGGGTCTTATCTCTGTGTTGACAACCTGCGGCTCTGGCAAGACTCGACAGGGACAGAATTGCCCGACACCTGCGCCAGCATCGTGGGTCTTACTGCCACCCCCGACATCCACGAGGCGGAGCTGAACTGGGGCACTACGGATGCGGTGGACGGCTACGAGCTGGAGTACGGCGCGGCGGGCTTCGCCCAAGGCAGCGGCACGATGATGTATCCGACGGGCAACACGGCATCGCTGAGCGGCTTGGCAGCCAATACGGCTTACGACGTGTATGTCCGCACCGTCTGCAACGCCACCACCTACAGCGACTGGGCTTCGGTCTCCTTCACCACCCAGCCCGACACCTGCGCTAGCATAAGTTCGCTGGGGGCTGTCCATATAGATGGTTACGACGGCTCCTTCCCTCTGTTTGAGTTGCAATGGCATGGTACTTCGTTGCCCGACCACTGGGAAGTAGAGTATGGTCCACAAGGTTTTGTGCTAGGCAGCGGCACGGTGGTGGAAACTGGTGGCAATAGTTTCGCCATTTATGAATTGGAACAGCAGGGTATGCTGCAGCCCAACACATGGTATGACTTCTATGTGCGTTCGGTGTGTGAGGGTGATGTGTATGGCGATTGGGATTCAGTGCACTATCGCACATTCTGCGCCACGGTGGAAGACCTGGAGGTAGATTTGTCGAACGCTGTTGTGACGGTGAATGACGTGTCGGGCGTTGTTGTCAAATGGCAGGATACCACAGACACGGAGCAGTGGATGGTGCGGTATTATTGTTGTAACGATGCTGAAAATGAGCATGTAGAGTATGTGGATACGACTGTGTTCAACATGCCTCCACTTACCCCAGGTATAAGCTATTCGGTCTTTGTGTCATCTCTTTGTGGACAGGATAATTATGGTGAGGAGCTATGTGCAAAGTTTGTTACTCCAATGCTTGAAGGTATCGCCGAGGCAGACGCATCCACGTTGTCGGTCAGTCCTAATCCCGCCAATGGTCGCTGTGTGGTAAGCCTTGCTGATAATACGCCTGCCGAGCTGAAACTATATGGCACCGATGGTCGACTGCTTCAGACTGTTGTCTACAAGGGTGCTCCCATCGAGCTGCGACTGCCCTCGCAGGGTGTGTACCTGTTGCAGGCCACCACAGCCACAGGCACCTCGGTTCGCAAGATAGTCAATAAGTAATTTGCTATATGGCTTTTGTTTCACATTGTTTGATAGGCTGCTCACTGATGGTAACATTGGTGGGCAGCTGTTCTTTGCCTGCCATTTCTAATGATAATGGCGATACGCTTTCGGTTCCGTCCAATGTAGAAATACCCGACTATGGCGAGGGTGAGGACATTATCTATTACGAGGGTTTCACCGTCTCGTACAACCACACTACGCTGGTGCCCAACTGGGTGGCGTATGAACTCACGGCTGAGGAGTTGAACGGTTACTATGATACCAAGAGTTCCAACTTCAGCCGCGACCCCAACCTCAAAGGAAATCAGGCCTCGCGCGAGGACTATTCCCGTTCTGGTTGGGACAAGGGGCACATGTGTCCCAAGGCAGACCTTCGTTGGTCGGAAAAGGCCTATTGGCAGAGCCACTACTTCCCCAACATTTGCCCCCAGAACCACGACTTGAACCGCTACGACTGGAACACCCTTGAGAAGCAGGTGCGCAGTTGGGCAAAGCAATATGGGCGGGTGTGGATAGTGTGTGGGCCCATGTTTGATTCGTGCCGCTATGGTACTATCGGGCTTGCTGATGTGCAGGTTCCTGATGCCTTCTATAAAGCTGTGCTTATTCCACGCGATGGCGGTCTCGTAGGAGCGGCGTTCGTCATGCCTAACGAGGGTAAGCACCATTCCTTGCGCCATTATGCCTGTAGTATTGACCAGCTGGAGGAGCGGATAAATCGCGACCTCTTCCCCTCTCTCGATGATGAGGTTGAGGCAGAGGTGGAGACGCGGGTTGTGATACCTTGATTGGCCGGAATTGTCGGAGGAATCGGAGTGGTCGGAGTATTCTGACCACTCCGATTATTTTTATGTGATTAGTTTCCTCCCACAGAGCCTTCGCGGGCACCTGTCTGTGCACGGCTTTCCAACTCCATCTTACCGAAGCGCAACGTGGCACCGAAGGTGACATAGCGAGTGGTGTATTTCGAGTCGTAGGAGGTGGTGTTGTAGGGGTTGATATTGGTGTTACCCCAACTGCTCCAGTTGAAGATGTCGCTGGCGTTGAAGTAGAGCGACAGCTTGCGGTCGAAGAAGTCGGCGCTCATGCCTAGGTCAATGGCCTTGCGCTCGTGACTAATCACCAGTTTGCTCCATCCGTGGCCGGGACTGGAATAATGTCCGCTGACGAACACTTCCAGTTTGTTCCACAGTTTCGCCCAAATCTTACCCCGAATGTTCCACGATACCATACGGTTTTCCAATGGAGGTTCGTCTGTGCGGACTACGACGCTGTACCAGTCGTCGGTCAGACCTGCATTAAGGCGCACGTTGAAGAAGGCTGTGGGGCGATACATGCAGTTGGCGTCGAGCGAGAAACGTCGTCCGTCGCTGCAATTGTAAGGCATGCTGTAGTCGACCACGCGACCAAAGAAATCCACGTAACGGGCATCAGTAATGGTATTCACCTCATCCAGCTCAGCACGATAGGAGGCGCTGACTCCCACCGACCCGAACTTTGAGAAATATTTGTTCCACGACAGGTCGGCATTGTGTGTGTAGCTGGGTTCCAGCAGAGGGTTGCCAGTAGAGACACTTTCCACGTTATATTTAATATAACTGCTCAGCATTCCGGCTGTAGGCTTTATCGTGTTCATGCGGTAGCTGAGGCTGAAGTTGTGCATGTCCTTGGTGCTGTAGCTCATGTTCACCGAGGGCGAGAGGGTGAACTTGCGCGTGGTTACGTCGTATTGGGGCTGACCCTCGTGCCAGTCGTACTCGTATGCACAGATTCCTCGTCCGCCCACCTTCAAGGTGAAGCCGCCCCATTTTCTCCGCCAAGTGAGGTAGCCTCCGAAGCTGTTGCCCGGAGTGTGGTTGGTGTCGGACCTGAGCTGGTCGCATAGGAAAGTGCCCGAGCTGTAGTTGAAGGTGTCGCGTAGGGTATACTCGTTGTCGCCATCCATCCCTACATATACACCCATTTCAATCTCCCCGTTTTTGCTATAGGGTAGCGAGTAGTCCACGCCCAGCGAGCCGCTTCCGTTGAACATCCGGCTTTGGTTCCGCTCGTTGTAGCTCATTTGGGGCTGGAAGAAGTAGTCGCATTTGTTGTCGCTGCTGCGGCGGGTGCCCCAGAAGTTGCCATTGAAGTCGATAGACAGTTCGTGTCCGTTGTTGTCGAACTTGTGGGTGAAGTCGATGCCCCCGTAGCCCCCATAGCTGAAGTTGTGACTGTTGCCCTCGTTGAGGTTGCTGTAATCGCCGGGGTTGAACAGATATTCCGTGCGGGTTGTGTTGGTTGCCGATTGGTTTTGTGACCAGTTTGGATAGGTACCGAACCAGCCTGAGATGCGGTTCATGGAGTCGAACTCATAGCTGGCGTTCAGGTTTGCCCACAAAAAGCTGTTGCTGCTGCTGCCAGTGTTGGTGTAGTTCCATTGGCGTGAAAGCACGCTGTCCTCGTCAAACATGCTGCCGTCGCCCTTGGTGGTGAACTGGTTCTTACTGCCGCTGTAGCTTACGTAGGCACTAATGTTGAACTTGTCGTTGCTGTAGACGTACGAAATCCACGGTGAGATAGACGGGCGCGACGAGCCGTTGGCTCCCAGACTGATAAATGAGTTCTTCAGCATCCGCTGGTTGGTGATAATGTTCACCACGGGAGTGCCGCCGCCGTAGCGTGCGGAGGGGTTCTTCATCACCTCGATGCGGTCGATGCTGTTGGCGGGCAGCATCTTGATATATTGCTTCAACGCTTCGCCCTCTAGGTGCGAGGGGCGGTCGTTGATCCACACTTCCACGCTCTGTCCGTTCAGCGTTACGTTGCCTTCCACGTCAACCTCCACGCCGGGGGCGTTCTGCAGGGCGTCACTGGCGTTGCCCGTCTGTATCGACGCATCCTCCGCCACGTTGTAGAGGTCCTTTTCACCGTCCACCGTATAGAGTGGGCGTTTCTCCGTCACCTCCACCACGTCGAGGAGCATAGCCCCCTCCTGCATCACAAGGGTGCCCATGTCAATCTTGCCCAGCCCCGTGGGTCCACCATCGCGTGTGTTGGGTACCGCCACAAACCGAGTTTCGTAGCCCACCGCCGACAGGCGCAGCACTGTGGCTAGCGTGTCGTTTTTGATGCTAAACACCCCTTGCTCGTCGGTAATCACGCCCCGCAAAAACGTCGTGTCCGTCGCCCGCATCATGGCGATGTTGGCGAAGGGAATGGGCTGCTTGTCCTTTGCGCTCTGCAATTTACCTGTTACAATTTGTTGGGCATCGACGTTGCCGCCCATGGCAAGTGCTATAAGACATGCCACCCATGTCAGTTGTCGGTACTTCATCGGATTGGTTTTTTTTCAGTTAAAACACACTCAAAAGTTAATCGCATAATGACATAACGCATAATTCCATCCTTTAGTATGTCTCCCCCCATATTTCTTAGCGCGAATTATAGTCTGGCATGCCGTTGCAGGTGCGCCACCCCTTCCCAACCCACCAACGCCAGCACTTGGCAGTTTCCGCCCACGCAACGCACGCACACACAGCCCTTCCCATACCCATTTGCCCTTCCGCCCTCCCCTACTCCTGCCCCACACATCCTATCGGTTTCCACCAGTAGTGGGGCCGTTATCCGCTCCTTGGAGCGGAAATGATTTGGAGAAAGAGCAGAGATGGAGCAGAAAACGGAGGGAGGGGACATTGAATTCGGCACACTTACACCATGCCATACCCCCTGCGTGCGCCCACACATCTTAATCAACTTTTTTAGTTTTATCAATATATTCTATTTTTTTTGTATTTTTGCACGATGAACACTAACGCGGAACGGACCATGAAAGAAAGGCATAACTCATTGATAATTTTGAAGTCAACACTCGGAAGGCTCCCGTCGTATTATTGCGAAATCGAAAATCGCATAGCCCGTGGAGAGGAATTTGTCTCCTCCACCTCCATAGCCGAGAGCCTCGGCATCAACCCCGTGCAGGTACGCAAAGATTTGGCGAGTATCAGTTCCGAGCCCGGCCGCCCTAAAAAAGGGTTTCACATTGACAAATTGCTCGAAGATTTAAACAGATTCTTAGGATATGACCGCTACGACGAAGCCGTGCTGGTAGGTGTTGGCGCGCTAGGACATGTGCTGCTACACTACGGAGGCTTCGACAAATATGGCCTTGACATAGTGGCTGGTTTCGACATCGACCCCAAGGAAAAAAAGGTGGGCGAAAAGCATGTGCTTCACATAGATAAAATGGTCCCGTTCCTCAAACGCACGCACATCAACATCGGCATCATCGCCGTCCCCACTTCCGAAGCCCAAGGCGTGGCCGACATGCTGGTATCGGCAGGCATACAGGCTATCTGGAACTTCGCCCCCACCACGCTCAATCTGCCTGACAATATCCTTGTCAAAAACGAAAATCTCGCCGCCTCCCTCGCCGCCCTCTCCTCTGAACTGCACCGACGACGGTAGCCGCGACCAAAGATTTTTGATGAAAGAGAAATGGTATTTTCACTTTTTTTATCGATAAAAAAGGTATAATTGAAGAAAATGTCGTATATTTGCAGCGCCAAATAGAAACGTCTATTTGTGCAAAAATGCAAAATATCAATAGAATAAACATAAGAATAACTTAGAAAAATGACAAAAACTCAGAATTTTCGCGCCGAGAGCGACCTTCTCGGCACAAAAAACGTCCCTGAAGAGGCTTTATACGGTGTCCAAACGGCACGCGCCATGGAAAACTTTCATATCAGCGGCCAGTTGTTGAGCAACTACCCCAACTTTATACGCGGCATGGCATTCACCAAAAAGGCTGCAGCTATGGCCAACGTCGAGGTGGGTATGATTACCCCTGAGCAGGGCGAAGCCATCATGTGGGCTTGCGACCAACTGATAGACGGCAAACATCACGACCAATTCCCCATTGACATGATTCAAGGAGGTGCCGGAACTTCCACCAACATGTGTGCCAACGAGGTGATTGCCAATCTCGCCCTGGAACGCATGGGACACCAGCGCGGCGAATACCAGTACTGCTCGCCCAACGACGTGGTGAACGCCAGCCAGAGCACTAACGATGCCTACCCCTGCGCCATACACATGGCCCTTGCCCTCGAACATTTGATTTTGATGCCCCATCTGGAACAGATGATTGCCTCACTCGACAGCAAGAGCAAGGAGTTTGCCCATGTCGTTAAGATGGGACGCACCCAGCTACAGGATGCCGTACCGATGACTCTCGGCCAGTCGTTTGGTGCTTTTGCAGACTCGCTGCGTGTGGAATATAAGAATTTGCGCCTCACGGCTGACGAGTTTCTCGTGGTCAACATGGGTGCCACCGCTATCGGTACGGGCATTTGCTCCAGACCGGGCTACAGCGAAGCCTGCGTCAAGGCTCTCCGCAAAATCACTGGGTGGAATATCTCACTGGCAGACAATCTTATAGAGGCTACCAGCGCCACCACTTGCATGATTGCCTATAGCGCAGCCTTGAAACGACTGGCTATTAAAATCAACAAGATGTGCAACGACTTGCGCCTCCTTTCCAGCGGCCCCCGCTGCGGCTTGAACGAAATCCATCTGCCCGAACGCCAACCAGGGTCGAGCATCATGCCCGGCAAGGTAAATCCTGTCATCCCCGAAGTGATGAACCAGGTGTGCTACCGTGTTATCGGTAACGACATGACCATAAGCCTCGCCAGCGACAACGGCCAGCTGGAGCTCAATGTCATGGAACCCGTCATCGCCTACACCATCTTCGAAAGCATACATCTGCTTGAGAACGGCCTCGACACCTTGAGAACCCTCTGCATCGACGGCATTGTGGCCAACGAGGAGCGCTGCCGCCAACTGGTGGAGCACAGCATCGGCATCGTCACCATTCTCAACCCCATTATCGGTTACAAGCAGAGCACGAAGATAGCCAAGGAGGCTGCTGAGACTGGTAGAGGTGTGTACGAGCTGGTGTTGGAACACGGCCTGCTGACAAAAGAGCAGCTGGACCGCATCCTGAAGCCTGAGAACATGATTAAACCTGTTGAAATAGAAATGTAAAATAGTTTGTTATGATAAAAATCAAGAAAGGTCTTGACTTGCCGATAGCCGGTGTCGCGGAGCGTGAGATTACTTACGCCCACGACATCGGCTCATACGCCGTGCGGCCGACAGACTATGTGGGGTTGATCCCCCGGCTGTTGGTGGCAGAGGGCGACAGGGTCTCGGCAGGTGAAGCACTGTTGTGCGACAAAAACGACGAGCGTGTGCGATTTGTTTCGCCTGTGAGCGGTGTGGTGAAGAGGGTGGTGCGCGGAGAGAAGCGCAAGCTGCTGGCCGTCGTGGTGGAGCGTGACGGTGACATGGCGACAGCTGCCTGCCAGAAAGGTACGCTCAGGGAGTCGATGCTGTGGCAAGGGCTGTGGCCTATGCTGAGGCAAAGGCCTTTCGGTACGGTGGCCAACCCTGACGACACCCCCAAGGCCATTGTGGTGAGCTGTTTCGACAGCGCACCGCTGGCACCCGACTACGACTTTGCCTTACGGGGTCGTGAGCAGGACTTGTGCAAGGGGTTGGAGGCTTTGGCTTCGCTCGGCGCAGGCTGCCTGTATGTGTGTTTCCGACCGGGACAACGACTGGCAACGGCGGTAGGACAATATGCCCCGCTGCATCGCGACGATGTGAGGACCGTGTTTGTCGAGGGGCCTCACCCGGCAGGGAATGTGGGCACGCAGATTGCACAGCTTTGCCCCATCAACAAGGGCGAAACGGTGTGGACCATGACACCGCAGGATGTGGCCGTGCTGGGGCACTGGGTAGAGACTGGCGAGTATCGCCCGGAGCGTGTGATAGCCGTGGCAGGCCCACAGGCGAAAAATCCGCACTACTACCGCATTATGGCGGGGGCGAGCATGGAGCGTATTGTGCGTTCGCAGATGCTGAATCCCGACTACCCCGCATTGACGATGACCGACGAGAGCCTGAAACAGGTCCGTGTGGTGTCGGGCAATGTGTTGAGCGGGGAACAGATTTCCCCGGACGGTTTTATCGGTGCATACGACAGCCTGCTGACTCTGCTGCCCGAAGGCAACTATTACGACTTTATGGGATGGCTGTTGCCGGGTTTGAATAAGTACAGTTTCAGCCGCACCTTTGTGTCGGGGTTCCTGCAGTTGCTACGCAAGGCGAAGTTGATACATGACGAGGTGATTGACTATCGCTTCGACACCAGTATGCACGGCGGAGTGCGTCCGCTAGTGTTCACGGGGGATATGGAGCGGGTGTTCCCGTTCGACATCTACCCGCTGCAGCTGCTGAAGGCCTGCATGGTGGGTGATGTGGAGCTGATGGAGAAGCTGGGCATCTACGAGGTGGAGCCGGAAGACTTTGCCCTGTGTGAGTTTATCGACCCGTCAAAGACCGAGATGCAGGCGGTGATTAGAGAGGCTTTGGAGAAATTAAGAAAGGAGGCCCTGTGATGTTTGAGAAGTTAAGATCGTTCATAGACAAGATTAAGCCCAACTTTGTTGAAGGGGGCAAATTTGCCTGGCTGCAGAGCACCTTTGAGGCGTTTGAGACCTTTGCCTTCACCCCCAACACGGTGACGGCCAGGGGCAGCCATGTGCGTGACGCAGTGGACATGAAACGTGCCATGATAACGGTGGTGATAGCGTTGCTGCCCGCCTTGCTTTTCGGCATGTGGAACACGGGCTACCAGACTTCGCTGACGGCGGAATGGTGGCCTTACGAACAAGGGAGTGCTGCCAGCTGGTGGTACTGCCTGTGGTTTGGCTTTTTGAGAATGCTGCCATTGATAGTGGTGTCGTATGTGGTGGGCTTGGGCATAGAGTTTATGTTCGCCCAGATACGTCATCACGAGGTGAACGAGGGCTATCTGGTGACGGGACTGATTATCCCGATGATAGTGCCTGTCACCACTCCGTTGTGGCAGTTGGCACTGGCGGTGGCATTCGCCGTGGTGCTGGGCAAGGAGGTGTTTGGCGGTTCGGGCATGAACTTCCTGAACCCCGCCTTGGTGGCGAGGGCATTCCTGTTTTTCAGCTATCCCACCCACATGTCGGGCGACACGGTGTGGATTGCTGCCGACTTGTGGGGCAGCGACGCCATAGCGGGTGCCACCCCGCTGGGAGAGCTGGCGGCAGGCACGATGCCAAAAGCCTCAGTAATGGACATGCTGATAGGAACCATTCCGGGCAGCACCTGCGAGACATCGGTGATAGCCATCCTGTTGGGCGCACTGGTGCTGTTGGTAAGCGGCATAGGCAGTTGGCGCACCATGCTGGCGGTGATGCTTGGCGGTGGTGCAATGGGACTGCTGTTTAACTGCATCGGTGCTAACGCCTATATGCAGTTGCCGTTCTACTACCACTATTTGATGGGAGGCTTCATGTTCGGTGCCGTGTTTATGGCCACCGACCCCGTTACATCGGCCCAGACCAACACGGGCAAGTGGATATACGGCCTGTTGATAGGCCTGTTTGCCGTGTTGCTGCGAGTGGTTAACCCCGCCTACCCAGAAGGGATGATGTTGAGCATACTGCTAATGAACAGCTTTGCCCCGCTGATTGACCATTGTGTGGTGGCACGGAATATAAGGCGGCGAGCGAAGCGAGCCGCGAGAAAGGAGGCTAGGGTATGAAGAATTTTAGCAACAGGTATATCTTTACCTACTCCGCCGTATTGGTGGCATTGGTGGCATTGGTGCTGACGGCAGTCAGCGTAAGCCTAAAGCCTTTGCAGCAACGCAACCAACGGGTGGAGCAGAAACAGATGATTCTTAAAACCATTGGCATTGCAAGTACACCCAACGATGCCGAAGAGCTGTATGCCAAGCATATTGAGGAGTGTGAGGAAGAGGGACTACCCTACTACCGCTACGATGGCGGTGTGGTAGTGCCAATGCACGGCAATGGGCTATGGGGTCCTATCTGGGGCTACATGGCACTCGACAGCAACATGACCGTAGTGGGTGCCGTGTTCGACCACAAGGGCGAGACCCCCGGACTGGGTGGCGAGATTGCCACCGAGCAGTTTGCCTCCCGTTTTGTAGGCAAAAGCATGAGCAAGGAACCCATTCGTTTGAAGAAAAATGCCGACAAGTCGTCGCCCTACGAAGTGGATGCCATCAGTGGGGGCACGATGACCAGCAACGGCGTTACCGACATGTTGGAAGCGACGCACAAACAGTATTTCACCCTATTATTTGGCTGCCATGATGAAAAATAAGAATTGGAAATTGATAACACTGCCGTTCAACAAGCAGAACCCTATCACGGTGCAGGTGCTGGGTGTCTGTTCATGTCTGGCGGTGACGGCGCAACTGAAACCCGCCGTGGTGATGGCCCTGTCGGTGACGGTGGTGGTGGCGTTGGCAAACTTGATTATCTCGCTGTTGCGAAAAACCATACCGCCCCGCATCCGCATCATCGTGCAGCTGGTGGTGGTGTCGATGTTGGTGGTGCTGGTAGACCAGGTGCTGAAGGCCTATATGTACGATGTCAGCAAACAGCTTTCGGTATTCGTGGGCTTGATTATCACCAACTGCATCGTGATGGGAAGGCTTGAAGCCTTTGCCATGAGCAACCCTCCGTTGCCATCGCTCTTGGACGGCATTGGCAATGGACTAGGCTACAGTGTGGTGTTGGTGACGCTCGGCTTTGTGCGCGAGCTGTTGGGCAGTGGCACACTATGGGGCTATCCCGTGATGGAAAGACTAGGGCTGTATAGTATAGGCTACGAGAACAACGGCCTGATGATTATGCCTCCGATGGCGTTAATATTGGTGGGCATCATCATCTGGATACATCGAACCAGAAACAAAGACTTACAAGAACAATAGGCTATGGATTACATCAACATATTCATCAAATCGGTCTTTGTTGACAATATGATATTCGCCTTCTTTCTAGGCATGTGTTCCTATTTGGCGGTATCGAAAACAGTGAAGACCTCTGCGGGGCTGGGCATAGCGGTAACATTCGTGTTGCTCATCACCGTGCCAGTAAACTATCTTATCAACAAATACCTGCTCTCGCCGGGTGCCTTGGCGTGGCTCAGTCCGCGGCTGGCTGAAGTAGACCTCTCGTTCCTCAGCCTCATCATGTTTATCGCGGTCATTGCCGCCATCGTGCAGATTGTTGAGATGGTGATTGAACGTTTCAGCCCTGCGCTATACAACTCGCTGGGCATCTTCTTGCCGCTGATAGCGGTGAACTGCGCCGTGTTGAGCGGCTCGCTCTTCATGCAGGAGCGGGGCTACGCCAACATCGGCGAGGCCACCTGCTTTGCCTTGGGCAGCGGCGTAGGCTGGTTTCTTGCCATCGTGGCCATTGCCGCCATACGCGAAAAATTGCGCTACAGTGCCATTCCCCCTGCACTGCGGGGTGTGGGCATCACCTTTATTATCACCGGCCTTATGGGCTTGGCATTTATGTCATTTATGGGAGTGAAACTATGACAACAACTACTCTTATCACCGCCATCGTCGTCATGCTGGCAGTCGTCATCCTGTTGGTGACGCTGCTACTTGTGCTACGCAACAAACTGCTGCCCACGGGCAATGTCACCATTACCATCAACGACGACAAACAACTCACCGTACCCACGGGCAACTCGCTCATTTCCACCCTTGCCCAGCAACAGATATACCTACCCTCTGCCTGTGGGGGCAAAGGGTCGTGCGGCCAGTGCAAGTGCCGTGTGCTTTCGGGCGGAGGCTCCATCCTCCCCACTGAGGTGGGCTTCTTCACCCGCAAACAGCAGCAGGAGGGTTGGCGTCTGGGCTGTCAGGTCAAGGTCAAAGAGGACATGAAGATAGCCTTGCCACCGTCTATACTCAGCATTAAGAAATACGAGTGTACCGTGGTATCCAACCGCAACGTCGCCACCTTCATCAAAGAGTTCAAGGTGCAGCTGCCTCCAGGCGAGCACATGGACTTCGAACCAGGCTCATACGCCCAGATAGAGATACCCAAGTTTGACCTCCGCTACGCCGACTTCGACCGCAGCCTTATCACCGACACCTATCTGCCCGCATGGGAGAAAAACCACCTGTTTGACCTCCGTTGCAGCAACAGCGAACCCACCACCCGTGCCTACTCTATGGCCAATTATCCTGCCGAGGGCGACGTGTTTATGCTCACCGTGCGCATCGCCACACCGCCCCTCAAGCCCGACCGCTCTGGCTTTATGAATGTCAACCCCGGCATAGCATCCAGCTACATCTTCTCGCTCAAGCCGGGCGACAAAGTCACCATGTCGGGCCCCTACGGCGAATTCCATATCAAGCAACACCCCGAAGAACTTGAAAACGGACAATCGAAAGTGGAAATGATTTGGGTGGGCGGTGGTGCCGGCATGGCCCCGCTCCGTGCTCAGATTATGCACATGACCCGTACACTCCACACCACCGACCGTGCCATGCACTTCTTCTATGGCGCCCGCGCCTTAAACGAAGTGTTCTATCTCGACGACTTCCGCCAATTGGAGAAAGACTTCCCCAACTTCCACTTCCATCTGGCCCTCGACCGCCCGGACCCTGCTGCCGACCAAGCAGGCATACCCTACACAGCCGGATTCGTCCATCAAGTGATGCTCGACACCTACCTCCGCAACCACCCCGCCCCTGAAGACATCGACTACTACATGTGCGGCCCCGGCCCCATGAGCGCGGCGGTAGTCAACATGCTCGACAACCTAGGTGTTCCACCCGAAAACATCCTATACGACGATTTCGGAGGCTGACCGCCTAGGGCGCTAACAACTAAGTGTTAGCTGCCACCCAATCCTTCAACCCCTCCAACCTTCAATCGAAAAAAACAATACAATTACACAAAAAAGAGTATCTTTGCAAAATCATAGCCACCCACGGCCATGCGTATATAATACTAACAAATATGAACTTACCCAAAATCCATTCCATCACAAAGAAGATATGCGTCGCCCTCTTGGGCGGATTTCTGCTCATCTTCCTGCTGTTTCATGCCTGCGCCAACCTATGCATCCTGCGTCACGACGACGGTGCCTGGTACAGTGCCTTCTGCCATTTTATGGGCACCAACTATGTGGTCAAAGTGTTCGAAATTGTGCTGCTGGCCACCATCCTGCTGCACATCGCCTTCACCGTGTGGCTCTGGGTCACCAACCGTATGGCACGCCCGGTGCGCTACCACAAGCGTAGCAAAAGCACCACCCACACCACGTCGAAACTTATGATGTGGACGGGCATACTGATTTTCGCCTGCCTGATACTCCACTTCACCGACTTCTACTTCGTGAAGTTGGGCTGGGTTGAAGGGCAGTATATGGTGAAAGTGGAGGACGTGCACAACGAAGAGGTTGATGCCTTGCAGCAAGCTGCCATGCAATACGGCCTCAGTCCCGAAGAATTTATCAAGACCAACGAAGAGCAGTTGGAAATGTACCAAGGGCAACTCTCTGCCGAGCAGATGGACGAAATAAAGGCCGAATTAGACAAGCTGCGCGCCGCAGTGCCGGCAGCCAGCCTCCTCGCCCGAGCCGCAGAAGAGGAGATGTATTCGGCTGACCGAAAGTGGATACGGCACCTCAACAAGGACGACAAGGACGTGCTTGAAACCGCCATCGAGGGGCTGGACGTAGAACCCGACTTCTACTACATGGCCCGTGAGAAGTTCAAGAGCCCGTGGATTGTGTTCTGCTACCTCGTTTTCTTCGTCATCGTGTGGATGCACATGCGCCATGCATTCCCCTCCGCATTCCAGACTCTGGGACTCAACAACTACAAATACAGTAACATCATTGAAATCCTCGGCCAAATATATGCCTGGGTGGTATGCCTGATGTTTGCCGCCGTGGTGATATTGGTTTTTTTAGGACTATAAACAATTAGCGAATAGCGAATTGTGAATTGTGAACAGACGACACTCCGCAACAGCCCAAATTCACCATTCACCATTCCCTATCACTATTCACTAATCACAATTCACATAACATGATATTAGATTCCAAGATACCCGAAGGTCCGCTTAGTGAAAAATGGACCAACTATAAGGCCAGCCAGAAGCTGGTGAACCCAGCCAACAAACGCAAGCTAAACATTATCGTTGTCGGCACAGGACTTGCTGGAGCATCCGCTGCAGCATCTCTTGGCGCGCTCGGCTTCAATGTGGACATATTCTGCATACAGGACTCTCCCCGTAGGGCGCACTCCATCGCTGCACAGGGCGGAATTAACGCCTCCAAAAACTATCAGAACGACGGCGACAGCATTGAACGCCTGTTCCGCGACACCATCAAGGGTGGCGACTACCGTGCCCGCGAGGCCAACGTGTACCGCCTGGCCGAGGTGAGCGGCAACATTATCGACCAATGCGTGGCGCAAGGTGTCCCCTTTGCCCGCGACTACGGCGGACTGCTCGACAACCGGTCGTTCGGCGGGGCACAGGTGAGCCGCACCTTCTACGCCAAGGGGCAGACAGGTCAACAGCTGTTGCTCGGTGCCTACGGGGCATTGAGCCGCGAGATAGCCCGTGGCACCGTACACCTTCACGAGCGGCACGAAATGATGGAGCTGGTAATAATTGACGGTAGAGCCCGCGGCATCATCGCCCGCAATCTGGTCACCGGTGCCCTCGAACGCTATGCCGCCCATGCCGTGGTGGTCGCCACGGGTGGCTATGGCAACGTCTACTACCTCTCCACCAACGCCATGAACAGCAACGGCAGCGCAGCCTGGATCTGCCATAAGAAGGGGGCCGCCTTTGCCAACCCCTGCTATGTGCAGATACACCCCACCTGCATCCCCGTACACGGCGACTACCAGTCCAAGCTGACGCTCATGAGCGAGAGCCTCCGCAACGACGGGCGCATTTGGGTTCCCAAGAAAAAAGAGGATGCCGAAGCCATTCGTGCCCACAAACTGAAGCCGACCGACATTGCGGAAGAAGACCGCGACTACTACCTCGAACGCCGCTATCCCGCCTTTGGCAATCTGGTGCCGCGTGATGTGGCATCGCGTGCCGCCAAAGAGCGTTGCGATGCCGGCTACGGCGTGGGTCCGACGGGCCTGGCTGTCTACCTTGACTTTGCCGATGCCATTGCGCGTCTCGGCCGCGACGTGGTGGAACAGAAATATGGCAACCTCTTCCAGATGTACCAAAAGATAGTGGACACAGACCCCTACGAGGAACCCATGATGATATACCCCGCCGTACACTACACCATGGGCGGACTATGGGTCGACTACGAGTTGCAGACCACCATTCCCGGACTCTTTGCCGCAGGCGAGGCCAACTTCTCCGACCACGGAGCCAACCGACTGGGGGCCTCGGCACTGATGCAGGGGCTGGCCGATGGCTACTTTGTGCTCCCCTACACCATGCAGAACTACCTCGCCGACCAAATCTATGTGGGCAAGATTTCGCCCGACACCCCCGAATTCGAACAAGCCGAGCAACTCGTCCAGCAACGTATCGACACCCTCTTCAACGTGGGTCGACACACCACTGAGCCCCACTCCGTCGACCACTTCCACAAAGCCCTGGGCCGAATCATGTGGGAGTATGTGGGCATGGCCCGCAACACCGAGAGCCTCAACACAGCCATGCGTCTGGTCAAGGAACTGGAGCAACAATTCTGGAACCAAGTGTACATCCCCGGCTCATCCGAAGAGTTCAACCCCGAACTGGAAAAAGGCTACCGTCTGGCCGACTATTTCGAACTGGCACGCCTCATCATCACCGATGCCCTCCATCGCGAGGAGTCATGCGGCGGACACTTCCGCACCGAGCACCAGACCGAAGATGGCGAGACACAGCGCGACGACGACAACTTCATGTATGTGGCAGCGTGGGAATATCACGGTCACGACAACCCCGAAACCATGACCAAGGAAGAACTCAACTACGAACACATCAAGATTGCAAAGCGTAACTATAAATAACGCGTCTATGTGTTAATGACTGATAAGCAGGTGTACACCACCACGTCAGCACCCAAACATTGACACATTCACACAAACACATCAAGCAACATGAAATTCACACTGCATATCTGGCGTCAAGAGAACGCCCGTGCCAAGGGACACTTCGAGACCTACCATGTCGACAATATCTCTGCCGAGTGCTCATTCCTTGAAATGCTCGACATACTCAATGAGCAACTCGTCAACGACCGCATCGCCCACCCCGTCTGTTTCGACAACGACTGCCGCGAAGGCATCTGCGGCATGTGCGGACTGTACATCAACGGCCGCCCACACGGCAACGACGATGGGGTCACCACCTGTCAATTGCACATGCGCCGTTTCAACGACGGCGACGAGATATGGATTGAGCCCTGGAGAGCCAAACCCTTCCCCGTCATTCGCGACCTGGTGGTCGACCGCACGGCCTTCGACAAAATCATCCAGGCAGGAGGCTATATCAGCACCACCACCGGCGGCGTGCCCGATGCCAACACCATCCCCATCCCCAAGCACATCGCCGACCAGTCGATGGATGCCGCCGCCTGCATCGGGTGCGGCGCCTGCGTGGCCGCGTGCAAAAACGCCAGCGCCATGCTCTTTGTCGGTGCCAAGGTGAGCCACCTCAACCTGCTGCCGCAAGGCAAAGTAGAGGCACTGGACCGCGTACGCAACATGGTCATCAAGATGGACGAGCTGGGCTTTGGCAGCTGCACCAACACCTACGCCTGCGAAGCAGAATGCCCCAAGCAGATTAAGCGACAGAACATCTCCCGCATGAATCGGCAATGGATTGGCCAGCTTTTGGGCCGCGACAGAAGGAATTGACTTGACCCCCATGCCCCCTATCGTCGCAATTCATGCAATAGCAACGAATCATTGAGCACACAATAACCGTGCGGAACCCTGCGGCCCGGCTCGAACAGGCTCCCGATATTGTCCGCTCGTTCTCCGCCCTCTCTCCGCTCGTTTTCCGTTGCTTATGACGGGAAACGAGCGGAAATTTATTCATAATCAATACAATATAGTCGAAAGGAAGGAGAATTGCGATGGAGTGTGGCAAGTTGGGGCTGTGGGGTGGAGATTACAGGGTGTCGTACTTGTCGGCGAGGTCTTTCGCCATGTTGAAGAAGAATGCGGCAACCTCGTTGAAGTCCATGTTAAGGTCGCGACTGAGGCCAACGCGGTCTTTAAAGATGGCCACGTTGTACCACTGCAGGCATTGGAACGAGCGGTGGAAATAAAGCCGTTGCAGCTCTTCGCGGGTCGGCTTGTGTCCCACGTATGCCTCGAGGAGTGACAACGCCTTGTCGAATCCCGCGTTGCCATAGCAGGCAATGTCGTAGATGGGGTCGTTCATGCCGGCAAATTCCCAGTCGAGGACATACAGGCGTTCGCCGCTGATAACTAGATTGGTGGGCTGGTAGTCGCAGTGGCAGGGCACCATCTTCACGTCAGAATGGACTTGGCGCATGGTATCCAGTTTCTTGCGCAGTTCGATATATTCCTTAGGATGGGTGAAGCCCATCTCGCGGCAATAACGCTCATAGTCGTCGAGACGCTTGAACGCGTTATAGTCCTTAAACTTGAGGTCGCTGTTGTGTATCTTTTTTAGTGCGGCGACAGAAAGGGCATTGTGGCTGACCACATCAGTATCAGAGAGTATGGTCCCTTCGACATATTCTGCCAGCTTTTCGCCTGAGATGATTTCTACATACGAGGTGGCGTTGTTCAAATCCAGACGGTTGACCTCCTGTATGTTATCCCACTCTTCTACACGGTCTACAAACTTCTCGGCATACTTGCCGGGCACACGGTAGGTGTAGCGTTTGCCGCGCGTTTCTACCACATAGGTATAGTTGCTCATGCCGCCTTCAAGGCGTTTGACGATGGCTGCGTCATTGGTGTGCATCAGCGCGTTGACGCGGGCTACGATGTATTCTTCTATGTTCATTTGATATAATGTTTTTTTATCTGTCTATATAGTTACTTGTTGCGGCGGTATTGTGTGGGCGTGGTGCCCGTGAGGCGCTTGAAGAAATTGGTCAGGTGCGCCTGCGAGGAGAAGTCGAGTTGTTCGGCTATGGATTGGAAGGAGAGGGCGGGAGTGCTGTCGAGAAGTTGTCGGATGCGGAAAAGCAGAGTCGCCTCGATGAGGGTCTTGGGCGTTTGGTTTGCCACACGGTGCGTCACCTGCGCCAAATAACGTGGGCTCACGCCTAGCTGGCGGGCGTAGAAATTGACGTCATGACTGTGGCTGCAAAGCCGTTCCTGCATTGCCACAAAGTCGCGGTAGAGGCTGGCAGCGCGTCCCTGCAGGTCGTCGTTCGCTGGGGTAGGTGGCACCAGCAGTGCCGCCCGACGGATGGCATTGTCGAGTGTGTCGCCCTGGTTGAGGTATACTGCAATGGAGGAGCACAGCTCGTTGCAGCGGCCGTGGGTGCCTTCGGTCTCAATAACTCTGTCGGCTTGGAAATGCCGTGCGTCGCGTTTGCGCACCACCAGCAGCGAGCAGAGTGGTAGCAACTCGGTCTGCACCAGTTGGATGAGGCCGTCGTCCATCAGCTGCTCTTCGTGGGTGGAGCATACCACGGGCGAGAAGAGCGTCCAACGTGGCTGATAGCGGCGTAGGCATTGCACGATGGCAAAGAGCGAGGCGGCGTTGCGCACCATGCCTATTTTGACCACCTGGGGGTGTGCGTCGTCGCAGACGGCATCAATCTGCCGCTCAATGACGGGCGCAGGAATGTCGTAGAATTCCTGAATACCCAACGAGTTCTGCAGCGTGATGCTGGTAACGACCGACATCGCCTCGGCACCCAGGCTGGTGATAGTGCGTATGTCGGCCTGTATGCCTGCACCTCCGGTGCTGTCGGAGCCTGTGATGGTCAGTATGGGTGCCGTAGTCTGCATTCAATCGTTGGGTTGTATTTGTATAATCTGTTGATTGTCTTTGTGATGACGACGATAGTTGTTGCCTAAAAACATTTGCAAAGTAACGGCTTTTTTGCGATATGGCAAAGGCTTGTTCCGAAAATTGTAAATAATTTCGCATTTTCATAAAATATAGTGCACGGTGACGCGTTATAAATATTTGTTTAATGTTTAAAAGCGTTAGCCATTTTTCAATTTTCAACTTAAAAAGATGAACTCATTTCAATATCATACTACACCAGTTCTGCTACTGACAGGCTATCTGGGCAGCGGCAAGACCACTTTGGTCAATCATATCCTGACTAACAAAAAGGGCATCCGCTTTGCCGTCATTGTGAACGACATTGGGGAGGTGAACATCGATGCTTCGCTCATACAGAAGGGCGGCATAGTGGACAAGAAGGACGACAGTCTGGTGGCACTGCAGAATGGTTGCATTTGCTGCACCTTGAAGATGAATCTGGTCGAGCAGCTGACCGACCTGATGCAGGCGAGGCGTTTCGACTATATCGTCATTGAGGCGAGTGGCATCTGTGAGCCCGAACCTATTGCCCGCACTATTTGCTCCATCCCCCGCATGGGCGAGGAGTATACGATGTATGGAGTGCCGCGGCTCGATTGTGTCGTGACGGTGGTGGACGCGCTGCGTATGCAGAGCGAGTTCGCCTGTGGCGACAAATTGCTGGGCTCAGCTATTGGCGAGGAGGATATCGAAAACCTTATCATCCAGCAGGTGGAATTCTGCAACATCGTGCTGATGAACAAGGCTTCGGAAGTGAAGCCCGACGAACTAGAGCGGCTGCGCCGTATCGTCTTGCAGCTGAATCCAGGCGTGAAGATTATCGACTGCGATTACGCCAAGGTGGATCTCGACGAGATTGTGGACACCCATTTCTTCAACTACGAACGCACGTCGGGTTCGGCGGCATGGGTGCGCGAATTGGAACGCCTCACCACCGACGAGGAGAACGAGGAGGCCAAATTCCCCGAACATGGTCACGACCACGAGGAGCACGACCACGAGGAACACGACCACGAGGAACATGACCATGAGGAGCACGACCATGAGGAGCACGACCATGAGGAACACCATCACCATCATTCTGATCACTCTGATAATTCCGACCACTCCGATCATGACCACCACCACCATCATCATCACCACCACGACGGCGGTGAAGTGGAAGAGTATGGCATTGGCACCTTTGTCTATTATCGCCGACAGGCATTCGACCTCGACAAGTTCGACCGCTTTGTGAACCTCAACTGGCCCAAGAATGTGATTCGTGCCAAAGGCATCTGTTATTTCTCGTTCAACCCCGACATGTCCTACCTCTTTGAGCAGGCTGGCGTGCAGGTGAAGGTGAATGAGGCAGGGCAGTGGTATGCCACCATGCCTGAAGAGGAACTGCTAGAAATGATTCAGCGCGACGCCGGTCTGGCCCACGATTGGGATGACGAATACGGCGACCGTATGCAAAAGATTGTCTTCATCGGCCAGCACATGGACAAAGACTCCATCGTCCGTCAGTTAGACGACTGCCTTGAAAAGTGAGAATTAAGAATTGATAATTGAAACCAAGAGGAGGTATCTTTCCTCGCCTCATAATTTCAATTTTCAATTTTTACCTTTCAATTTTCGCTATCCATAGATTTCGTTGAGCAGTTTAGCCAGACGGATGCCGGCGGCATAGAGTTGCCACTCCATAGGCTGAGAGAAGTGGTAGGTGTAGACGTATGCGTTGCCGTTCCATGTCTCGTGATAACTATATATCTCCTCGGTGAAGTGATAGTTGTGCAACAATATTTCTTCCCACGACATGCGGCGTATCGCCCGCTTTTGGTCGCCATAGCGGTGCTCTATGTATTCGGCATATTCGGTGTAGCTGTAGCCTACGGTTTGGATGATGCCTTCGTCCCACACCCAGTGCAGGTTGCGCGGTTGGCGAAACCATTCCACCATCACCTTGTTGCCCCCAAGGTCGTCGAGATGGGCGGTATGCATGGGGCAGAAGCGGTCGCCCATGAGGTGGACGATGAATTTGAGCGCGTCGGCATTGTTTCGGTCACGATGCAGCACGTCAACCAGACTGTCCATAGCACGAAACAGGTTGCCACCCACCTTGGGGTAGTCGGTCAGCGTGGCCACGACGGCCGAGTCGCTCATGCCGGGGTCGAAGTCTTGATAGTGCCAGTCGTGGCTATGGGGATAGATGGTGTCGCTCTTGATGTTGTCGGCCCAGGTGGACCAATAGACGATGCCTTTCTCTCCCAACACGCGGTCCACCCTATGGCGGGCACGGCAGTTGAGATTGTCGTAGGCTATTTGGGCGATGACGCGATGCCCAGTGGGTCCCCATGCCAGCACCTGTCCGGCAAAGAATGTGAAGACTGTTAGAATGATGATGCTCTTTATTTTATTCATAGTGAGTTGTGTTTTTGTGTCTATATGATTCTACGGGTGTGCTTGCAATATTCGGCATACTCGTCGCCAAAGTCCTTCGCAAGACGCTTCTCCTCGCTTGCCACCTGTCGCAGCATGATGGCGACAAATAGTGCAAAGATCAACACGGCCTGCCACGTATGCAGTATTACAATCATGCCTATCAGCAACACAAAGACACCTAGCAGCATGGGATTGCGGCTGAAGCGATAGGGACCGTCGGTCATCAGGTGCTGCGTGCGGGGTGCCACCTCGTGCCCGAAGGCGTCAAAAGGGTTGCCCTTGCCCACATGACGCATGTGGATAATAGACCAAAGGCTCAATGCCAAGCCCAACACCATCATGGCAAGCCCGACAACAATCAGCCACACTGGAGCGACAGCAACGATGCTGGGTCTGCCGCTTGCCAACCACATCAGCGTGGGCATAAGCCCCACAAAGACTACTAGTCCCAACACATAGCCTGCTATTTCGCGAAGGATTTTAATCATTTTGGACAAGTTAGTTTTTGGTGTTCAAAATCGAAATCCTTAGTTTCTTTATCAGATGCCTCATCCCTGGCTTATACATGTCTGGCTGCATCAGGCCCAGCGTCTCTTCGAACTCTCGCATCAGCTCGGGATAGTAGCCGCACATCTGGTAGGCCAGTTTCATGCAGAGTGCCTGCACGCCGGCGGGCTCGTCTGGTGCCCTCATGTGCTGTAGGCAAAAGTCCAGCAGGTCGGTGCGCATATCCTCCTCCCCTACACCCTGCCTCTCAACCAAAGCAAGCGACAGCCGCCGCAGCGAAGTGTCGGGAGTGGCCAACGCCAAGTCGACAAGCCGCTCCTGCGACAGGGTGACGAGCTCGTGGGCTGGCTTGTGGGTCAACGCCCATGCCGCATTGCGTGCCACGCGGCTGTCGCTATCGAAGACACAGTCATACAGCCAACTTGCCGGCACGTCGTGTGCCAACCGTTTCACCTCGTCGCCACTCATTGGGCATGCAAGCACATCCTTCAGCATAACGGCTTCTGAGTTTTCTCTTTCTTCTCCCCCAACAGCCAGTATGCCAAGAATGGGCTGATGCGTATAACATTGCTCATTATCAAGCTAAAGAGAATAACAAGCAACGAAAGCAGCACAACGGTCGTGACCTCCAACGTGAAATTGCCGCCAGCGACAAAAAATGCGCCCACCATCGGAATGGCCGGGAAGAAAAACCAATGAATGAGGTATACGTCGAGCGTTCTCCGACCTATATACTGCAAGCCTCTACCGATGGTTGTCTCCGACGAGAAGAAACGCTCGTAGTGCCTGAAAACAGCCGTTACACTGACTATGCCGAGATAGCGAATGGCCTCGGCCAGCAGTTTCGAGGCATAGGTGTGAATATAAAGGCCCTGCACATCCTTTCGGTTGATATAGACGGTAATCGCCAAAAGCAGCAGCAACAAGATAGCCCCTATAACGTATGGATTGTCCAGTGCCTTGAACACCTTCTCCCGATAGTGAGAGACAATATTGCCGAAGACAAAGAACTGGAAGTAAAGGAAAATGTTGTACATACACAGCCAGCGAGCCACCGCAATGTGCTCATACTGTGTTACGCTCCGCAAAGTCAGGCAGTAGAGCATTAGCGACACGGCTGCCAATGCACCGAGAAGGACTGTCGGCTTGAACCTTCTCAACAGGAACGACAAGGCATAGTATATGACGAACATACCCAATAGAGCCTCGGTGAACCAATACCCTATCTTTTCCGAGTGGTTGAAGAAAATCGCCAGCGACTCCGCCGGGGTGTGTCCGCTTTTGCCTGCGAAGCAGGTGGTGGCATACAGAAGCCCGAAAAACAGCATGGGGACGAGCAGCACCCGCACCTTTTTGAGCAGGCTGGCACCGCAGTCGGCCAGGCTCCACGACCCCTGCGGCCTATATGCCACAAATCCGCTCACAAAAAAGAACAATGGCAGATGGAACAGCTTGACTATCGCGTTCACGCCATAGTCCGGCCCGATTCCCAAACTAAAGATTTCCACATGGTAAAAAACCACCAGTATCATCGTAAAACCCCGCAGGGCATCTATCCAGCCAATCCGTCTATTTTTATCACCCGGTTGCATGATTCTGTTTTTTATTTGTTGAAACATTTGCTCCTTTTCGGCTCCAACAATGTTCGTTTCTCCAATGGCTACTCCTTGGTGTTCCTATCCCACTTCACCCCGAACAACCAATGGGCAAGGAATGGACTCACTCGAACAATATGGCTTACAATCAGACAGAAAAGTATAACAAGCAATGAAAGTACCAAAACGGCAGATGCCTCTAAGGCAATATTGTTGTAGGCTATGAAGAATGCACCCAACATGGGAAGTGTAGGGAGCAGAAATGCATGAAGCAAGTATATGTCGAAAGTCCTCTGGCCAATATATTGCAAACAGCTGCCAACCTTTGTTTCCTTAGAGAAGAATTGTGCATAGTGCTTGAAGACTGACAATATGGTCAGAATACCCAGATAGCTGATTGCCTCGGCCAGCAGTTTCGAGGTATAGGTGTGGATGTATAGATTCTGCACATCTGCTTGATGCCAATACATGATAAGGAACCCCACAAACAACAGCAGGATGATGGCCATAATATATGCGTTTCCAAGCAGATTGAACACCTTTTCCTTATAATGAGACACTATATTACCCAAAATAAAGAACTGAAAGTAAAGGCAAAAATTGTATAAGCAGAACCACCGGGCCACTGCAATGTGCTCATACTGTGTTATGCTACGAATTGCAAAACAATACAACACCACGGAAATCAACACCAATGCAATCTGACGCACCTTCAACCTACTATTTCTCAACAAGAAAGACACAGTATAGTAGGTAAAGAACATTTCAAACAATACGATAGGGAACCAATAGCCCAACCGACCGGGGTCGTTAACGAAAATATTGATAGACTCTAGGGGCGTAATCCCCCATTTGGCCGCAAAGCAAGTGACAGTATATAGCAGTCCAAAAAACACCACAGGTATCAGCTGTATCCTAGCTTTTTTCAGCAGTCTGGTCCTATAATGCGCTGCATCCCACAACTCGTTTGACCTATATGCTATAAATCCGCTAATAAAAAAGAACAATGGCATTCGGAACAACTTGAATAACCCATTTAGACCAAAGTCAGGCTGAATACCCAAGCTAAATAGTTCCACATGGTAGAACACCACTAGTATCATCGTAAAACCCCGCAGGGCATCTATCCAGCCAATCCGTTTTGTTGCAGTGTTTGTTTGCATCCGTCAATCTATTGGTAAACAAAAAGAAACAATGGGCACACGTCGTCTGTTACCCATTGCAAAGATACTACTTTTTTTTGATTGCTTGACAGTTTGATAATATTGCGTTTCGACCATTGGCAGCTTTCATTCCACGGCTACGCCGCGTTTCGCAAACCAACCGTCCAGCGTGGCATCGGCCTTGGCCTCTATTTCGGGCGTTATTTTGTCGTGTATCTTTTTAATGACAAACACCACGGCTGCCCCCTCGTCCACCAGTCCCAGCATCTTGAACACCGCGCGCGGTATCAGCGACACCGGCATCACCACATACAGCAGGCACCCGTATATCATACCCTTCTCCAACGTGCTGGTCTCCGCGTCGGTCAGCACGTAGTATGCCAGCAGCAGCGGCCGCGCCGTCACCCGGCCCACCTTGCGGGCATAGTGCCGGACGTATTTGAACGAGTGCGACGCCCGCCACGGCCAGCGCACGTTTTTCAACTTCAGTTTTTCTACCAAAGGCTTCACGTCCTTGCCTGTAATCAGGTGGGCGAGAATCGTTATGCAAAGAATGGTTATTATCATTGTGGGTGTGTGTGTTAGAACGTGTTAACGTGTGAGTGTGTGAATTCGTTAGTCTGATTTACGGATTAACGAATTAACACATTAACGAGTAAACGTATTAATTATTGTGCGCCGACCTCTTTTCTGTGAAAAGTCAGCCTTCCCTCGGGCGTGTAGCCCAGCTCGCCGCCCACCGTCAGCCTGTCGGTGCGGGTGCGCAGCCCCAGAGTCCCCTCCAGGTGTACGGCATACTCCGCCGTGCACGCTACCGCCGCCGTCCCCTCCACTAGCGTCGGCTGCGACATCCGCAACACCTCCAGCTTCTTCACCCGCATGGGAAACAGCCCCTTGCTGTACCGCTCCTGGCACACCTGCTGTGCGTAGTCGTGCAGATACACCTTGAAATCGTGCTCCGTCAGGCTCATCAGTGCCGCCCGCATTCGGCAGCTGTCCTCCTCCCTCAGCAGTCGCGCCCACGTCTCGCGCACCACGCGGTGGGGCGAGTCCGCCAGCCGTTGCGACAGGTAGTGCGTCTCGGTCTTAAACTGCTCATACGAATAGAAACTCATCCCCAGCACTTCGCCCATCTCCCTGAAGGAGGCACGCATCTCGCGCACCTCGTCGTTGTGGGCGCATCGCTGGTACTGAAAATGGCTCAAAAACGTGTCGCATGCGTCCACCGCCCCTGCAGCAGAGTAGAAATACTCCCTGTCGGCAATCTCTCGATACTCCGACTCGCAGTTGCGCGCCTGCCGTCCGATGAGGAACCCGCTCCGTTCTCCGCGCTTCCCCGTGCAGCTCCAGTCCAAGGCCGTGTACACTGCCACTGCTGCCACGGCCACCAGCAACAAGATACCTTTTTTCGTCATTCTGCTTGCTTTTTTATTGGTTCAGTCGAGTCTCACTGGCGGCACGCCAGTCCAACTCTCATTATATTATGTCCCATTTTCGCCCGAAAATTGCATCCCTTTCACAAAAAAACTCCTCCGCGCCGCCCTCCAGCCCCCGCTATAAAACATTTTTCTGCTCCCGTACCGATTCCTACCGCTTCGTACCGTTCCCTACTGATTTGTACCGATTTTTACATCTTCCCAACCAGTTTAAGGCTCACATAGCGACAAAGGGCCATCGAAGAATCGTATGAAATTCGGCCGTTCCCAAAAGGAAGGCGGGGAGAAGGTGGTGGATTGTCCGTCAGAGAGACGCGGAATGTGCAAATTTTTTGTTGTATCTGAAAAAATAGTCGTATCTTTGCACTCGCAAAGTGGATAGATTTGTAATGATTGCAACCACTGAAAAATAATGCTAAACTCATGTTTTTCACTACATTTGTTACGTATTCCATCGCTTTGCTTTTTTGTGTTTAACATTAAAAAAAGTAAGGTTTTATGAGTTATTTTTTCACTTCTGAATCGGTCTCTGAGGGCCATCCTGACAAGGTGGCGGACCAAATTTCTGACGCGCTGTTGGACGAGTTTCTGCGTCATGACCCCGAGAGCCATGTGGCGTGCGAGACGCTGGTGACCACGGGCTTGGTGCTGGTGAGTGGCGAGGTGACGTGCGGTGGCTATGTGGAGATACAGGACACGGTGCGCGACGTGATTCGCAACATCGGCTACACCAAGGGCGAATATAAGTTTGAGGCGGACTCGTGTGCCATCCTCTCGACCATCCACGGGCAGAGTGGCGACATCAACCAGGGCGTGAGCCGTGCCACCGCCGAGGAGCAGGGGGCGGGCGACCAGGGTATGATGTTCGGCTATGCCTGCAACGAGACTCCCGAGTTGATGCCCCTGCCCATCACGCTGGCGCATATCTTCCTGCAAGAGCTGTCGAAGATTCGCAAGGCGGGACACGAGATGAAGTATCTGCGTCCCGATGCCAAGAGCCAGATTACCATCGAGTATAGCGACGAGGGCAAGCCCCTGCGGGTGGATGCCATCGTCGTCTCGACACAACACGACGACTTCGACGAGGAGGCGGTGATGCTGGCACGCATCGAGAGGGATGTGAGGGAGATACTGATTCCGTGTGTGCTGAACAGGCTGAGTGCGGACAACCGCGCCCTGTTTGCCCGAGGCGACTACAAGCTGTATGTCAATCCCACGGGCAAGTTCGTCATCGGCGGGCCGCACGGCGATACGGGTCTGACAGGGCGCAAGATTATTGTGGACACCTACGGCGGGCGCGGAGCGCACGGCGGCGGGGCCTTCTCGGGCAAGGACGCGTCGAAGGTGGACCGCTCGGCAGCATACGCCACACGCCATATCGCCAAGAACATGGTGGCGGCAGGGCTGTGCGACGAGGTGCTGGTGCAGGTGGCATACGCCATCGGTGTGGCAGAGCCCGTGGGACTGTATGTGAACACCTACGGCACGGCACACGTGGCGATGAGCGACGGCGACATCGCACGGCGGATAGGCCATATTTTCGACATGCGCCCATACGCCATCATCGAGCGTTTCGGACTGAAGAACCCCATCTTCGCCCCCACGGCAGCCTACGGCCATATTGGGCGCGACCCCTACAGCGCACCCGTCACATTGATTGACGCGCAAGGCAACGAGCACACCAAGACGGTGGACTTCTTCGCCTGGGAGAAGCTGGACATGGTGGAGGAGATTAGGAAAGAATTCTTTTAGATTGCTAAAGAGGGATGCGTGTTCAACTAGTTTTGTTATGAAGAGATTGTTGATGTTTTTGGCTACGGTGATGTGTGCTACCACCGTGTTGCAGGCGCAGGACACGATACGGTATGGGGACACTAATTCGAGATACCTTTTCATTCCGATTGTTATTAGAGATACGGGAAACATACCTAGTTATGTTTATCAGCAACGTGAGACTAACGGAGCTGGTTGGGGGCTTGCGCAAACTGCTTGTGATATGCACTATATGGATAGCACATGGTATCATAGTACGCAATGTCTCTATATGGGTTATGTTGTAGACGAGCCTACCCTGATATATGGAATAGCCTCGACAGCATCCATGGGTGCAGCACCATTAGTGTATAGAACGAATTATCCTTCGCTTGATTCAGTCGATACAGGTCAATTTTGGTTTGAAATGTATGCCATGCTAGTGCAGAAGGAGGGCGGTCATTATTACCATGTCGATTCAGTGGAGTGGCGCAATCAAAAGCAGTACCGATATTTTGTATATCCAGAATCTCCTGTAGGGAATCCGATACACGACACGCTAGTGGGAGCATACGAATTCTATTTCTCGACCCCGAGGGTGGTGGTTGACACCTTTTATATAGGGATGTGGATTACGGATATAGATTGCGCGATAACGGATTCTTCTGGTTGGCGTCATCTTAGCTGGGTTACGGGTTACCTAATAGGTAATTTGAGTGGAAATGAAATGTTGCTTGAACACAATTGTGACGAGAATGCCCTTTACGATAAATATGTCCCTTACGATAAATCTTTTATGGTGGGACATTATTTCCCCATCATTATGCCGCCGGACACGGACAGCTTTGAGTGTCCGAGGGTGGAGAATTTTAGACAGAGGGACTATGTGGACGGGCGACCCGTGTTCGAGTGGGAGGCGCAGGCAGGGCAGCGGCCGTTCCAGGTGGCCTATGGGCCTGCCGACCAGGACCCGGATAGCTTTAGGGTGGTGCAGTCACTCAGGCCGCCGTGTGTGCTGCCTGCCGACGGGTTGGATTCGATGGTGCTGTACGCGGCAAGATGCCGTGGGAGATGCCACCACATGTGCCAGGTGCACGACACGATAATGTGGGGCGAGTGGAGCGACACGGTGGAGTTCTACACGGGCAGCCGCCGACCGGGCAGCGTGGGGGCGGTATCGCCAAAAGGCGCGTTGTCGTTCACGTTG
>JAEEIS010000191.1 GCA_016281475.1 Bacteroidales bacterium
ATAACCGAAGAAGACCATATCGTAGGCCTCCTGCTGGTTGCTGGGCTCCAACATAGGAATCATGGCCCAGTGGCCGTAGAAGCGGCTGTCCTGCTCGTCCTGCGAAGAGAACATGCTGGGGTCGTCGGCCACCACGATGATAACGCCCTTGGTGCCGATGATAGAGGCATTCATAAAGGGGTCGCCACACACATTCAAACCCACATGTTTCATGCAGGTCATGGCACGTTTGCCAGCGTATGCCACGCCAATCGAGGCCTCAAGGGCGGTCTTCTCGTTGGCGCACCAGTTGGCGCGGATGCCCTTCTGGGCAGCCTCTTTTGATTTTATCACATATTCTGTAATCTGAGTGGAGGGGGTGCCGGGGTAGCTGTTGATGGCACTGCCACCCGCATCGATAAAGGCTTGAGCAATTGCCTCGTCGCCTAAAAGAAGTAACTTCGACATATCCAATATTTTAATTATTAATATATTACTTTTTGAATTTGCAAAGATAGGGAAAATAATTGATATAGACAAATTTATTTTCTAGCATCGAAGCCAATCATCTGTGCCATAGCCAATAAACACATGGGCTACTCTTGCTCGCCTTTGTCGCGTCCGCTAAGGGAGTCGAGCCATGGCAGCAGATTTTCCAGCACCTTGTTGTCGGGAGCCTGACCGAGAGTGGGGTACTCATCCACGGCTCCAGTTTTGCACACCTGACCGAGGTGGTTGACATCGTCCAGCAGGAGGACCTGATAGGGGACGTTGTGCTGCTCACAGACGTCGGCGATGGCCTTGAGGTTGCTCTTGCTCGGCACCTGACAGTCCTTGTCGCCACCGATAGCGAGCAGAGGGCAGCGCAGTTGGGCGATGTATTTCGCCGGGTCGAGGGTGAGAAAGGTGCTCATCCACGGTGTCGCCATGGTCAGTGCCCAACCGTAGCATTCTCCTCCAGTCAGTCCTATTATTTGCTTCTGCTCCTTGGTGAGGCCTTCGGAGTGTTTCTTGAACAGCGGGCGGAATGCGAGGTTCAACGTTTTAACCGTGTCGGTATCCTTGCCCAAAAAGAGGGTGTCGCAGACATTAAAGAGGTCGCGCATACAGGCCAGCCGCCTCTCGACTAGGCTGTCCGCCACCCCTCTCAGACGGAACAATTCCTCGTTCTGCTGCAACAATATCTGCCTGCCATCGACGGCTGTGCCGCCCAACATAGCCACACCCGCCAAAGGATGTAGGGTTTTGCCATTCTCAGCAGCCACAATCGCCGCCACCGTAGCCCCTTCGCTATGGCCAAAGAGGAAGATGCGGTCGGGGTCGATACTGAGGTTCGACCTAGGTGACTGCAGGTATTGTAATTGGTGCTGCACATCTTGGGCAAAATCGAGCGTGGTGGCGTGCACCATGTCTCCCGTGGAGCCGCCCACTCCCCTATCGTCGCACCGCAGCACGGCATAGCCATGTGTCGACAGGTATTCGGCTATGACTTTGAAGGGCTTGTGCCCCCTTAGTTCCTCGTCGCGGTTCTGAGCACCAGAGCCAGTGATAAGGATTACGGCCGGCACCTTGCCTTTTGCGTTCGTGGGCATGGTCAGCGTGCCCGCCAGCTGCATGGTGTCGTGGTCAGGCTCTTTCACAATTTGCAGGTGCACATCCTGTTCGGTGAACGACTGAGCCTGCAGGCCATTTGCCAGCAGCAGGAGTGCCGCCATGATAATGAAATGCCTTATCTCCATCGCACAGATTCAATCAAATGGTCCATATCCTCCTGTATGTAGGTGAGTACTGGCGAGAGGGAGTCGTTGTTGGGGGTACAGTCGATATACATTGCCCCGCGGAGGAAGTGGCTGACGCTGTCGGTGAGCCAGAACTGATAGGTGCTGGCCACATTCTGTCCCTTCAAATGATAGGTGGTTCCATACAGCCTGTGTGGCCTATCCACAAACTTGTTCTCGTCGATGCCGGAGGAGAAGGAGAAATGCCCTTCGACAAACTTATAGGAGGTGTCTATTTGCTCGCGCAATTCCTTCACTCCCTTGATATGCTTGTAGGTGAGGAAGACATATCCCTTGTAGTTGGGGTACTTGATAGTGAACCACTGCTCGCCGGGCTTCGACTTCTTCCACTCAATCTGCGAGAGGGCCGACTTCTCGAAGCTGAACGGCAGCCCCGTGGTGTCGCACACGGTATAGGCATGTGGGGGCAGGTCTATACGTAGGTAGGCCTGCGGCTTGGGGGTCTCGTCGTTGCGATGCCCGCAGCCTGCCAGCATCAGTCCGCAACAAATGACAATAATCAGTTTTTTATACATATCTTTTGAGTTTTCACCTTAATACAAAATGCTGCCTGTGCATCTTGGGATTATTAAAAAGCACCCCCACGTCATAAAGGTCAATACTGACATTATACTTAGCGTTGCCTTGCTGCGCCATCCAACGCAGTTCCCTTGCGCGGAAGCGATGTGGACGGCACACCACCTTCACATACGTCAGCACTTCGCCCTCCATCACAGCCTCGTCCATGTCAAAACAGAGCATTCGCAGACCATAGTAGTCCTGCATCTTGTACACTATTTCCAAATACCGCCAATCCCTCCTGTCCATGCTCCCGTCTGCCGGCAACTGGGACTTGAAGGCATCCAAAGCCTCTTTATCAACACCGGCAAACAACACCTTACGGTACATCTCAAACACAAATGGCGAGTGTACACGATACTGAGTCTGTGCCTTTATCCAATACTCCAAGCGGTTCATAATTGCCTGCAAAGATACACACTTTTTTTGTAATATCGTAAAAACTCTTCTCGCCATGCAGCCCATATCAATCAAAATGACCATGACATCCCTGCCCATTCCCTCATAAAAATGTAGTCACGCATATTTATTCCCTCATAAAAATGTATTTTATTTTGCATATTCCCTCATAAAAGTGTATCTTTGCAAATTAATTGATATATTCACAACACCATGAAAAGATTGATATACAGCAATCTGCTGCAATGGAAAGATAATCTGGTCCGCAAACCACTTGTTGCTTGGGGCAAGACAAGTAGGAAAGACATACATTATTAACCAATTTGGCGAACATGAGTTCGACAATATGGTGTATACCAATTGTCAAAACAATCCTTTTGCCAACTCGCTGTTCAGGGATTTCAATATCGACAGAATACTGTATGATATAGAGCAGCAATACGAGACAAAGGTTTTGGCTGGCAAGACGTTGCTGTTTTTCGATGAGATACAGGAGGTTCACAATGGTCTTTCATCGCTCAA
>JAEEIS010000192.1 GCA_016281475.1 Bacteroidales bacterium
AGGTTTTCTATGTCGTCCTCCTCGATTCCGGGACGCTGCAAGGCACCGCCGCAGTCGAATTCATCCTTGAGACGGAGGGCGTCTACCACGGAGACAATGCTGTCCAGGTAGCAGGTTCCGCAGCGGTTGAACTGTGGTCCGAGCGATGGAATTGAACATATAGTCTGGGCTATCGGCGCCGGTTCGCAGATGCCGCTGGCCTCAATCACAATATAATTGAAGGTCTGCTGCTCTACAAGGCCGGCAATCTGTTCCACCAGGTCCATCTTCAAGGTGCAGCAGATGCAGCCGTTCTGAAGCGCCACCAGGCTGTCATCCTTGCTGCCGACAATGCCGCCTTTGGCAATCAGGTCGGCATCGATATTGACCTCGCCGATGTCATTTACAATTACGGCAAAGCGGATTCCCTTGCGGTTGGCGAGGATGCGGTTTACCAGGGTCGTTTTGCCGCTGCCCAGATAACCTGTCAAAAGAAGTATCGGAGTTTGTTTCATACGTTTTCAAAATTATAGCGATTGCGAAAATAGCAATTCGTTTTTGCAAACGGAAATGGTTCACCACAAATCTGGAAACTTTCCGTTTTGAGGGTTGATGCACCCATAATTTTGCCATCGTCAAAACAAACGGAAATGAAGACAAAGTTATTATTGGCAACGACGCTTCTTCTGCTCTGTGCAGTGCCTGTGCAGGCGGGCGAAAAGGTCGACTCCACTTACAGATGGGCGCTGGGCACGGATGCAATCCAATGGGCTATGCTGGGATGCATCAACGTCACCTTAGAAATCTGCACCGGACAGCATTGGGGCATATTGGCCGGCATGCATTACAACCCATTTACCTATATGCGCGGAACAGCCAGCCAGACACAGTTGCGACAGGCGACACCTGTGCTCGGCGTCAGGTACTGGGTTGACACACCATTCGTTGGCTGGTATTTCGAAGGCAAAGCCATGGCATCTGTCTACAGCGTGGCCAATGTCTTAGACAGCGGCTGCTTCGACGGCCAGGCTATAGCGACGGGCCTTGGCGCCGGATGGTGCAAGGAGCTGGACAAACGTTGGCGCCTTACTGTCGGTGCCGGTATTCTGGCCGCCCTTCACGACACTACATACTATATGGGGCCGGTGTGCGGCCGGATATCAGATCACAAGCGCGGTCCGGCTCTTCTGCCAGACTTGTCAGTATCTATCAACTATCTGTTCTGAAATGAAACTGAAAACCATGATAATGATTGCCGTCGCGTGCGCAGCGCTCTCCTCGTGCATCAAGGAGAATCGCGATAAGTGCCCGTGCTACCTGCACGTGGACCTGAGCCGTGTGGACAGCCACTATGTGCACAAGATGGATCTGATGCTGGCCGACAGATTCACAGGAGACGCGCATTGGATTGCCGTCGAAAAAAAGTATATCGGTGACACACTGATTATGAAAGTCGACAAGAGTGAATTCGACTTTTCCGCCTGGGGCAATCTGGACAGATCGATACTGAACGATGCTGACCGCATTATAACGTCTGCAAACCCGACTGACAGTCTATGGAGCTACTATAAGCCCATCTCAACCAAATGCGAAGATGCTTTCGTCAGGGTTCTCTCGGAGCGGCAGCACATTCCAGTCACAGTAATAATCAGGGGGATGCTGAACGGCCTGTCCGACGTAAAGCCTGAGTTCGATAATATCAGCGGCTGCCTGATGTACAACGGTGCCGCCACAGGCGCCCGGGGTGTCCTTGTCCCGCAGATGGTGAAATCACCCGGCAATGGTGACTCATACTATATGTACAAGACTTTGATGCTGACACAGGCAAGCGCCACCGATGTCGTTTTGAATCTCCATTTCGTAAAGGACGGCAATGCTGTGGAAACGACCTATCCCGTCGGAAAGATACTGGCCGAAATGGGCGAGGACATCTCCGCCACAAACCAGAAGCCGATAGTGATTGACCTTACGATCGGCGCCGCCGACATACTCTTCAGCATAACGGTGTCCAACTGGACAAGACACGGAATATATACGATTACATACTAATCCCATGAAGAAATTGTTTTACATATTGTGCGCAGCCTGCCTCATGGCATCGTGCATTCCCGCGCCGGCCGTAAGCGAGAACGACATGTCCACGGTCTATTTTGAATTCGACTCCGTGGCGGTAAAATCGCTCGCCGTGGCAGACGATTATATCTCAAACTGCAATATCCTGGTCTACGATACTGCCGGGCATCTTGCCACCTGCGCATACAGCGCTACCGGCGGCGTCGGTTGGATGCAGCTCGATTGCACTGCCGGCAGCACATACAAATTCTACTGTGTATGCAACATAGGCGACATCACCGGCAATCCGCTGTTCACAAACGAATCCTATCTGGAAGGGTATCAATATTCCGTCGATTCCTACAGCGACATTGTTGATGCCGAAGGCGCTGTGCCCATGACAGGCCATACCGGCCTTATCAACATCACAGACGGAATGTGCATTCACATCGACCTGACGCGCTGCGTAGCGCTGGTATCCATAAGTATAGACGACAGCGGCCTTCAGAATTCCGAAATCAGCATCCACTCAGTTACGGTCAGGAATGCGCCATGTAGCGTAGGCCTATTCTCCAGCAGCGGTTCCGGCAATCCCGGCGATTTTTCTTCCACCGGCGACAGTGCGGATACGATGGAACTTTCTACTTTCAACAGCGGCTCCGAAATCGGCTTCTATATGTTCGAAAATTGCCAGGGAGTGCTGCTGCCCAGCAACGATTCCTGCCGGTCCAAATATTTCGCTGATGGGAGTGAGTACGAACAATTGTGCAGCTACATAGAGTTGGAGGGATACTATAACGACACCGCCTCATCAAATCCGAGGCGTGGCGACTTTACATACCGTTTCTATTTGGGCGGAGACACCGAAACCGACTTCAGCGTGATACGCAACCACCATTATCATATAGTCCTCAAACTCTACGACGACGGTGTGGACGAAGAGAGCTGGCGGGTTGACAGCGACATAGAACCATATGCAACGGCGGTGATAGTAGACCCTCCGGCATACTCTTTCCCTTCCGTAGCAGGCACAGTGACTCTCTCGGCCACAGTACTACCCGCTACCGCCAGCCAGGAAGTAATCTGGAGCAGCGGCAATTCCGCCGTAGCGACAGTGGACCAGAACGGCGTGGTTACGCCTCACGCCATCGGAACGACCGTGATAAAGGCCACCGTTACCGACGGCAGCGGCGTGTTTGGAACCAGCACGATCAGAGTACAGGAACCTTCCGTCCCCGTCA
>JAEEIS010000193.1 GCA_016281475.1 Bacteroidales bacterium
ACAGACAAACGTGTGCCACCGGTCGGTGCCGTCAGACTTATCGATGACCGTAACGGTGTTGGTATCCTCATAGTTGTGGACTGTCAACACTATAGGAGACAACGTCCTCGACAGGCGGACCTCGCAGTCGCTCGTATACTTTGCCACGAAGGTCGGGAAATCATCCTTCACAATATCTTTCACAATTATTGGGTCCTGCCCATGGGCAACGCTCGCGGACAGCACTACCGTCGCGAAAAGAATCAAAAACTTGATTGTCTTACCTGTAACTGCCATATCATTCCCTGTTTACTATTCCTCAACTTCTAACAAAAAACTGACGGGACGGAAGCCGTCGTTGCAGCTAATCATGGCGCTATAGGGGTTCTGCATCCATCCGTCGAAGAAATTGCCGCCTCCGCGAGCCAGTTCTTCCACAAACTCGCGCATCGACTTCCACGCCTCGAGGCACATTCCTTCGGGTTTCTCACCCCTTCGGCTCACCCACGTCATGCCCTCCTGCACGTCGCAGGTGTGCTCGATAACATTCTCGTATCTAGCTTGTAAATCTTTGTAATCTGCCTTGCGGACAACTGTAATTATCACATTTTTCATAATGCAAAGATACAAATTATTAATTGAAAAATGAAAATTGAAAATTGAAATCTCGCGGGAGCGACCAATTTGATGTCTCAATTATTTCACTTTTCAATTTTCACTTTCCAATTTTATTGTGTACCTTTGCAACTTATTAGAAGACTTATAAACATTATGAAACATACACTGAAAGAATGGATTGCCACCACACGATACTGGTCGTTCTCGGTGTCGGCACTGCCCGTTGTCGCCACCACCGCCTATCTCTGCACCACCCGCGAGGTGACAGGGAATGATTTGCTTTGCGCACTGCTTGCCGTGGTGGGGGTGGTGCTCTTTCATGCCGCCGGCAACCTGCTGAGCGACGTGGGCGACTTCCGCTCGGGTGCCGACAGCCGCGAGGCTTTTGCCATCCCCAACCTAGTGGAGCACATCTTTGAACCCAAAGAGTACTTGCGCCTCAGCGCGGTGCTTTTCGCGCTGGGCATTGCCGTGGGGCTACTGCTCACATGGCTGTGCGGCTGGCAGTTGCTCGTCATCGGGGGCATCGGATTCCTGCTCACCCTGCTCTATACCAAGAGCAAGAACTGCTGGCTGAGCGACCTCGACGTGTTTGTCATCTTCGGCGTGCTGATTGTGCTGGGTACCTCGTTTGTGGTCACACGGCAGGTGTGTCTCGACAGCCTGCTGCTCTCTGTGCCACTGGGTTTTATCACACTGTCGGTACTCCACGCCAACAACACGGTGGACATCGAGACAGACCGCGCCGCCGGACTGCACACGCTAGCGATGGCGATGGGAGTGGAACGTGCCGCCAAGGTGTATATCTGCTACCAAATCATTCCCTTTGTGTGGATTGTGGGATGTGTGCTGCTGGGCTACATGCCGTGGACGGCACTGATTTGCCTTGTTTCCCTCGTGGCGGCGGTGGGCAACATACGGCAGGCCGCGAAGGCTATTAAGAGGGATGACAGAAGCGGAAACGACATACCCCGGCCTTGCGGCAAACATTCACAGGATGGTTGCTCCCCATCTAAAGAGAGGATAGAAGGCCGCGAGGCGATGATGGGGCTCGACCTGCGCTCCGCCAAGCTTCAACTGCTGTTTTCCCTCACCCTTGCCGTCGGGTTGTTTTTGGCTGCAATCCTCAAGTAAATGCCTCAAAAACTTCATACTACACGATTGTGCCTGCCCATCTTGATAGCAGCTGGGCTGTGGTTCTTCATGTTCTCACCGTGGACCGCAGGATTGGTAAACTTCTGGTACGCCATGACCGCATCGGCATTGCTGCTCATACTCATGGCCTGGCAGTTAGGACGCGACAGCCGTCCCCTCTTGAGAGGGGTACCGCGAAGCGGGGGGGTAAGTGTTTCAATTTTCAATTTTCAATTTTCAATTTGTCAACTCCTTCTCGGCTTGGCCATAGCGGCTATGCTGTGGGGCATGTTCTGGGTGGGCGACAAACTGAGCAGCCTGATGTTTGGCTTTGCCCGTGGGCAGGTGGACAGCATCTACGGCATAAAGACGAGTTTGCCGTCATGGTTGATTGGATTGCTCCTCCTCCTGATTATCGGACCTGCCGAGGAGCTGTTCTGGCGAGGATTCATACAATACGGACTTTCCTTGCGTTGGGGCGAAAATTGGGGCTTTGTGGTCACCACCGCTATTTATACGCTTATACACCTGTGGTCATTCAACTTTATGCTGATTATGGCGTCATTGGTATGTGGTATCGTGTGGGGCGGACTCTACCGCCTGCGACCCCAATGGCTGCCCGCGCTAGTGGTGTCGCACGCCGTGTGGGATGCCTGCGTGTTTGTGGTGTTCCCTATCTAATTCACTTCCACTTCTTCAATCCGTAGAAGCAAATCACTATCCAGAAGGAGAACTGTGCCGCCATGCACCAGTCGCCTTGCATTATCCACATCGCCACCTTGATGACATCCACCACAATCCAAAACATCCATTGCTCGCGATAGCGCAGCATCATCAGCACCTGTGCCACAAAAGCGGGCACCGAACTCACCGCATCTAGAAACGGATGGGGGTCCGAGGTGCGGCGCAACAGCCAGTAGCCTCCGATCACACCCGCAAAAAATATCATCAGCGTTATCCCCCACCCCTTGGCGGTAAGCCGGCGCGCCTGCACGCTGTTGCCCTCGTCGCCCGCATCATAGTTGCGACTCCAAGTGTAGATGCCCACCAACGTCGTCAGCATATAGAAAGCGTTCTCTACCAGCTCGCCATAGAAATGCTGCCGTGCCGAAAGCACCATATAGCACCCTATTTGGAACACCCCGAAGAGGAACGACGACAACTTGCGCTGGCTGCACAACGTAACCGAGAACACACCCAGCATGCCCGTCACCAACGACAGCAGGCCGTCGCCCGTAATGACGTATGTGACCACCTGCAGCAATAGGCCGCACACTATCAGTATCCAGTCGGCAGTGGTCTGTCCTGCAACAAATTCGTTATATAAAATCCGTTTGATTTTAGCCATACTCTTTGCAACAATTGAATGTTAAAATAACGCGCACACTCAACAATTATTGCCACAAAAATATACTAAACAAATTTTTTTGTGTATTTTTGCATCTTCAAACAAACCCTTGTCAATATGAAACGAGCCTTACTGACAATATTGCTTATCTTCCCTCTATCCATTGTTGCGCAAACACTTACAGCGTATCGAAACCAAGTCCCCAACGGTTACAACTTCTGGGTCTGCACCCCAAAGAATTACGACTCGCTGCAATCCGACGTGCCCGTCATCCTCTTTCTGCACGGTGCCAGTCTCTGCGGCAATAACCTTGACCGTGTAAGACGTTACGGACCCCTCGACGCGCTGAAGATGGGTCGGCAAATCGAAGCCCTCATCATTGCTCCGCAGAACCCTGGAGGAGCGTGGAATCCTCAACGAGTGAACAACGTAGTGAACTGGGTGTTCGACCACTACGCTGGCGACACCAACCGATTCTACGTCTACGGCATGAGCCTGGGCGGCTACGGCACCATCGACTACTCCGCCGCCTATCCCGAACGCATCGCTGCCGCCATGGCGCTGTGCGGCGGTGGTAATCCCAAGTCCTATTGCGGACTCAACGAGCTGCCGCTGTGGATAGTGCATGGCACAGCCGACCGTGCCGTTCCGTTGTCGCAATCCGAGAAGGTCATCAGCGGAATGTCGCGCTGTGGCGACAGCCCACGCCTGCGCTTCTCCAAGCTGCCCGGTGTGAGCCACGGCGGGCTGGCACGCGCCTTCTACATCACCGAGACCTACGACTGGCTCTTCTCCCATCGTCTCGACGACCCCGGCCGTCCTGTGAACAAAGACTACGACATCACCACCGACCGCCTGCACAAAGCATACAAAGACATAGACCGTCGCGCCAACCAACTGATTGTGCGCAACGGGCAAAAAACAAACTCAAAAGATGAAAGCCTCACCTCAAACGAGGACAACACCACAACGGGCAACACACAATATCACACCATCCGCAAAGGCGACACGCTAGGCAAAATTGCCAAGCACTACCACACCTCGGTCAGTGCCCTCTGCCGCCTCAACGACATATCGTCCACCACCACCCTGCGCATCGGCAAACGGCTGAGAGTGCAATAAGGGAATTAAAAATTAAAAATTCAGAAGTGAGAAGTATAAATAATAAGAGGTAAGAAGTTGGGCTGGTGAGCCATTCACTTCCTACCTCTTAAATCTTATTTCTTACTTCATTTCGCTGCAGGAATCTGCGAGGGCGAGGTGATGTCCTTCACCAGTCGCACCGAACGGCCATTGCTGCGGAGCGTACCGTCGTCGGTGCCACTCATCATAAATCCCATAAAGAAAGCACAACCCATGGGGGCTGGCGAACTAGACCAATAGCGGCCAAAGTCCTTCACACCGTTGACAGACCGACCAATACGGTTGCCAGCGGCGGGCAGAAACACCGCTCCAGCCTTCTCCATCAAGTTCCAATGCTGGGCATCATACACATGCTGGCCATATTCGCCCGTGTACGACACTTCGATGGTGTCGCAGTTCCACGTGTCGGGCAGAATCACCATACCACAGTACGTATTCCAACCCGCATCCATCAGAGTGCATGTGCCATACAGCTTGTTGGCATTGGGACGCTTCTGCAGCAGGTAGTTCCACTCCTCAAACGAGAGCGTGCGCCAGCCTGCCTCGCTCATCTTCGAACCCCAGTCCACAAACGAAGCGTAGTCGTTGCCCACTTCCGAAGTCTTCATCGGGTCGTCGCCCGTACCCCAGCCGAAAAGGTCTATCGTGCCGCCGTAAGTGGCCGCAATCTGATTGTTGCTACCACCAATATATTCATATTGCGTGGCGGCAAACGAGAATTTCTTCAGGGTTCCGTTATACTGCAGGTTGCCCGGCGAGAAAAAAACCTGTTTCGTTTCGCTAACCGAAAAACAGCGCGGATACACTTCCATTTGCTTCTGGCAGGCGGTCATCGCCAGCATTGCCACAGCCGATAACAAGAATAGTCTATGCTTCATAATACTTAAAATATCAATTTGTTAAAAACCTTTTTTCATTTACTGACATACACAAATGCCGATGCAAATATACATATTTTTTTCCAAACATCAGATTTTTATGTTTAAAACATACCTCCCGGCTTCGCCGTACCCATCTCATGAGGGGTCGTTTTCCTGACGTACTCCGCGTAGGCATACCACAAGCCCGTCTCCTCGTCCTGCATCCGCTCGGTCAGCTCCACTTCGCGCCACACCGACCTGTCGATAACGGGGAAATACACATCGGCCTCAAAGTCCTCGTACACCCACGTCACATACAGCCTGTTCACCAGCGGCAGGAAGTCGCGATACAGTGCTCCTCCGCCCATGACGAAGGTCTCCTCCTCGCCCTGTATCATCTTCAGCACCTGCGGGATGCTGTGCGCCACCTCCAGTGTTCCTGTAGCCGTCTCCGGCACCTCGTAGTGGAACTCCATGTCGTGCGTCAGCACGATGTTGCGCCTCTTGGGCAGCGGTTTCTTGGGCAGCGAATCGAATGTCCGCCTACCCATCACCACCGTGTGCCCACTGGTGAGGCTCTTGAAACGTTTCAGGTCGTCGCTCAGATGCCACAGCAAGTCGTTATCCTTGCCGATGGCCCTATTCTGCGCACACGCCACAATGATAGACAAATTAGGGAAAGGGTTAATGTCGTACATAAAGTGATTAGTGATTGGTGATTAGTGAATAGAGAATTGACAAATGGGGCGGCAGCCGTCCCCTCTTGAGAGGGGTACCGCGAAGCGGGGGGGTAAGTCCTCTATCCTCTCACCGCTAACCTCCCGCCATTAAATATCCTCATGCTTCGTTCAAAGATTCCGTTCATGTAGGCAATTGCCAGACCGTAGTTGCTCACCGGCACGCCCGCCTCGATAGCGGGTGCCAGCCTTGCTGCCAGCTGCTTGGCGGTCAGCACACAGCCGCCGCACTGTATCACCAGCGCGTAGTCGGAAACAGGCCTTGTCAGTGCCGACAGTCCCGCCACCGCCTCGCATTCCAACTGCCTGCCTGTATATTTGGCAAGCAGTCGGGGCAGCTTCACACGCCCGATGTCCTCGCAAGTGACGTTGTGTGTGCAACTTTCGAGCATCAGCACACGGTCGCCGTCGCGCAAATGGTCGATAGTGGGCGTGCCCTTCACATAGTCGGCAAAAAGGCCCTTCGCCCTTGCCAACACCACGCTGAAGCTGGTCAGATACACATCCTCGGGCACAATCTTCGACACCATGCCGTACACCTGGCTGTCCGTCACCACCAGTCGCACCTCCCCTACCCTCTGCAACGTCTGCTCCAGCTCCGTCTCGCGGCACACCACGGCACAGGCATGGTTGTCCAACAAATCGCGCAACACCTGCACCTGCGGCAGTATCATCCTCCCCTCGGGCGCCGAGCTGTCGATGGGTGTCACCATCACCACCGTGTCGCCCTCGCCCACCACGTCGCCCAGCAGGCTGCGGTGCATGTAGGCCGTCTCAGGCAGCGCCTCGCGGATGCGGGCCGTCAGCGGCTCGCGCAACGCGGGGTCCTTCACCGTCAGCACAAACACCTGCGTGCCGTAATCCTCCTCCAGCCGCTGCAGCAGCGCGCCGTCGGGCTTCAGCCTGTCCGCCTGCGAATAGATGAGGATGTACGGAATGCCGCGCTTGCGACAGCCCTCCACCAGCATCACCTCCTCCGCCTCGAAACGGTTGTCGGTAAACAAGATAAGGGCCAAGTCCGCCTGTGCCAGCATCTCAAGGCTGCGTTCGATGCGCATACGGCCCACCACGCCCTCGTCGTCGATGCCCGCCGTGTCGATCCACACCACGGGTCCCACGCCGCCAATCTCCATCGTCTTCTTCACGGGGTCGGTAGTAGTGCCCGCCAAGTCCGACACAATGGCCACCTGCTGGCCCGTCAGATAGTTCACCAACGAACTCTTGCCGTAGTTCCTGCGGCCAAAAATACCTATATGGGGTTTCAAGTCATTTCCTTTCATGCCCTCATAACGACAAAACGTACCTTTTATTGTAACGCCCCACATGTTTTTCACTCCCACAGCCCGTCATCACAATCCCCCTCCCCTCCGTCCCACGAAACTCCCTACCGCATTTTACCGATTCTTACCGATAACCGGACATTTCTAGGCTCTTACAGCGACAAACGAGCGTCAATGAATGCAAGGAAAATGGAGAGTTCGCGGGAGCCAGGTGGGGCGACACAATAAAAATCCCTTATTTTCGTTATACAGGAAATAATATTAGGTATCTTCTATTATTAATAATTGCATGCAATTAAAGTCTCTAATTCTTATCTACTTCAAAAACACATATTTTACTAATTCTCTAATTCTTGATAAATAGAACCCCTCAAATAACAAACATAGTATATAACGAATATGACAAACAATGGAAAGCCAACCCCTTAAAGTACTCCGCACGGACCAGCAGAGCCGTAAATATATAGTAGAATACAATGGCACGCCCTGGCCGGTGAAGCAGGTGCCGGAACAGTACGATACCGAGCCACCGACCGAGATAGACTGCGTGGTGCGCATCAGCGAGCGTGGCACATTTATAGAACAGGACTACGCCAACCTCATACGCCGACACTACGACGTGGGGCAGGAACAGATATTCGACATCGTGCGCGTCAACCGCGACAACTACGAGCTGCGCGACGCGTGGGGCTATACCGCCTACGCCGAGAAGGAGCTTGTGGTCGACACCTCCTTCACCTCCAAGGTGCGCTGCCTCGTGGAATCCATTGCGGGCAAGAATCCCAAGGTGGAAATCCTCGAGGCGCTACCCGTCGAGGCGGGCGGGCTGACCATGCACAAGCTGACCATCAAAAACCTCCTCAACAACGACGACGAGCGTACCGAGCTGGTCATCGACCTCCTGCTGCAGGAAGTGGGCAGCCAGCTGTTCGACCTGCGCTGCATGGCCTGGCTCGCCGACAAGAAGGCGACGCTGGGCGCCCATCCCAATCTGCTGCAGCAGATAACGGCAGGCTGCATGCTGCTGCTGGAGGAGAGCGACTTCCTACAGACCCTGGAAAAGAAGGAGAGCGCCATACTCTCGGCACGCATCGTCAAGCTGATCGAAAACGTGGAGTACTTCAAACAGGCCGAAGGCATCATCAGCCATACGGGCGGACAGGAGGAGGTGGAACACTTCTGCCAGCGGCTGAAAGCGTCGGGCAAACTCTACCACCCGCGCGAGCGGTTCCACACGGTGATGTACATGTTCCTGCTCTCGCCCGAACTGATTGAGCGCAACATACAGCTGGTCTTCGAGGCCATCCGCAGCCAGGAAGCCGAATACTGGCAGGCCGAAGGCATCGCCCCCGAGTGGATAGTGCTGCTGGAATACTGCTGCCGCTACTACAACGGCATGACCAACCCCGCCAACCCCAAAGAGCGGGCCGCGGTGATGGTGCAGGTCCTGGCACTGCAGCAGATTCTCACCAACGAGGAGTCGGAAAACCTCTACGACCGCGTGCTGAACCGCTCGATGATGTACCGCTACGCGTCGGAAATCAACTCTGGCAAGCCGAAGCAGATGATCGAGTGGGCCTACGAGACCCTCTGCCGCACCCTCGACAGCGTCGACACCTTCGACCCACAGGAGACCCGCAACGCCGGGCTCTTTGCCAACCTGCTCTACAACGACACCGTCAGCTCCAGCTCGCGAGTGCTGCAACCCCTCTGCTACGTCGGCGACAAGACCATCATCCGCATCGACAAGTTCGGCATCGTGGTGCTGCCCCAGCAGATAGCCGTCGGCGACACCAACCCCGCGCTGCCCGCCAACCTCCACCTGTGGCACGGCCTGCAGATACGTGTGCCCAACCGCATCAAAGAGAAGGACACCGACAGCATACAGCGATTCCAAGAGATATGGCAGGAAATCGAACAGCAGCTCTTCAACCGCCCCATTACCACCACACGACCCATACGCCACCACGCCCTCTACTCCATCGGCGACGAGGTGACCTTCATCGTCCGCCGACAGACGGGCAACGCCACCTTCGACTGCGACATCGTCGACCACGACACCATCGTGGCCAGCGGACGGCTCAACATCGCCAACACCGTGCGCTACTTCGTCGAGGGGGTGACCGCCGCCACCTTCATGGGCGAGAAGGGACACATGATGCTGCCGGGCGAGATACTCTCCATCAACGCCGACGGCGTGTACGAGCTGGGCATGGAAAACACCATCCGCCAGGTGGTGGAAGAAATACACATGCAGGACTGGGACGACTACAGCGACTACACCATGCGCTGCAAAGTGTATCACTTCAACGCAGGCAACGTGCGACGCTATATCGGCTACAGCGACGAGGGCTTCCCCATCTCCATCAAGGTGGCGAACGAAAAAGAACCCTGGTCCACTTTCAGCAAAAACAGCATCATAGAGGTGGGCGAGACCAACCGAATGATGCACGGCAACTTCATACTGGCCAACTATATCGGTGTGGCAGAGCCCCATTTCCCCAGCACACTTGGGTGTTTCGAGGCCCTGATGAACCTCTGCTGCGGTGAGCAGTACTACTCGGACGACTACGCCCTGGAGGCCACCTACGAGAAGGACAAAGAGCAGCACATCCCCGCCGAGCATGTGGAGGAACTGACCAACCTGATTGAGAAGGCGGCAGTGATTGAGAACGACTACCTGAAGGCCTACAACTATTTCGGATTCTGTCGTCTGCTGTCGAAGATAATAGGCCGGCGCGACCGCGAGGAATATTACGACGGCCGCCTGCGCCTCATACAGCTCCTCTACAAATTCAGCGACACCGGCACCGTGAGTCCCGACGAGATACGCGAGGTGGAGACCTTCAACGCAGAGATATTTGCCAAGCACACCCAGCTGCAGCACGGACTCTACCAGCTGAAGCTCATCAGCTGCCTCGGCCAGCCGCAGCAGTTTGCCTTCCTCACCCAACTGAAGGCCGAGGTGCGCGACGAGGACCTTCTGCGCCTGTCGAACCTCATCATAGCCCACAACCTGCTGCTGGAAGAAGACCTCACCAACGAGGCGGCCGTCATACACGACCAGATACTCGAACTGCTGAAACTGCAGAAAGCCGAGACCGACAAGAAGTACTACGGCGAAGAGACCCAGCGCGTAGAGTTTAAGACCAGCATGGTCTACCCGCCCGAAGACAAGCTGCCCAACCTCACCCGCCAGACCCACGAGATACTGGAGCAGATATGCGCCTTCCTCAACTGCGGGGGCGGCACGCTGTACCTCGGCGTGAACAACAGCGGCTACGAATGCGGCCTCAAGTACGACCTCTCGTACATAGAGTTTGGCGGAAGCCGCGACAAATACACTCTCTATCTCGACAACCAGATACACAGCCGACTGGGAGTCAATGCCTCGCGTTTTGTCAGCCGCGAGTGGGACAAGGATACCAAGAGCGACGTGCTCATTATCACCGTGCGCGACTGCAACCAGGTGGTGGCCCTCGACGGCAAATACTACGAGCGTCGAGGCACCTCCGTGCGCTACGCCCCCGACCCCGAGGCGTTCAAACGCTTCCGCCTGCAACAGATAGGCGAGCGCAACGCCCAGCTGCTCCAACGCCAACGGGCAGCAGAAAAGCACGCCAACGCCGCACCCAAACCAGCCCCTGCTCCCGCTACACCCGCACCCGCAGTGCGCGAGACGAAGAAAATCGCGCCAGCCATAGACGACACGCCTATCGAATCCCCCCAGCCATCCCCTCTTGAGAGGGGTGGCTCTCCGAGCCACCCCTCTCAAGAGGGGATGGCAACCAGCATATTGCGTAACAACGTGCTCCACAACTTCGAAGAAGGCTTTGCCAACGACATAGCGGGATATGTGGCGATACTGCCCGACGGCAAATACAAGTTCAGCACCGACGAGCTGTGGGAATCCGATGCCCTCACCCTTGCCATCCACGACAGCGAGAAAGAGGACTATCTGGTCTGCGTCTACGACGACGGCAGTGCCTGCCGGGTGCCGCTGGACGAAATATTCGACAAGAACGAGAACTACGAATACTCGCGCACCACGGTCAAACGGCTCGTCTTTGCCAGCCCCGCCACCGAAGAGGACAGCCTCATGTCGGTGCTGACCAACAGCAAGGGCGAGCAGTATATCCGCTTCGATGCTATCGGCACCCTCGCCGAAGGCCGTATGACCGATTACGGCGAGCCCGTTACCAACACCGTCTACGAAGATGCGGTGCAGTTTGAGATAGTCCCCACCGCCGACATCCAACACCTGCAGCTGACCACCAGCAACCGAAGCATCGGCAACATCATGAAGCTGGGCGAAGGCAAAGAGGCCAAAGAACTGATGGAAGCGAAAGGCGTGAAGTTCCTCTAGCCGAAAAGAGGAGTAGGTATTTAAGTAGGGAGTTAAAGTAGGGAGTTAAAAAGGAAGTTAAAAAGGACGATACATTTGAATGTGTGAACGTGTGAATGTGTGAGCCGAAGGCCGCGAACACCGCCCGAAAAGAAAAATAAAGTGAGTCAATGTGTAAATCTATTAACGAATTAACACATTAACGAATTAACACATTCAAAAGATTTGTCCACTTTAACTCCCTTTTTATCACTCCCAATTAAATCTTTTGTATTATAACGAATTGCGTGTGTGGGAATGTTAAAAATGAAATCAAAGTGTAAGATTTTGCCTTTTGCCACGACATATAGGCAAGAAAACACTGCAAGATGACAGCCGACGCATTCAAACAACTGATACTATCCAACCAACCCGACATGCAGCGATACGCAACGGCATTGTTAGGCGATGCCGACGCGGCAGCGGATGCGGTACAGGAGGCTGTCATCGAACTATGGCAACAACACGAACGATTGGACAAGGTGGTGAACCTGAAGGGCTATTGTGTCACGATGGCCAAACGCAGATGCATAGACCAACTGCGGCAACTGAACCCCACCACCCCTATCAACGAGGAGGCATTGATGGTGGCTGTCCCACCACCAGACGACATAGACGAACGCTATCGACAGGCGTTGAAACTGGTGGAACGCCTTCCGAAACGCCAACGCGATGCCATACTGCTGAAATATGAGCAAGGTAAAGAGAACAAAGAAATTGAACAAATAATGAATATGAGCAGCACCCACCTCTACGCCACCCTGTCGCGAGCCTATAGCGCACTGCGTGAGATGATGCAAAAACAGGAATAGCCATGAAAACAGAAGAGAACATAGCTCCCGAGGTAAAAGAATTGTTAGACGCGTTGGCGGAGCCACGAGCCAACCAACAACGGCAGCAACAGCTGAGCAAGCTGATTGACAGACTTGCCGAGAAAGAACAAACTACTATTTCCCATAGCTATAGAAAATCACAACTATGGAGGTGGGTAGGCGTTGCGGCAGCGGCGGCATGTGTGGTACTGTTTATCATATGGATGCCAAATAACGATGCAACGATAGCCATGCCCGAGGCTGTTGCAAGCATTGAGGTGCAAACGCCGGACAGCATGGTTGTCGAGGAAGTGGTTGTAACACCGCCGACAGCTCCTGCCAAGCAGATTACTCACCACAAACCCATCTTGTTGGCACAGGCACAAACGCCAGAAATAGTCGAGGAGTTGGAAACAATTGTCGTTGAGAAACAATTTGAAACAATTGGTACAATAGAAGAGGAGGTAACACCTGCTCCCAATGATATACAAACTAACCCGACTCCTGTCCAACCCACACGACGCGTGGTAGCTTGCAACAACCTAGTTTGCTACGACTGCAAAACCAAACGCGACTGGAAACAGCACAATCGGGCATCTGACAAGACCATCCTCGGCACACCCATATCACCCAACATGGATGAGGGAATGCTGATGCTGGCATCTTTATGATATAAGAAATAAGAGATAAGGGGTATTCTGCAGAACCTTTATACATTAAAAACAACAAATCTTTAAACTCTTATGAAGAAGATTATTTTCATACTGACAGCAATATGTATTGCCTTTGCAGCCACGGCACAACATGAAGTGGCATTGACCGATACACTACAGTACTCCTTTACAAAACTCGTTGTTGAGGAGGGCTGGGAGGTACACCTGATTCAAAACGACTCGCCAGTTAGCACTATTGCCATCATCGTACCAGAAGAGGGACTGCCCACGGCGGGTAGCACCTATCTAAGCAGTTACTCAAAGAACAAGTTGACAATTCTGCGCAACACCTCACTGCCCGAGGGAACCGTGGTCGAGCTGAGCGGTAGATTGCGACTGGAGGAGCTGGTTCTCAAAGAAAATGCTATCGTGATGGCAGACCATTACATTGCCAAGAATGAGAAGGACAACGGCACCTTGGTGCATGTTGGTGAGAATGCCACCTTGCACATCCGTCATCTGGTGACAGCAACGGGATGCGACGCTGTCCTGTGGTCATCCGACTATGCCAACACCATCATTGACACCCTCTCGGGCGAAGACTTTCACATCAACCTCCAGCGGGGCGACCGGTTCTACTATGGTGCCAACCAACTCAACGGCAAACTAGTTATCGCAGAAGAATACCCTCACTATGAGAAATATTACCCCGACGGACTATCCGCCAACCCCTGCCATCCTTGGAAATTGGAGGACACGACACAGCATATCGCCGTATTCAAGTACCACCAACGCACATGGAGCTACCTAGTGAGCGCAGGCCTGCTGGTGGGCTACCGCTTCGGTGAGCTATCGGCCTCGGCTATCAACAGCCCCTACGCCAGCGACGGGACATTGACTTGCAACATTCCCCTTATCACTGACTTCAAACTGGGCGAAAAGTGGTCATTACGTACAGGCTTGATGCTGAGTATGGAGTACGCCAAACTGTACCACCAGGTGACTTTAGAGAACGGTGCCCTCAGCCTTGCCGACGGACGCACCCCGATGCAGAAAAATGCCTTTTTCAATACCTATCTAGGCATTCCTGCCACCATCTATTTCACCCCGCATCCAGAGAAGGGAAGCCGGTCGATAAGCTTCGGGGCCGACGTGCGCATAAGCCGTCTGATAGGGTCAACATTCAGCAACACGCCCGACATATTCCTAAGCCAACGACTGAAGTCCAGAACGGGAGTTTACAACCCTTGGCGCATAGAGGTGGGGTTGGATATAACTACCAATGCCATAGGCATTATACATGGGGTGAGGATGTACACCAACCTGCTGCCAGAATTCCACAGCAAGGAGACGGGAAAAAGCCTCCACTCGCTGGGGTTGGAGGTGACATTCTGAATTATCAGAACGGGCGGAGGAATCGGAATGGGCGGAAGTGTCTGGCTATTCCGATTTCTTTTTTGCTGACCACTGGGCTTTTGTGTCGCAATGGTTTTCTATCCAACGGGCGGTGGGAGTGTTGGGGTAACGGGAGCGGACACGGTCGTAGAAGCCGATTTGATGATATGCCTGAGCCAGGGCGTCCTCGGAACGAAAGGAGAGGAATGCCATGCGCTGGATTTGGTCGGCCAATAACAGGTATTCGCGACGGCATTGGCGGGTGTTGAACCAACAATGCTCGGGATCTTGGAGGTCGTTGGGTGAAAGCCACTGCTGCCAGTCGGGGTCATAGCCCCCGCCGTATTCATTCCACGAGCTCCAGTAACCGTCGGTCTTACCATACGACAGTATTGACCAACACCTGTCTGTTGCATTGCGTAAGCCAACGGAATAGTCAAGCAGGAGCTGTCCTAGACGGTCGGGGTCTTGTTCGCGCTGTATCTGCCGTTCGAGCCACAGCATACGCTCGGCATACGCCAGTTTGGGATTGTCCAAAGCAGGCATAGGCTGACAGCTGTAGCTGAAGGGATTCCAATCCAAATTGTACTTAATATTCTGGTTGCGAATAAAATCAGGCGACACCTGTCTGAGATAACTCACGGCGTTGTAGTAGTCGCCTTCGCGCAGATGGTGGGTGCCTATCATTTCGACCCAGTAGTTGGTGTCGCTATAGCCCTTATCTGATAGGAATCGGTCGAACTCATCTTGCGGATGGAGGGTATGTTGCCAAAAATCTTGCAGCAGGCTGGCCGTCATGGTGTCGGCTATCATGAAAGCGGCATTGCTGTAGTCGTGGCTGTTGAAGTCGATGGTGTCGACATATTGGGCGATGGCAAGGCTGTCGGGGTTGAATTCGAGATAGTAGGGAAAGACAAAATAGTTGTCCCAATCGCGGTACACATGCGTATACGCAGCCTTGCCCAACTGGGTGCGGACGATGGGTAAGGTCGAATTGTTGCTGATGGCGAAAAGACGGTTTTCAGCCATGTTTGCCAGCTGTAGGGCACGCACACCGCGTCCCGCTGCCGACAGACGTTCGCAGGCAGCACCACTGCCAAGCAGCAGGCGACGCATGGCATCGTGAATGTATAGGTTACGGTCGGTGCTGTACAACCAATCGACGCGTTCGATGGCATAGCGAACAGGTGCGGCTAGGGAGGCATATTCTTCTTGTAGTGTACGGTCTATCCAACGAAGCTCGCCGAGAAGGTATTGCTCGTAGCGGTCGTCAATGGTGTCATTCTTGACATGCAGATAGCAGCGCAGCAGGCGGATGCTGCGACAGAGGAAGGTGTCCTGGCAGCCACGCTCGGCACCGTCGAGGCATTGCAACGCTTGCTGGGGACGGCCATAGCGGTCGTGGATGGCAGCAGCGGTATAGCACCACATTGCCTTGTCCTGCACGCGGCTGTCGGCCATAGCGAGAGAGCAGAGAGCGAGCAGACGGCTGCGTCCTACACTATCGAGACGCATCTCGTACTGGCCATAGCGATAGGAGAAGTCGCCGTTCTCCATGGCGTAGAGGAACTTCTGCAGCGTGGAGGGGAAATAGGCGTTGGTGGGATTTTGGTGATAAAGAAGTTCGCAGACCTGTTCGGCACTGCCCATTACATATACCAACGAGGGTATGTCGCCTAGACGGGTGAATATCTCTATTGCCTTGTCGCGTTGACCAGTACGCAGGTAGCTGCCCGCAACGTAGTTTTCCATCTCGTCGCGCAGACAGCCTTGAGGCAGACCGCTCCCCTTTTGTTCCCAAAGGCGGATGCACTCATTATCGCTGCGCAAGGCGCAGAGCGACCTGACAGCTAGTAGGAGATAACGGCTGGACAAGGCACCGCTATCGTGTTCTAATGCCAGACGGGTAATAGAATCGAGGGTGGCGGTATTGTCATCCCAGCCACAACTGTAGTACCACGGGTCGAGTTGCTGCTGACGTATTTCTTCGTAGAGCTTGCAAAGATAGATATAATCGAGTGCCACAGTGTCGTGGGTAGCCAACAGTTGTTTCACGAAAGCATTGTCGGGCAATGAGATGGAGATGCCGAAATAGGTACGAATGGAATGTAGCAGCCTTGTTTGACGGTCGGGCTGGCAGGTGGTAGTATGGTAGGCGAAGAACTCCTTCCAATCGCGGTAGTCGGTTTGATATAAGGCAGCACGGACATCCTGTTCCGTCACTCCATCCACCTGCTCAGCCCAAAGGCGGCAGTTGGCGGTGACGAAGTCGCTCCGCTGGGCGGCGTATTCCGTTTCCTTCCAATAGGGCATGATGCGGTAGAAGTTGAGGTCGTTGGCACTGAAAATCCATGGTCCACAGGCGCGAAGAGGGGAAAGGGTCGTAAGGAGCATTAAGACAAGGAGCAAAGGACGAGCAAGGTGGGGAAATAGTCTCATAGTGCAATGTGATTATTGGTTGTTATGGATTTGCTTGCGGGGCTTGCGGGCAAAGACGTTGCTGGGGTTCAATATAGATTCAACCTCCTCGAAGCTATAGTGCGAAAGGCTGGCAGAGTCGAGGTGGTAGAGTGCAACGGCACCCATACGATGGAAGCGCATCTTGTCATTCATAGCTTGTTGCACCTGACGGATGGCTGACATTTCGCCCCATTCAATCCGCAGGGTGTCGCTGCTTTGTGCGGGCAGTTGAGATGAGGGAACTAGATGGGAGAACTGCCCATTGGGATGAAATGCCACACCCCAACCATAGAGGGGATAGGCGCAGTCGAGATGCTTTCCTCTTGCTGCCAAGGTGTCGAGCCATTGGGGAGTGAGGTATTTCAGATAGGGCTTCGCGTCGTTGTAGTCGAGTATCGAGTTGCGGGTGGCGGGGTTCTGCAAGGCACCTGTGTTGTAAAGCATCAACATATAGTGGACGCCGGTGGGCAGATTGTCGATATTGGCAAGCTGGCTGAGACGTATTGTGGTGGAGACTTGGATGCTGTCTTCATGGGCACGGTCGAGCACGCCCCAAACGATACTACGAATCGAATAAGCGGCTGAGGCACTGCCATCGCAGTCGAGCTGTATCTCGCGGTAGCCAATGCCATTGCAGCGCATCATGGCAGCAACACGGTCGTAGATATGGTAGGCAAGGCTGTATTCACTACAATTGTTATCGGCAAGGTCTATTGCCTCACGGGAGACATAGACTGTGGGCACCACCTCGATGCCTGCAGGAATTGGCTGAAGGAAACGAAGGGTGGCCGCAGGCACTAAGGCGTTTCCCTCCTCGTTGGGCACCACGTCGAAGAGGTGCAGATAGATACGGCTGATGTGATGGTCCTGCAGGAATTGCAGTTCCCACGCCGTGGGGTTGAAGGTGGTCTTCCAATGGTAGATGGATCTTTCGGCCTTGGGCTGGGTTTGAGGGGTATTGCCTGTGCCACAGCCGATGAGCATGGCAAGCATGGCCCAAAAGGGAATAAGGCGTTTCATGGTTGTCTATTTTATTCTCACTCGGGGGTCGAGGAGACCGTAGAGTATGTCGGTAAGGATATTGATGACTATCAGCAGCACGCATACGAAGAGGATGGCACCCATGACGACGGGGAAGTCGTATTTGTCAAGCCCGTCGACGATGACGATGCCCATGCCTTTCCAGTCGAAGACGTATTCGACAAAGACGGCTCCCGCCAGCAGCCCTGCCAGCCAGCCCGACGCGGAGGTGACGACAGGGTTGAGGGCGTTGCGGAGGGCATGGTGGAAGATGACGCGCCGCTCGGGGATGCCCTTGGCACGGGCGGTGCGGATGTAGTCCTGCGAAAGGGCTTCGAGCATGCTGTTCTTGGTGAGCTGGGTGAGCGTCGCCAATGGACGTATACCCAGGGTGAGGGCGGGAAGTATAAGGTTCTTGAGGTCGAGGTATTCGCCAGTGCCGTAGTCGTCGACAGTGTAGAGGTTGCCGAACATGCTGAGGTGGGTCCAATCGGCCAGCACGTAGGCAAAGAACCATGCGATAAGGATGGCGGCAAAGAAGGAGGGCAGCGACATGCCAAGGGTGGATAGCACCAAAGTGAGGCGGTCGACCCAACTGTCCTTGTAAATAGCGGAGAGCACGCCAAGCAGTATGCCTAGAATAAGAGCGAAGGTGAGAGCCACCACAGCCAACAGCGCGGTCTGAGGGAAGGCGGTGGCAATGATTTCGGAGACCTTGCGCTGGGACTGGTAGCTGCGGCGCAGGTAGGGCGACTTGAGCACTACCGAGGTGCTGCCCGCCTTCAGCAAGGTGGTGTAAGGCGCATACTTGCTGGAGTCGAGGTAGAAGAAGTTGTCAGGGTCGGCGTGGTTGTGCACGGAGACGGGCAACAGGTCGTTGAGGTAGTTGAGGTATTGTGTTGCCACAGGCTTGTCGCGACCCAGGTCGCGGTTGATAATTGCAATGCTCTCGGCATCGGCACGCTGGCCGAGCATCATGCGGGCTGGGTCGCCTGGCAGGATGTTGAAAAGGATGAAGACAAGCGTGACCACTCCCAGCAGAACTAGGAGACCATAGAGGAGGCGTTTGATGGTGTATTTGAACAATTGTTTAAAAGTTTAATGGTTAGGGGTTAGAAGGGTGTTAAAGGGGGAGCTAAAAAGGGGAGTTATGAAAGGTGTTAAAAAGGGAGTTATAAAAGGGAGTTAAAGGGGACAATACATTTCGCGACAATACTGTAGACAAATGTATTGTCCATTTTAATTTTCAATTTATTTGAGTCCTCTGACTATACTTTTCTTTGCTACGAAGTCTTTAAGGTAGAAGGGCTCGAAATAGGCCACATCCTCCACCTGCCCTGCTTGCAGACGCTGCATGGCAATTGGGAGCATGCCTGCTGCGGAGATGCGGAAGTCTGATGCGTAGCGGGCATTGGGGTGGACACCCAACAGCTCTCGTGTCTTCTCGGCACCGTCACCAACAAAGGTCACCTCTCCCCTATTCAGGTACTCGTCATAGATTCCGCTCTCGATGATATCGGCACTTGTCGGCTTAATCAATTCCGTGGGTGAAGCATATACAGCCGTATAGCACTCCATGCGCCGTGCGTCAATCATGGGGCAGACCATGCCCCCGTAGTCTGGATGTTGGGCATAATATTGTGCCGCCATGCCTTGTAGCGTTGGCACCGACAGCAATGGTATGGAGAGGGCATAGCAGAAGCCTTTGGCAGAACTGACACCGATGCGCAGGCCTGTGTAGCTTCCTGGACCAGAAGAGACACACACTGCGTCGAGCTGTTTGGGTGTGATATGGCACTGCTCGAAGAGCTGTTCCACAAACAAGGGCAGTCGCGACGAGTGGGCGTTAGGCTGGTCGGAATGCAATTCTGCCAACACTTCGCCATCTCGGGCTAGGGCAACGGAGCAGACCGCTGTGGCAGTTTCAAGTAGCATAATAGTCATAGCACTATCGCATATCGATAACCTCAAAACCTTGTGGAGACGTATAGGCAAAGGCTGTGAGGGCAGTTTTCACCTGAGTGTAGTTGGAGAAGGTGTATTCGCCGCGCGACGAGTCGTAGTTGTGCTGTTCCAGCTTCTTCAGGCGGTTGTTGGAGGTGTCGATGAAGAGCCGAATCTTGTGGTAGGGGCGGTTCTTCTTAGGCTGGAGGTCGATGATGGCGGTGCCGTCCTCGTCGCGGATATACTTGGCGCGATAGTTCTTCTGATAGTTGGCTAGCAGGGCGGCGGGATTGGTGAGGTCGTCGTCGCTTTCGGTCATATTGTTCACTACCACCTCCTTGGCGTTCTTGTTCACCTGCCAGACGGTCTTGCCGTCGCAGTATATCTCTATATCACCCGCCTTGACGATATAGCAGGGGGCCTTATAGGTGATGGCTGCCTTCTGGCGGAAGGTTTCTTTCTTGTTGGCATCGAGGTTCACCACGGTGACATCGAATTTGAATGAGCCTGTCGTCCATTTGACAGCCACGCTATTCAGTATCTTGTTGGCATTCTCGTCTACGGTGCCACCACTTGCAGTATGCGTCAGCTGGGCAAACGAGCACTGCATGGCTAGCAGTGCAATACATAGGGAAAGTATCTTTTTCATTATTTCTTAATTCTTAATTTTTAATTCTCAATTTTAATGCAGGTCCACCCCGATGATGTGCATAAACTCCTCGCGGGTCTTGGGGTCGTTCATAAAGGCACCGGTGAAGTCGCTGGTGGTGGTGACGGAGTTCTGTTTCTGCACCCCGCGCATCGACATGCACATGTGCTGCGCCTCGATGACCACTGCCACACCCAGCGGGTTGAGCACCTCCTGTATGCAGCTCTTAATCTGTTTGGTGAGACGTTCCTGCACCTGCAGGCGGCGGGCGTAGGCATCCACCACGCGGGGTATCTTGCTCAGCCCCACAATAGTGCCGTTGGGAATATAGGCCACATGCGCCTTACCCACAAAGGGCACCATGTGGTGCTCACAGAGCGAATAGAGCTCTATGTCCTTCACTACGACCATCTGCTTATAGTCTTCGTGGAACATGGCAGAGCGCAGTATCTCCTTGGGGTCTAAGTCATAACCATTGGTAAAGAACAACATTGCCTTGGCAATGCGCTCGGGCGATTTCAGCAGTCCCTCCCTCTCCGGATCTTCGCCCAACAGGCGGAGGATGGCCTTGTAGTGCTCGGCCAGTTCGGCAACGCATTTCTCGTCGTATTGGTCAACTTTGATATATCCTTTTTCGTGCATATTAGTTATTTTAGATATTTTTATCACCTGCGGAGGTGCTCCGCTTATTCAATATATAGTAATAGTCCCTTCAGGTATTCCCCTTCGGGGTGGTAGATGCTGACGGGGTGGTCCATGGCGTGGGGCAGATGGCGGACGATGCGCACGCGCCGATGGGCGTTGGCGGCAGCGGTGAAGCAGACGGTCTGGAAGTCGTCGCGGCTCACAGCCTGCGAACAGCTGAACGTCAGCAGCAGTCCACCGGGGCGTATCATTCCCATCGCCTTCTGGTTGATATTGCGGTAGCCTTTCAAACCCTGTTGCAGATTGCGGTGGTTCTTGGCAAAGGCCGGCGGGTCGAGAATGATGATGTCGAACTGGTCCCCTACCTTGTCCAAATACTGTAGCACATCTGCCACCACTCCTTTGTGAGGTGCTTCTTCGCCGAAGTTGAGCGCCACATTGCGGTTGCACAGCTCGATTGCCTTCTTACTGATGTCCACCGTCTCTACATAGCTGGCTCCTCCCCGCAAGGCCGCAAGGCTGAAGCCGCCCGTGTAGCCAAAGCAGTTCAACACCCTGCATCCTTGCGACAGCGATGCCACGAGGGCACGGTTCTCGCGCTGGTCGACAAAAAAGCCTGTCTTCTGCCCTTCGTAGAAGTTGATAAGCAGACGGTTGCCACCTTCACATATCTCCCACTCGGCAGGCTCCTGCCCCCAGATGTAGCCGTCCTCGCATCCACCCGGCACCGTGGCGCTACTTTTGTCAAAGACAGACTGGATGCCATAGTTGCCCAGCAGGTCGACAAACAGTTCCGTCAGCATGGGGAAAAGCCTGTGCATCCCCACGCTGTGGGCCTGCATCACCAACACTCCGTTGTACCAGTCGCACACCAACCCGGGCAGAAAGTCGCCCTCGGCGTGAACCAGCCTAAAGACATTGGTATTCTCTTTGCCAAAGAATCCAAACCTCTCACGGTAAGCAATGGCTTTTTGCAGCCGCTCGCGGAAGAAAGCCTTGTCCACCTGTTGTGTGTCGAACGACAGCACCTTGCATACGATGCTGTCATCCTGATAGTGTCCCACTGCCAACCACCGTCGGTCGGCACTGTACACATCCACAATATCGCCTGCCTGCGGATTGCCCTCGACCTTACGCACCGCACCCGAGAATATCCACGGGTGGCGGCGCATGACGGCCTTGTCCTTTCCTGGGGCTAGATATAGAGCGGGTCTCACTGTTTCAGCTGTTTGATAGTTTCTAACGGATTGGCCGACTTGAACACGGCGTTGCCCGCCACCAGCACGTCGGCACCAGCGGAAAACAGCTTCGGCGCATTCTCCACGTTCACACCGCCGTCCACCTCTATCAGGCACTGCGGAGCCTTCCTGTCACACAACGCGCGCAGCTGTTGCACCTTGCTGTATGTATTCTCGATAAACTTCTGCCCGCCGAAGCCGGGATTGACCGACATCAGCAACACTACGTCGCATAGCTGCACAGTGTCCTCCAAGAGGCTGACCGCCGTGCCTGGGTTCAGCACCACGCCGCACTGCATCCCCGCGTCCTTGATGGCGTGGAGCGTGCGGTCCAAGTGCGTGCAAGCCTCGTAATGTACGGTCAGTATGTCGGCACCCGCCTCTTTGAAGTCGTTCACATAACGACCCGGGTCCACAATCATCAGATGCACGTCCAGCGGCTTGCGGGCATGTCTCTTAATATGCTTGACCACAGGCTGCCCGAAACTGATGTTCGGCACAAACACGCCGTCCATCACGTCCACATGCAGCCAGTCGCATTCGCTCGCGTTGAGCATTTCTATGTCGCGCTGTAGGTTGCCAAAGTCGGCACTAAGCAATGAGGGAGAGATTAGTTTCATTTTCAAGTGAAAAGTGAAAAGTGAAAGGTGAAAACTGATAATGCCCGCCCCTGCGAGGTTTCAATTTTCAACTTTCAATTTTCAATTATTATAGTTTCAGTTTCTCAAAATTACGTCCATACACACCTTGCGTCTTCGACACCGAGATAAAGGCGTTGGAGTCGATACGGTGGATAATCTGCATCACATGAGGCTTGTCGGTCTTGTGCACCATCACGATAAGCACCTGCTGTTGCTGGTGGCTGTAGCATCCTTCCGCGTCCAACAGCGTGGCTCCGCGACCCACCTCCGTGGTAATGGTCTCGCCTATCTCCTTGTTCTTGGCAGAAAACACCATTATCTGGTACGTCTGCTTGTTGCCGTCCAGCACCATGTCAAGCACATAGGTCATCGTCACCATCACGATATAGCCGAACACGATGTTCTCAATCTTGTGCGACACAAAATAGGACAAGCCCACAATCACGATGTCCAAATACATAATCACCTTGCCCGGCGAGATGTTGTAGAACTTACTGACGATAAGGGCAATGATGTCCGTGCCGCCGCTGTTTCCGCCCATGGCGAAGGTCATACCGATGCCGCCGCCGCACAGCGCGCCACCGATGATGGCACACATAAAGCCGCCAAACTGGCTCACGTCGAACAGCGTCTCCACATGCAGCACCTGTTGCCACAGGATGAAGCACGCCGACGACATGGCGATACCGTAAATGGTGTTAGCCCCAAACTTCGAGCCCAGCACCTTAAAGCCCACAATCACCAGTATGGCATTAATCACCAAATTCAGAATACCGATGGGGATGTGGATGCCCATTGCGTAATGCAGCACCGACGAGATACCGCTGACCCCGCCGCCCACAATCTTGGCAGGCAGCATCACCGCCGACCACGCAAAAGTGTAAGTCAATATACCCAGCGTAATCACCAGGTAGGAAATAATAAGCTGTCGTTTTTTCTTAAAGATATGCATTGGTAAAATTGAAAATTGAAAGTTGAAAATTGAAATTATTAATACGAATTGAAAAATGAAAGTTATCAAATTGAAAAATGGATGCGTCAGCTAATTCTCAATTTTCAACTTTCAATTTTCAATTTAATTGTCATTCACTGGCACCCCATAGTCCCTTGCGCCGAAGATGGTCGAGCCGATGCGCACCAGCGTCGCACCCTCCTCCATGGCAATCCGATAGTCGTGCGACATGCCCATCGACACCACCTTAAACTCCTCATGTCCCACGAAATACTTCGCCTTCAGCTGCTCGTAATAGCCGTGCAGCGTGCGGAACTCCTGCCGCACCAGGTCGAAATTGTCCGTATTCGTCGCCATCCCCATCACACCCACTATCCTCACATGAAGCCGTGGAGCATCCTCTTGACGGCTCCCGCCCGTCCCCTCTTGAGAGGGGTGGCCGCAGGCCGGGGTATGTAAAGAAGGCTCGTAAAACGTCTCCAGCAGTTCCTCCGCCTCCTGCATATCCAAGCCGAACTTGGTCTCCTCTGTGGCGATATGGAACTGCAGCAGACAGTCTATCACCCTGTCGTGCTTCTCCGCCTCCTTATCCACCGCCTCCAGCAGGTGCAGGCTGTCGATGCTGTGTATCAAGCTCACATACTCGGCGATATACTTAATTTTGTTCGTTTGCAAATGGCCAATAAAATGCCATTCGATATCTTGCGGCAGCACAGCGTGCTTGTCGCGCATTTCCAGTGCCTTGTTCTCGCCAAACAGCCGCTGCCCCGCGTCGTAGGCCTCCTGCAGCATCTCCACAGGCTTGGTCTTCGAAACGGCCACCAGCCGCACACCGTCGGCAAGCGTCGAACGCACCATTGCAAGATTATCCTTAATCATAGTACATTTAATAACGCAAATTTAATAATAATATTATTATCCCACGTTTTTTTTCTCCCCACCACTTCATATTTTGCGCTTCACATTCTGTTAAGTCCAATAAACACAACCAGCACAATAACTTAGGATGCGATATACAAAAAAAATGAACGAATATTATAGCCATCGTTACATTTTCATGAACGAAAGTTCGGGGGTTCACTACATTTTCATGAACGTTTTGTCAATCCGCCCAGGTCTCTGTAACATGCGGCAACGCACCCAGCCCAGCGGGCTGGGACAGATATAGCCCAGGTCATCGCCCTGTGGTCACGGCACGCACAACAAATGCAGCCTGTAGGGCTGCAACACCACATCTATACAAACCCTGATGTTGCAGCCCTACAGGCTGCCGGATGCCATCACCACCTACCCCGTATGGCGATGCCATACGCTATTTCTGTCTGTGCCTTTCAGGCACTCATAGCATCAACCCATTAATACAAAAGATGGCTGGCGGAGTAGCCCCGCCAGCCATCTTTTCCATTGCCCATGCAAGTTGGGCCAAGGATTTACTTCTGACGCACAGCACGGACAGAGTACCCATTGTAGCGGTCGTTGTCGGCCATGCGCTGGTCGTCCGAATTGAAGAAGAAGTTACACGCTTTGCCCGGGTTGTCCGTGAGGAGCGAGCTCGACCAGTAGTAGCCGCGGATGCCAGTGCCACGGAGCGAACCATTCCGATAGTAGCCAGAGGCGGGAAGAAAGAGTTTGTTGCCGTTGGAACCGGTGAGGAGTCTTCCTTCCACTCCTTTGCGAGTGGTCCATTGTACAGTGGTGTGGCTGATAAGTTCTTCCCACTCTTCCTTTGTCGGGGTACGCGCACCGTCACCCCAGTTGGCCGTGGCGGCATCGTCGCCGGGCTGCAGGATGGTCAGATTGTCGGTGAAGCCTTCGTAGCCATATTCTGAATTGCCACAATACATAGTGAGTTGGTCGGAACCGCCGTTGCAGTACCGATAGGTACTCCAGTCATAGACATCCTTCGGTTGTGTCTCGCCCCAGGCGAAGTAGTGGCCGTAGTCCTCAGTCAATGTAGCACCCACATTGCGCTCAGCCCACAGCAGACCCGAAGGCAGTCCTAGATCCACCCAATCGCCGACATTCCCAAGGTCTTCATTTTTCTCGCATCCAGCAAACAGAGCTGTTGCCAACATCAGAATAGTAGCTGCTAAAAAACGTGTAGCATTCTTCATGAATCAAATACATTTTGTTCATGCCACGGCTCGGTGGCACGAAATTATACAATACATGAAAGTGGAGCCATCCATTGTAACCTCATTGAAGACATGGGGCCGGACTCCTAAAAAAGCAAAAAGGTTTGTTGAATTACACCCCTTATGATGTATCATGTCATACACGTATACAACCAAAGTAGACATTCATCTTCCCCTTTATTACTCTTTTACTCAAATGAAGCGTCCAGTTTCATGTCTCACAATAAGACGAAAATGCGCTTTCTCAGGAGTTTGCAGGCATTGTTTCTCGCTGTCTGCTGGTGCAAATATACGATTTATTTTTGAACTGGGAGCAAAAAGTTTCTTATCCTATCGAGACAGCCCTACCCCCACACGCACCCCGCCTGCCTTTTACCTTCAGTTGCAGTATTGCCGACCCTTTTAAGGTAATTCATCGCTCTAACAGCCTTAATCGGCCTCATTATCAGTAGAAATCGGTAGAATGCGGTAGGAACCCGTAAGAATCGGTAGCATACGGTAAGGGACAGAAAAATTTTACAGGCATGGCAGGAATCAAAATAATTTGTGTAAATTTGTAACCGCCTTTTCGGCAACAGCAATCACACAAGCAACTGATTATCTGACACAACATGGACTACAACGAGCTATACGACAAGGCGCTGCGCATTGCCATGCGGGCACATGAGGGACAGCGGGACAAGGCGGGGCAGGACTATGTGATGCACCCGATACGGGTGGCGGAGCGGTGCGACGACCAGCGCGCCAAGGTGGTGGCACTGCTGCACGACACGATTGAGGACTCGGACGTGACCGCCGACCACCTGCGCGAGGAGGGCTTCTCCGAGGAGATTGTGGAGGCGGTGCTAGCAGTGACGCGCCGCGAGGGGGAGGATTATGACGACTATGTGCGCCGCTCCGCAGGGAACGAGCTGGGCCGCATGGTGAAACGGGCGGACCTGGAGGACAATATGGACATACGGCGGCTGCCCGAATTGACTGACCGCGACGTGGAGCGGCTGAGGAAGTATTTGAGAGCGTGGAGACTTTTAATGGGGAGTTAAAAATAGAACATACCCCCCCGCTTCGCGGTACCCATCTAAAGAGGGGACGGCTGACGCATCACATTGACATGCCGGGGTATACTCTCGGTCGCGTGTAGCGAGTCCCCTCTTGAGAGGGGTGCCGCGTTAGCGGCGGGGTATGTCCTATAGAGCAGAAATTGTTTTTCGCACTTATGCAATAAAATGTGGTTGTTTGCGTTATTGTCGATAGTTACATACCCCCCCCGCTTCGCGGTACCCCTCTAAAGAGAGGACGGCTGACGCAGCATATTGTAGCATATTATTGACAATTAAACATATACACCTATGATTGACAATACTGGTACTCCTTTTAACGCCGTCAGCGGCGAAAAGCATCTAGGCATTATTCCTTCTATGGCAAACCGGCACGGCCTGATAGCCGGTGCCACGGGCACGGGCAAGACCTGTTCGTTACAGAATTTGGCGGAGACGTTCAGCGCAATGGGCGTCCCCGTGTTTGCCACCGACATCAAGGGCGACCTGACGGGCGTGAGCAAGGCGGGCGGCGGCAACGTGCATTTCGACAAGAGCATCGCCGACAACCACTTGGCAGAATACGGCTTCGAATACAAGGCCTACCCCGTATGCGTGTGGGACGTGTTTGGCGAGGAAGGGCATCCGCTGCGCACCACGGTGAGCGAGATGGGTCCCATACTGCTGTCGCGCATTCTTGACTTAAACGATACGCAGAGCGACGTGCTGAACATGGTGTTCCGCATCGCCGACGACCAAGGACTGCTGCTGCTCGACCTCAAGGACCTTCGCAAGATGCTGGAGGAGGTGGGCAACAACCGCACACAGTATATCACCGCCTACGGCAATATCAGCATTGCCACCATCGGGGCCATCCAGCGCAGCCTGTTGAGCCTCGAGGACCAAGGAGGCGACCAGTTCTTTGGCGAGCCCGCCATCGACATCTACGACTTTATGCAGACCCGACAAGGACGCGGTGTTATCAACATATTGGCCTCGGACAAGATAGTCAATTCGCCCAAGGTGTACACCTCGTTCCTGCTCTACCTGCTGAGCGAGCTGTTTGAGGAACTGCCCGAGGTGGGCGACTTGGACAAGCCGAAGCTGGTGTTCTTCTTCGACGAGGCGCACATGCTGTTCAACGGCATCAGCAAGTCGCTACTGGAGAAGATAGAGCAGATTGTGCGACTCATCCGCTCCAAAGGCGTAGGCGTATACTTCTGCACACAGAACCCCGCTGACATTCCCGACACGGTGCTGGGACAGCTGGGCAACCGCATACAGCACGCCCTGCGTGCCTACACACCGCACGAGCAGAAGGCGGTGAAGGTGGCAGCCGACTCGTTCCGCACCAATCCCGAGTTCGACACCACGAAGGTCATCACCGAACTGGCGGTGGGCGAAGCGTTAGTGTCGTTCCTCGACCCCAAGGGTATGCCCTCGATGGTGGAACGTGCCAAGGTGCTGCCGCCCGAAGGACAGGCGGGTGCCATCACGCCCGACGAGCGCCAACGGGTCATCCAAACCTCGATGGTGTATGGCAAATACGACAAAACCATCGACCGCGAATCCGCCTATGAGATACTGACCGAGAAACTGCAGAAAGAGCAGGAGGCCAAAGAACTGGCAGCCCAACAGAAAGAGGAGGAGAAACTGCGCAAGGAAGAAGAAAAGCGTCAGGCCGCCGAGGAGCGCAAGCAAGCCGCCGAAGAGCGCAAACGCAAAGCGGAGGAACGCGAACGCAAACGCGAACGCGACAACAGCACCCTAGGCAGCATCAAGAAGATGGCTGTCACCAAAGCCAAACGCGAAGCCGTGAACGCCGCCTTCAAATTCGGCCGCGGACTGCTAGGCTCGCTGCTGAAGGGGAAGTAAGAAGTTTCGCTCTAGGTTTGACGGCCTGAAAGGCCAATAGCTACCAGCCTAGGGCAACGCCCTAGTTAAAGGGAATATATAGTCATCGCCCTGAAAGGGCAGAAGCGTAATGCTTTTGCCCTTTCAGGGTGACGGTTTTTTAATTACAGAACTCAGGGCGTTGCCCTGGGCTAATGGATTTCGGCCTTTCAGGCCGTGGAGGTTCTAACGCGCAGAACACACAGCACGGACTGGATACCCATCGATACGGCGGTCGTAGATCACCACGACCTGGCCACACAAAGCGAAGTCGAATTTCCACGCGCAGTTCGGGTTGTCCGTGCTGAGCGAACTCGACCAATAGTAGCCGTAGCTGCCAGCGACGTTTAGTGAACTGAACCAACGTCCGCCCGCAGCTGGAAGAAAGAGACTGTTGCCGTTTGAAGCTGAGAGAAGTCTGCCGTTCACCCCGTTGCAGGTAGTCCACTGGGCAGTGGTATGATTGATGAGTTCTTGCCATTCTGCCTTTGTAGGAGTGCGGGCACCATCACCCCAGTTGGCAGTGGCGGCATCGTCGTCAGGTTGTAGTGTCGTCAAGTCGTCGGTGAAACCATTATAACCATAGGCTGAATAGTTGCAGTATTTGGTAAGTTGGCCGTAACCTCCATTGCAGTACCGATAGGTGCTCCATTCATAGACCCCTTTAGGCTGAGGCTGCGTCTCGCCCCATGCGAAGTAGTCGCCATAATCCTCTGGCGAATTAGCTCCCACATTGCAAGTAGCCCACAGCAGGCCACTTGGCAGACCAAGGTCCACCCAATTGTCCACGCCTAAAATCGGTTGCATATCCTCTTCTTTTTCATTTCCTGCGAAAAACATTGTCGCACATATTAGCATCGCGGATGCTAAGACCTTTGCCAGTTTTTTCATGATGATGGATATTTGGTAGATAATAACTTCGGGATATAACTATCTAAATGATGATTGCGGAGTGCCTGACGGATGGCGGTCTGGCACTCTTTCTTGTAGTAGAAGAACATGAGGTTCTGCGCCTTCTTCTCGTCGGGGCGGCGAGCTACGTAGACGGGCTGCATGGTGTCGGGGTTGATGCCAGTGTAGTACATCTCGGTGCTGAGGGTCATGGGCGTGGGGGTGAAATCCTGTATCTGCTCAAGACGGTAGCCGAGCCGCTTCATCTCGACGGCAAGGTCTGCCATATCGCGGAGCTGGCAGCCGGGATGGGAGCTGATGAAGTAAGGGATAAGCTGGTAGCGGAGGCCCGCCTGACGACAGATGGTGTCGAACTGTGCCTTAGTTTGGAGGAAGAGGTTGAAAGAGGGCTTGCGCATGAGGGAGAGCACACGGTCGCTGGTGTGTTCGGGTGCTACCTTGAGACGACCGCTGACGTGGTGGAGCACCACATGGCGGAAGTAGTCCCAGCCGTGGTTTTCCTTGGTGAAGAGGTCGCAACGGATGCCACTGCCGATATAGACATGCTTGATGCCGGGGATGGCAGAGACCTTCTTGTAGAGGTCGACGAGGGGACGGTGGTCGGACTGGAGGTTTTTACAGATAGATGGCTGGATGCAGCTGTAGCGAGGACATTTTTGGCAAAGAGACTTGTCCTTGCCCGACATGCGGTACATATTGGCAGAGGGACCGCCGAGGTCGGTGATGACACCGTTGAAGTCCTCACGCTGGGTGAGGGTTTTCACCTCGCGGAGGATAGAGGCTTCGGAACGGGAGGCTATCTGCTTGCCCTGATGGGCGGAGATGGTGCAGAAGGAGCAGCCGCCGAAACAGCCACGGTGGATGTTGACGGAGTTCTTAATCATCTCATAGGCGGGGACGGTGCCGCGCTTTTTGTACTTAGGATGAGGAAGGCGGGTATAGGGGAGGTCGAAGGAGGCATCAATCTCCTCGGTGGTCATGGGTGGCTCGGGAGGGTTGACCACGACAAGGCGGTCGCCGTGGCGCTGGACTAGGGTGGCGCAGACTATCTTGTTGCTCTCCTGCTCGATGATATGGTAGTTCTCGGCTTCACAGCGTTTGCGCCGGAGGCAGTCTTCGTAGGGGTGGAGGGTGCTGGTCGGACTGGTCGGGATAGTCGGAAGAGTCGGAGTGGTCGGAGGATTCGGAGTGGGCGTACTGGGCAGA
>JAEEIS010000194.1 GCA_016281475.1 Bacteroidales bacterium
GGCCTGGCACAGGGTGCCTACTTCGTCCGCATCACCGGCGAGAACGTCAGCATGGTCAAGAAGCTGATAGTCCGCTAAGCCGACTCTTCGTAATCACGTTATAACGTTATAACGACATTACGATTGTTCGGAACTCTCTTCAGGCTGGCAGCCCCGCAATGGGCTGCCAGCCCTCTTTTTGCCCTCGTGACTCCCACGAGACATAGATCCTTCGCCGCCTGATGGGAAGTAGTTATTCGCTCCTAAGAGCGATAAAGGAGCATTGAAGTACCCAATAAGGAGCGAAGATATGAGAGAGGCAGGCGGTGCTGGCGGAAGCGGAGAGAGGGGTTGGCGGGAAACGGAACTTGGAGGGGGGTGGTGAGGGAGAAGATAAAAATTGTTAAATAACGAGAAAATTGTAATAAACACTTGTATTGTACGGAAAAATGTTTCTATCTTTGCAAATCTATACCTAGGGCATCGTGTATGCTCTGGGGCGAGTGTAAATAACTGTTATAAAAGAAGAAACAAATTTTTAATCAACATTATTATTAATCAAAAAACGTTTTTATGCAAAAGCATTTACAGAAACTGCTACTCCTTGTGGCGATGATAGTCGTCCCATGGGTTATGCAGGCGCAAACGCATTACACCTTGCAGGTGGGCAGTGGAACGGCGACGAATGCATACGTCCCCGACTACGGCTACTACAACTACAGCTACACGCAGTCGCTCTACACGGCTGGCGAGGTGGGCTTGGACGGTGTGATTGACACGCTGGCGTTCCAAGTGGACAACGGCAGCCTGACCCGCACGTTGTCCATCTACATGGCAGAGGTGAGCAGTACGTCGTTCTCCTCGACCTCCGATGCCGTGGGTGTGGCCAACTTCCATCTGGTCTACACGGGCAGCGTCAGCTGGTCGGCCGGCTGGGTGAACATCGCACTCGACAGCACCTTCGACTACCAGGACACCGGCTCGCTGGTGATTGCGGTAATCGACCAGACGGGCTCGTACCAGAGTGGCTACCCCTATTTTGCTGGTACGTCCATGTCGAACAGCCGGTCGCTGTATGCCTACAACGACAACAACGCCTACTCGCTGAGTAGCTCGCTGACCTCTTCGACAAGCTTCCTGCCCAACATACGGCTGGGCATCTTGTCGTTTTCCTCGTATTGCGCCATGCCGGGCGACGTGGTCGTGAGCGGCATCATGGACGACGAGGCCACTATCACCTGGCACGAGAACGGCACCGCCACAGCGTGGGAGCTGATTGTGTCGGACGAACCTGTGACGGACTTTTCGTCCGCCAGCACGATTACGGTGACGGACACCACCTACACGGTGACCGGCCTTTCGAGCAACGCACCTTACTATGTATACGTCCGTGCCATCTGCGACGCGACAAGTAGCAGTGGCTGGACCAATGCCAATACTTTCCGCTCTGCCTGCATGGGCAGCACTACAGTTCCCTATTCAACGGGCTTTGAGGACATCACTACCGGCCAGCTGCCCAACTGCTGGTGGCAGGTGCAGTCGGGCAGCAGCTCGGCATCGACGTTCCCCGCCGCCTACGACTACGCCTCCAATGCCCGCAACGGCAATGTGTATTTCGAGTTTGAGAGCAACTCTGGCGAGACCGAAGTGGCGGCCCTGCCCGAGATGGACAACATCAATACGCTGCAGATCACTTTCTATGCCTCCGTGATGAACGCCAACTTCCGCTTCGAGGTGGGCGTGATGGAGGACAGCCTGTTTGTGCCGGTCGACACGGTGGAGTTGACCACCGGCAGCGGCAACAACTGGCACAACTCGTACAACCCCTACACGGTGTCGTTTGCCAACTACGAGGGCAACGGCAACCGCATCGCCATGCGCGTGACCCCCTACGGCAACAACTACACGCTGATGATGGACGACTTTGTGGTGGAAGAGATTCCCAGCTGTCTGCCTCCGTCGAATTTCGTGATGGACAGCATCGGCCACACCTGGGCCGGACTGAGCTGGCACGACAATGCCGAGGCTAACGAGTGGGAGGTGATGTTCGACAGCATGGCTTTCAACCCCAACACTACCACGACTTTGATTCCCGTGTCCGTCTTCGATACCAACGTTGTGATTACGGGTCTCACTTCGGGTATGACCTATTATGCCTATGTGCGTGCCAACTGCGGCGACTACAGCCCCTGGGTGGGTCCGATGACCTTCACCACCGGCCAGTATATCATGCGCTACAGCGGCAGCGACACGGTGCGCACCTGCGGCCTGGCCATCTACGACGACGGCGGCGCGGACAATGAGTACACCACGGGAGCCGACTTCACGCTGGTGGTGTATCCCAGCAGCGACGACTCGGTAGTCACCTTCTGGGGCAGCGCCGACCTCTATGGCTACTATGCCCGCCTGCGCATCTACGAAGGTGTCGGCACCAACGGCATGCCCATTTGGCAGAGCAACTCTAGCGACTATTACTATACCATCCCCTTCACCCGCTCCAACGCAGGGGCCATCACCATCCGTTTCACGGGGGGCAGCTACAACTACGGCTACCAAGGCTTCGAGCTGTTCACCGGCTGTGAGGAGGCTCCCCAATGCGCGGTTATCAACAACCTGGCAGCCGCATCGGTGGGCACGGGTTCCGCCATCATGACGTGGGGCATAGCGGGCAGCCAGTTTGGCATGCCTCAGAGCTATGAGCTGGAGTGCGTGGACACAGCCACCACCACCACCACCACGCTGACGACCACCACGACCAATGCCACCATCACCGGCCTTACCGCCAACACCACCTACAAGGTGCGCGTGCGTCCCGAGTGCGAGGGCAACGCTTATGGCGATTGGGACAGCATCTATATCACCACGCTGCACCTGCCCTGCATGCAATACGACACGTCTATTGCTGACAGTATTACGATTGTGGGCAACGTACCTACCACTTCCTACCAACTCCCGATCAACACCTTCTATAACTACACCTACAGCCAGCAGCTGATAGACCGCGACGAGATGACGGGCGGTACGATAATCAGCGGCATTGATTTCGACTATGGCTACAGTTCGTCGAACTCTACTAAGACCAACTGCACCATCTATCTTGCCAACACCAATGCCACCTCGCTGAGCGACAACTTTGTGCCGTTCGACTCGACCTTTGTGCAGGTGTACTCCGGCTCGATGGTATGCAATATGGGCTGGAACCATTTCGAGTTCGACACCCCGTTCACATACGATGGAGCCAGCAACCTGCTGGTGACGGTTTTGGACAACTCTGGCGCCTACAACAGCAGTACGTACGTTTTCAACTGCCACTCTATTTCTGGCCATTCGCGCCACCTCTATCAGGACAGCGGTCCCTACAACCCCACCAACGTCCCGAGTGGCTATGTGGGAACGATGCGCAGCAACATGCGCCTGCATATCGCAGGATGCTCTGAGCTGATGACTTGCGGCCGTCCTATCGCCAGTGTCGACTCGATAGGTACTGACATCATCAACCTCTCGTGGGCTCCGGGCTATCAGGAGACCAGCTGGGACGTGGAATACCGCGCCGAGGGCGACACCGTGTGGACTAGCGCGGGTACCACAACCAACACCTTCTACAACTTTTCCATGTTGACTCCCGACACCCGCTACTATATCCATATCACGGCCAACTGCACCGACACCATGATGACGACCGAGCTGTCAGTGCGCACAATCTGCATCCCCGAGCCGTTACCTTTCAGCTACGGATTTGAGACCTATGGCGGTAGCGCACCCGCGTGCTGGCATGCAGCTTCGACCTATTCCTATGGCACCTATCCTACGCCTGACTCGTACCGTGCACACAGCGGCTCGATGTCACTGAACATGTACTCGTCGTCTGATTCGTACACCTACCTCGCTCTGCCGGTAATGGCGGCTCCGCTCGACAGCTTGGAGCTCTCGTTCTGGTTTTACAAATCCGACAGCTACGACCCACACGAACTGGCCGTCGGCGTCATGTCAGACCCCGAGAACTTCAACACCTTCGTCCCCATTGCCACAGTCTCTGCCACACAGCCTGCCGTATGGGAACCCAAACACATACTGTTCACCAACTACACCGGCAACGGCGCACACATCGCATTTGCCACAATGGAAGATGCCTACAGCAGCCCGTATATCGACGACATCGTGATCGACTACGTCCGTCCGTGCCCCCGCATATCGAATGTTGCCGCCACCAATATCACCACCAGCGATGCCACCATCGTATGGAACATGGCAGGCAACGAGAATTTCGAACTCGAGTGGGGTCCCGCAGGCTTTGTCCATGACTCTGGCACAGTGGTTCCCTGCACCGCCGACTCAGTTCTTATTTCGGGGCTCACCCCCAATTCCTCCTACGACGTGTATGTGCGTACCTTCTGCTCTAGCGGCGACACCTCCGTGTGGTCGGATGTCTACACCTTCCGCACCAACTGCATCACGATTGACTCTCTACCCTTTGCAGAAGGCTTTGAGACCGTGCCCGCAGGCTGGGGCGACTACAACTCAGTCGACTTCTATCCCTGCTGGAGCCGTCCTATCAATCCTGCTTCCAGCTCGTTCTACCCCTATGTCTATTCCTACAGCAGCCACACCGGCAACAACGGCCTGTATTGGTATTGGAGCAACTACGACAACATCGACTACTACCTCATCATGCCCGCCATCGACACCATTGCAGTCCCCTTCAGCGACCTGCAGCTCAACTTCTGGGCATCGAACAATGGGTCGACCTATGCCGACGTGCCGACATACCAAATCGGTGTGATGACTGACCCCAATGTTCTCTCCACCTTCCAGGTGGTCGACACAGTGGAGGTAATCAGCGAAGATTGGACCCTCTATGAGATTCCTCTCAACAACTACCACGGCAACGGCAGCTATATCGCCATCCGCACAGTTCCGACCTATGTCAATGGATACTGGTATGCCTACATGGACGATATCTCGCTCGGCCATATTCCCTCATGCGTACATGTCTATGACTTGGCCGTGACGGGCAATACCGCCAACTCCATCGACCTCGACTGGACCGAGACCGGCAGTGCCACCACATGGGAGATTGCTATCGACACCGTCGAGACAGCCATCCCCGTGGCCGACACGACTGTGATGGACAGTTCGTTCGCCACCATCGGCGGCCTCACTAGCGGCACCCGCTACTACTTCTGGGTGCGCGGCATCTGCGGCGCAGGCGACACCGCCGACTGGGAAGGTCCCGTGATGGGCATCCCCAACACCTGGATAATGCGCGCCAACCAGACCGACACGCTCGTCTATTGCGGCGGCACCATCTTCGACAACGGTGGCCCCAACGGCTCCTACTCCAACAGCCAGAACTCCACCATCATCCTTATGCCTGACGACTCCAACAGCCTTGTCTCTGTCAGCGGTTCTTCCTACACCGAAAGTACCTACGACTACATCACCATCTACGATGGTATCGGCACTGGCGGTACCCAGCTGTGGAGCGACTACGGCATCTCCACGCTGACCAGCTTTGGTCCCTTCACCTCCACCACCGGTCCTCTTACCGTGACGTTCCATTCCGACGGTTCTGTGAACTACGACGGATTCGAAATCAGCGTCAGCTGTATTTCCAGCTATTGCCGCGTGAGCGGTGTGGGACTTAATCCTGCCGTCGCGCAGTCGCCCACACAGCTGGCTCTCACCTGGAACGACAACGGTGCCAACCTCTACGAGGTGGAATACGACACCACTGGCTTCACCCAGGGCAACGGCACAGTGCTCACCACTACCACCAACAGCATCGTTATTCCCGGACTCTCGACCTTGGGTGTTTACGATGTCTATGTGCGTAGCATCTGTGGCATGGGCGACACCGGTGCCTGGACCCCCGTCTACCACTTCCAGACCGCTTTCTGCAACGGTCTGACCGAGGCGCAGAGCTGGGCTGGCTCCACCTCCTCCGCCTCTACCACCTCCTACGGTCCCATCGGCTACAGCTGCTATAACTACAGCTACGTACAGGTCATCATCGACTCTGCAGCCCTTTCCGACCTCTCTGGCGACATCATCGCCTTCGGCTTCAAACCCGAAAATGCCAATAGTGGCAACTACGGCTCCTATTTCACCAATATGGACATCTACATGGCCAACGTCAGCGAAAGCTCATTTACCAACTTTATCCTGCCCGACAGCAACCACCAGTTTGTCCAGGTTATGAGCAACGGCAACTGCAACTACTCCACCAACGACTGGCAAACGATAGCTCTCGACACCGCCTTTGTCTGGGACGGCCACAGCAACGTCCTGGTTGCCTTCAACCGCGGCCACGGAAGCTACTCGTGCAGTGCCAACTTCAGCTGTCACGACGTATCTGGCTACAAGATGGTCTATGCCTACAACGACAATAACCCCTACACCATCACCAACCCGTCGGCCGCCAGCTCCTACTCCTACACAACAAGCACTGTCGGCGACCTACGTCTCTACTCCTGCAACGCTTCTGCTTGCCCGCAGCCCGTTATCACCAGCGTGTCACAGACCTACGAGTCTGCCACCATCACCTGGACCGGCGACGGCAACGACTACGAGGTGAACATCAAGGAAGCCACGGCCACCGACTGGCCCGCCACCGACATCCACGTCACTGGCAACACCTACACCTTCACCAGCCTGCAGCCCTCCACCAACTACACCTTCCGCGTGCGTCAGGACTGCAACGCCGACAGCATGGGATACAGCGAGTGGGTCATGGGCAACGTCCTCACCGACAGCCTGCCCTGCTTGGCTCCCGACAGCCTGCATGTCACTGCTGTCACCAACGCCACCGCCACCTTCGACTGGGCTCCCCTCGGAACCGAATCGGCATGGGACATCCATGTATGGTATAGTGGCGGCATTGACAGTGTCTACACCGTCAGCACACGTCCCGCCACCATTGGCGGATTCACACCGGGTGTGACTTATCAGGCCACCATCCGTCCGCTCTGCGGCTCGGCACACAACATCGTAGGCGACTGGGGTGACACCATCAGCTTCACCACCGCCGTCTGCCCCAACGTGACCGGACTCACATCTAGCGACCTCCATCCCAACAGCGTCACCCTCACTTGGACAGCCGACCCGATGGCCGAGCAGTGGATCATTGAGTACGGCTACCGCGGCTTCGACCAGGGCACCGGCACTACCATCACTACCACGCTCAACACCTATACTATCAACGGCCTAGTCGACGACATGCAGTACGACTTCCTCGTCCGTGCCGTCTGCGGCACCGACTGGCAGAGCGAAAGCTGGGCTTCCATCACCGTCACCACTCCCGAAGGCGGCGTGCCTTGCGAGGCTCCCACCAACGTCAGCGCAGTTGTGGCCGGCAACTCGGCCACCATCAGCTGGACAGCCAACACCGGCAACCTCAGCTACACGCTTGAGTACGGTCCGCGCGGCTTCGCACACGGCAGCGGCATCACTGTCACGGCCACCTCGAGCCCCATCACGCTGTCCAACCTCGACTACGACACCGAGTACGATGTCTACGTCCAGGGTGTCTGCGACCAGAACACCCTCAGCGCATGGAGCACCGTCTGCAGCTTCACCACCGAGGCTCAGGGCTCCGAGGAGTGCGACCCCGTCACCAACCTGACCGCCTCCAACATCACCGAGAGCAGCGCCCTCCTCACCTGGACACCCGGCGCAACGGGTGACGAGTGGGAGGTCGTAGTCACCACCGCCGCCGGCACCACCGTCGAGGAGGTCAGCACCAACGACCGCGAGTACCTGGTGTCAGGCCTCACGCCCGGCACCGCCTACATCGCCAAGGTGCGCACCGTCTGCGGTGACGGCGTCTACAGCACCTTCGCCAGCGTCAGCTTCACCACCGTACAGGTCGGCATCGACGGCGTTGTCGAGCCCGCCTGCACCATCTATCCCAACCCCACCAGCAGTGCCACCACCATCAGCGTAGTCGGCATCAGCGGCAAGGTGA
>JAEEIS010000195.1 GCA_016281475.1 Bacteroidales bacterium
CCTCTGCCACAAGTTTGTCCAAGGCACCACTGAGGGCAACGACATGGAAAACCTCACCAACCTCACTCAGCAGTTCCCCGATGCAGCCGCCGACATGGGCCGATTCTGCAACGACTACCTACAGGTCTATAACACGGGTGTCCACTTTGCCTTCATCGCTTCAGTGCTGGCCATGCTCATCTCGCTCCTCATCTTCCTCGGTGTTAAAAACCGCCTGCCCAACCCCGTCAAAAAAGCCGGTTCCAAGACCGAAGACTACACCCCCGAGGAGCGTCAGGCCAACGCCAAGGAGATCAAGCAGCGCATGTATGCCCTCTATGCCGTGCTCGGCGTAGCCGTCTTCTTCTGGTTCTCATTCCACCAGAACGCCCAGTCGCTCTCCATCTTCGCCCGCGACTTTGTCGACACCAGTGCCATCCCGCCTGAGATTCTGCAGTGCATCAACCCGTTCTTTGTCATCATTCTTACCCCCATCGTCATGTGGATATTCGCCTCTCTGGCACGCAAAGGCAAGGAAGTTTCCACCCCGCGCAAGATAGCCATCGGTATGTTCATCGCTGCCTGCGCCTACATCTTCCTCATTTGCGTCGCAGTTGCCAACAACTACCCCTCTGGCGATGCTTTCAAAGCCCTGCCTGAGGCAACCAAGATGGCTATGAAGTCGAGTCCTTCGATACTGATTTTGACCTACTTCTTCCTGACAGTGGCGGAGTTGTTTATCTCGCCTCTGGGTCTGTCGTTCGTGTCGAAGATTGCTCCTAAGCACCTACAGGGTATCTGCCAGGGCCTGTGGCTGAGTGCCACCGCTATTGGCAACCTCTTCATCTTCCTCGGTGTGAAGATGCTCAACGCCTTCCCGCACCAGTGGATGACATGGGGTGTGTTTGCCATCTTCTGCCTCATCTCAATGGGCGTGATGCTGGGTATGCTCAAATGGCTCGAACGCATCACGGCCGACAGCAAATAGTCAGTATTATTAACTCATACATGTCAAAGCCGACCCCGAAAAAGGGTCGGCTTTGCTGTTTTGGGTCAATCGTGGATTATTTCCACGCGGCTGCGGCCTTCGCCGTGGCGGGTGACGCGGATTTGGGTGCGGATGCGCTCGTTCAGCTCCTCGCGATGGGATATGATACCTACTCGACGATTGCTCTGTCCAGCAATGTCCTGTAGCTTCTCGAGGGTGGACATGACGCTGTCGAGGTTTTTTTGGTCGAGGGTGCCAAATCCTTCGTCAATGAAGAGGATATTGACGTTGAGGTCGGGCCGGTTGAGCGAGGATAGCGCAAGCGATAGGGCGAGCGACACCATGAAACGTTCGCCTCCCGACAGCACGGTGACACTGCGCACCTCGTCTTTGTTGTAGCGGTCGAGGACGAGGATGGAGAGCTTGTCGTTCTCCTCGTTGCAGGTGAGTGTGTAGCGGTCGGTGATTTGCTCCAGATAGAGGTTGGCGTTGTTGAGAAGGGGACGCAGGATATAGGTCTGCACCAGTGTGCGGAAGCGGGTGCCGCCGAAGTAGTGGTTCAGTTTGTCCCATCGGGCGAAGGTCTGCTGACTCTCTTCCAAGGCTTGTTGGGCATTGGCTAGCAGCTTTTGGTTGTCGGTGTTGGTTTCTAGTTGTTTCTTCGCAGTAGCGATGCGGGCATTCTCCTGTTCTTTTTGTTCGATGAGCTGCGTTTTTTGGCTCTTGAGCGCGTTGATGTCAGGGATGGGGTCGGTAGCTTGCAGTCCTAATGTTTCGCGGGTCTGGGCTATGCTTTTGGTGGCTTCGGCAAGGGCGTCGGTGGCGGAGCGGAAGTTCTCATCGGTCTGTTTGACGAACTGTTGGGCGGTGGGCAGAAGGGTGGCCTGGCGGATGAGGTGGTCGAGGTCTTGCTCGTTGCGGCCCGTTTGGCGGTACCAATTGTCCAGCACGGCGTGGCTCTGGCGGAGGGTGTCGTCGAGCATGTCGAGGCGGCTGTGTATGGCGGTGACAGAGGACGACAGCTTATTCCACTCCGACAAGATATTGGTGGAGGGGTGTTCCTGAGCTATATGGGTGGTGGAACTTGGGAATTGAGGATTGAGGATAGAGAATTGGGAGTTGAGGGTGCTGCGAATGTCGGATAGTTGGTGGAATTGGGTGTTGAGAATTGAGAGTTGAGAATTGAATGTGTCGTGTTCGGCTTTCCGTTGGCGGTATTCGTTGGCGGAGGTCTTTAGGCTGAGATGGGTTTGGGACAGCTGTTGCTGCCAGTCGGGGTAGAAGGGCGACAGTCGTTCCGACAGGGTGTTGGCAAGTTTTTGTAGCTCCTCTTTTTCGGTGGCAATTTGTCGGTTGAGGGTGTTGATACTCTCGGAGTTGATGTCGAGCGCGTGGGTGGCGTTGGAGAGATCTTTCTGCGCGGTGATGAGGGTGGTGTCCAACGGTTTTTTCTCTTTCAGCAGTTGCTGCCATTGGAGCTGGAGGGCTTCCACTTGCTGCCGATGCTGCTGGTAGGTGGTGATACTTTGATCGGTTTCCTGTAGAATGGCTTGTGCCCGCTCGGCGAAAGTGTCGTCGTAGGCGATGCCTTCTTTCTCCGTTGCCTGATGCAATGTCTTTTCGGCATCAAGTGTGGTGCGCTGTTGGTTGGCAAGGGCTTTCTCTTTGGCAGCAATCTGTCCGGCAAGGTTGTCGCGATCTTGCTGGGCTTTGTTTTGTTGCTCAAGGGCATGGCTGTAGTCGTGCGACCGCTGCAATTGTTCCTCTTTCAGAGGGGAAATGATTTGAGTTAGTTCCTCTTCGAGAGGCAGTTGAGCGATGGGCTGTCCGCAAAGGGGGCAGGTGTCGGCATGAATTTCTGCCATGCGTGCGCGGAGGCTCATGAGGGTGTCGTCGACGCTGCTACTCATGGTGGAGTAGCGTTTCATAGCTTCGTCTGAACGTAGTTTTGCCTGCTCGGTTTTCTGTTTGGCAAGAAGATAGTTTTCTTCGAGGGTCTTAAGACGTTCGCGAGCCTCGGCTATTTCCTTGGTGGCAGAGTCGATTGTCTGCTGTTGATCGACGAGTTGGCGATGCTGATTAATCCAGGATTCGAGATGGCTCTTCCGTTCGGCAAGTAGGGTCAGTTGCCGGTTGATGTTGTCGGGGTTGAGTGCGTCGCGTTGTTGCTGGATTTGCTGTATGGCGTGTTCCTTTGCCTTCACGGCCTCGTCGGCTTGTTTGAACGCTGCGGTAGCTTGGGCCACCTTGGTCTTTAATGGGTCGCTGGCACTCTGTGTCTTTGCCAGCTCGTCAGCGAGTTGCTGGGCTTTTTTCTCATGGGTTGCATAGGTGGTGAGATACACCAATGTCTCGTCGGCCTGAGCGTACAGCGTTTCGCGGTCGGCACATTGTTGCAGCCATTGCGACTGCTGTTCCAGTTGTTGCGTACCGAGGTCTAGTTGCTCTTTGCGCCAGTTGAGGTCGGAGGAGAGGATGCCGAAGGTGTCTTGGCAGCTTTTCAGTTGGGTCTGTGTGGCCGACTGCTCTTGTGTGGCCCTGCGCAGGAGTTGCAGTTGTTGGCGTTCCTGCTCGGTGGAGAGCCAGTCGGTGGCCAACTGCTTGTAGGAGAGGTATTCCTGTCTGGCTTGTATAGCCTGCGTGGAGGCAATGCGTTGTCTGGCATTATCGGCTTTCTTTTCGTTGTCAATAATTTGCGAGACATGTCCAATCTGGTCTTCAACGAGCGAAATCTGCTGTTGCAGTTTTGCGACCGTCTGGCTCCGCTCTTCTATCTGTTGCGACAGCTCGTTGATCACCTCGGGCGGGAGGATGTGTGCTGCTTCGGTCTGATAGGTCGTCTCGGCAATCTTTTTATGCTCATTGGCACGGTCGTAGAGGTTTTTGATAGCCATGCCGTAGGTGGAAAATTTCTCGGTATTGGTCAGTTGCTCCAATATTATCTCACGATCCTTTTTATCGCCACAGAGGAATGCCGCGAACTGCCCTTGGGCCAGCATCGCCATACGGTTGAATTGCTGGAAAGAGAGGCCGATGGCGTGTTGTATGGGGTTGTCTCGAGTGTCGACTTTCACCTCGTCGGCATCGCCAATCTTTACTGTCCATAGGATATCGCGATATGTTCCGTTTCGGGTGTAGCCGAGTTCCAGTTTTGCCCGATAGTCGATGCCGTCGTTGCCCTCAAACAACACTTCGCTGTAACATTCATCTTTCGACGAGATACCTAGACGGGTGTATTGATGGAGGCTGTTGATGCTAATCGTCTCGCCTTGGCGGTTTTCGAAACGGTTCTCTGTAGGATTGGCCACGCCGGCAATGCGTGGGGTGGTCTTGTACAGGGCCATGGCAATGCCGTCGAGCAGCACGGTCTTGCCCACTCCGGTGTCGCCCGAGATGAGGAATATGTTGGCCGGTGTGCCTGTCGACGGGCTGACAAGGTCGTGCTCGAAATCGATGTCGGCACGCTCGATGGAGGCAATGTTGCGCAGATGGAGTTCCTTGATTCTCATTTTTTTGACCTCCCTTCTTCTTGAATGTGTTGGTACTCGGTCTCAATCTCCTCAAAGGCACTACGTATCTCTTCAAGAGAGAGTCCGTTGTAGTGGTCTATGGTTTGTTCGATAAACTTCATTGGCTCTGTGGTCATCTGCTGTAGGTCTGCCACCTCGAAGATGAGCTTTTCGGTTCGTTCTTTCTTGTCGGGCAGGTTGGTCCATAATATCTTTGGATTGTAACGAATCTCGTTGTTGTAGGGTTCAAGCAGGTCGTAGACCTGTTGGTTGAAGTCTGGAGATAGGTCGGTGGCATAATCCATCTTGAAACGGATGTACCCCCGTCCACCTTCGTTGGCAAAGGCCTTCACGACGTCGAGTGCCTCCTCTTGGCTTTGGGCGTAATGGTCGGCAGGCAGTTCGTTGAAATGACGCAACTCGTCGATACGTAGGCGGGTGAGTTGCACATCACCGCCATGATGCTCAATCTCCACTAGACTGACCGTGTGTGGATATTTCTCGTCGCAGCTAACGTGTAGCGCGCTGCCCGAATAGCGAATGATGCCCGCAGGGTAGTGGCTCACCTCTTCGTGTTCGTCGTTGGATTGGCCGATTGTCTGAGGGCGGTGGATATGTCCTAGGGCAAGGTAGTCGTACCCGTTGCCCATGTCGGTAGGGGCGAGGGTCTGGATGTGTCCGATGTCGAAATCGTGTCCGGTGAAGTCCATTCCCGCCACAGCCGTGTGTCCCATCATCACCACGGGGAGTCCGCTGGTGTTCTCTCTGTCCACATAGTCCAACAATGCCTGCAGGGTCTCTTTCTTTGGGGCGACTATGTAGGGCAGGGCGATGATATAGCCTTTCCCTTCGAGGCGGACAAGGTAGTCCTCCTGCCAGCCGTCGGGTTGAGAGGTGCAGTCGCTGGCTGGGGGACGACCAATCAGTGTCACTTTGCCAAGCCTCCACACCACGTTATCGGCTTGTATGCGCGAAGCCGAGTCGTGGTTGCCTGCGGTGATGACAATCAGCATCTCGGGATAGCGGTTGTGCAGGCGGACAAAATAATCGTTGAACGCATGTTTTGTGGCTGCACTTGGCTGTTGGATGTCGAATATGTCGCCACTCACCAGCAATGCGTCGGGACTATACTTCCCGCACCAATGGTCGAGTTGATCAAAGAAATGCTGATGTTCGTCCTCGCGACCATAGTTTTGATACATGACCTGCCCTAGATGCAGGTCGGCAGTATGGAGAAATCTCATGGGTGGAAGTTTTTAATGCAATAAGTATTGTTTTGCCTGACGAATCATGTCGGGATGGCAGTTGAGCAGCTCGGCAATACGCAGGGCCTCTTGAGGCACCTCGTCGCTAGTGTCGGCAATAAGCGAGTAGTCGATAAATCGGTTGATGGTCTGTGCAGTCAACGGCATGTCTGCCAGATGTTCCACAAAGCCTTTCACCCTGAGTCGTCGGCACTCCACTCCCAACTGGCTGTAGTGGGTGGTTATCATGGTGATGGAATTTCGTTGTTGCATGATGGAGACAATCGCTTGCACCAGAGCCTTGCCCTCGACGGGATTGGTGGTGCGGGCAGGCTCGTCAATCAGTACTAGCAGGCGTTCTGTTTCGCTGCGTTTCATCACGTCGCTGATGCGTGTAATCTCGGCAGCGTAACTGCTGAGGCCGTTCATCTCGTTCTGCTCGTCGCCGATACAGAACACCACGTCGTCCACAGGCTTCATCCGCGCGCTTGTGGCAGGGACGGGAAATCCAAACTGGTACATCAGCTGTGCCACCCCGATGCTTTTCAGCAGTACGGTCTTGCCCGCCATATTGGCTCCGGTGACCAGCGTCACGCCTGGAGCTAGCTCGATGTCGATGGGTTGGTAGCGCAACCCCACTGCTTCGTTGTGCTGTTTGAGCCGTGGGTTGAACAACCCTAACAACATGGGCTGGGCATCATTGTCTATATTGTCGGGCTTTTGGAGTTCCCATTGTTGTGCCAGCGTTGCACGTGCCAAGGTGAAGTCGATATAGGCCATCTGCTCCAAAGTCTCCGTTAGCCTATCAGCGTAGGGCTGCAGCTGGTCGCACAGGCGGGCAATCACCTGCTGCTGTATGTCGTTCTGCTCTGCCAGCAGTTCGCCCATCAGCTGGTCGTCGGCTTGTTTCATCTGTCGGCGCAGGGGTGCCAGTCGGCTGTCGTAGCTGTCGTAGATATAGAAATTGGGTATACCCGTATTGTCGGGGTCGAGCAGTTGGAACACCTCTGTCACATCAGGCAGGCCGAACAAGTCATCGGCTTGCAACTCGGCAAGGGCCTTGCGGCTGTGGCGGCACAAGAATGCGAGGTTCTTTACTTCAAACAGCTCCACTTCGTCGAGTAGAATGTGTGACCGCAGGCTGTTCAAGGTGGTACGCAGGTCGTGCAGCTGCATCAGTTGGTGCCGCAGCACGGTAAGGGGCTGGGCGTAAGTGGACGATTCGATCCGTTGGCGTAGTGTCGCCACTGAGTTTTGTTCCAGCTCTAATTCCTGAGGTGAGGTGAGCAGTGGCTGCTCGAGCATCCTCCGCCGTCCTGCTGACGACATCAGTTCCATGTTTTCCGTCACATACGCCAGTCCGGGCACCTCCTTTATCTTATTTTGCAATATCATCATGGTGTGAGATTCCTTTTTTACGTTGCAAATTTACACAATTGTTTTCAATTATTATATGTATGGGCGAAAATATTTTACCACATCTCTGCCCGATAGGATGTTACGGTGCGGTAGTAAAAAAAGAAGAGGGTGTCTCAGTTGTGAGACACCCTCTCCGTTGGTGGTATTATTGATTAATACTCGTGTACGAGACGGACGGAGCAACCGGTGGAATAGGTCACGTTGTTGCGCATGGCGTTGGCATTGGGGCCGATGTGGAAGGTGTAGCCCGTGGTGCCGTTAACATGGCTGGTGGTCCAATAGTTACCGACGGTGCCTACGTTAGAGGTGCTGCTGCTGGTACGCTGACCGGCGGCGGGCAGGAACACGGCACCAGCGGCCTCCATCAGAGCCCAGTTGGCAGCGTTGTAGACATTGGAGGTGTAGCTGCTGTCGGAGTTGACAAAGGTCAGGCCCGAGGGGCAGGTCCAATCATCGGGAAGCAGGATGAAGCCGGGAGTGTTCTCCACAGTGGCCATACCTCTGAGCTGGGCGGCATTGGGACGCAGGGTCAGGAGGTAGGTCCACTCGGTGGAAGTGAGGGTACGCCAGAGGGCGGTCTGGTTGCCACCGTTGATGATGGGGTTGTAGAAGCCCCAGTCGGCGTTGGCATAGAAGCCGGTCAAGTCGTTACCGTTCGGATCCTCGGTGTACTCGGTATTGTTAGTGGTGGTCTCATAGGGCATGTAACGGCCTGCGCCGCCATCCCAACCGCTGGTGCCATAGCCGAAGAGGTCAATCCAGTCGGAGCAGTAGGCCTGCATGTAGACATTGTTGTTGGCAGCACCAGCAACATCATACTGGTTGACAGCAAAACGCCAAGTCTTGATGCGGGGACGATACTGGAGGTTGCCCTGCGAGAAGTTGACCTTGGTGTTGGCGCTGACGCTGAAAATACCGGGAAGGGTACCCTTGATGCGAGGATGCTCCAACTCAAAGATGCGGTTGTTGAGGCTGTCGAAATAGAAGTTGTAGGTGTTGTTGAGACTGTCGATGCGGGCATTCAGGGCTGCCACCTCGGCTGCGAGGGAAGAGTCCACATAGGCCTTGTTGGCTGCATCGAGTGGGTCGGTGGGAGTGTAGACGTTCTTAATCTGATTGTAAGCGTTGTTGTTGATAGCAATAACATCGTTCAGGCCCTGAGTCTCAGTGGTGATGAATCCGAGGTCGTTGTAGAAGTCGCTGAGGTTAGTGGGGTGGTTCAGCACGCTGTCCCACTCGATGGTGGTCTGGTTGTTGCTAGGCAGCACCACGTAGTTGCCGTTGACATAGAGAGTGTCACCACTGACAGAGAGCGTAAGGGTCAGGTCGTTGATGAATTCGCTCAGACGGGTGGGGTGGTTCAGCACGCTGTCCCATTCGATGGTGGTGGCACCAGTGCTGGGAGGCAGGATGACGTAGTTGTTGCCGCCGACGAACAGGGTGTCGCCGCTGACGGAGAGATTCAGGTCATTGATGAACTGGCTGAGGCGGGTGGGGTGGTTCAGCACGCTGTCCCACTCAATGGTGCCGCGGCAGTTGCTGGGGAGGACGACATAGTTGCCGTTGACAAAGAGGGTGTCGCCACTGACAGAGAGGGCGAGGTTCAGGTCGTTGATAAACTGGCTGAGACGTGTGGGCGCATTGCGCAGGCTGTCATAGCGGTAGCCCCAGTTGCGGAACATGGGATCCTGCTCATTGTACGACCAGTCGTCGCTCATTCTGTCGGCAATGGTAGCCCGGTTGGCGTAGAGGGCATAAGGCACAGCCAGAATCTTCTGTGTGGCAGAAAGGGTGTAGTTGATGCCTCCGGCGAGGTCAACCTCACTCTTGATAAAATAAGGTCCGTTGGCCCAGTTGATGTTGGCAAAAGCATCCGAGTTGTCGCCAACAATAAGGGTGAAGAGACCATTGGCGTTGGTAGCGGCAACTTCTTCCTGCTGGTAGATAATGGTACCCATAGCAGAGCCTTGGAGGATGCTGATGCGTACACCGACGTTGCGGTTAGTTATGAGCTGTCCCGCAGCGTTGCGGGCGACGGCTTGGTAATTGAAACCTTTGGGAGCCTGTGCATAGAGTGTTGCAAAGGTGAAGATTGCTAAAAGCGTAGTTAGAATTTTTTTCATGACTATTTGGCCTTAATAATTTTATAAATATTCTTTTTTGTCTGATCGGGGGTTGCCACGTGGAGCATGTAGGTTCCGGCAGCCAGTTGCTGGAGGTCGATAGTTTGCTGGCCTCCCTGATAGTTGCCTCGCGACAGGATTTGTCCATTGGCGTTGTACAGTGTGTAGGACAGCTGCATGGGCTGGTCGCACTCAAGGATGACGTAGTCGGCTGTGGGGTTGGGGTAGAGTGCCACACCCACAGTGAGCGCCTCAATTCCCTGATACTGCGCGTCGCGGGCAGTAATGGGCTGCTGCACACCTTCGGAGAAGGACTCGGTGATGTTGACCACCGTGACGGCCGGGGCATAGGCAGTCTTCACTGCTATCTCGCCCCCACTGAAACTCAGCGAGCCCGTCACACTGGCAGCGTCGCCGCCAAAGCTGGTAATGGCTTGTTGGGCCCGCAGGCCGCCACCCCAGCACAACAGTGCTAGAAGCACAATGGCTGAAATTCGGGTTTGTGTTTTCTTGTGCATATTATTTAGTCTTTTTATTATTCCTTATTATAGCCGGCATTGCCGTCGGTGTTGCGGATGCCCACATTCAGCACCTCGATCTCGACGCGGCGGTTGTGGAAACGGCCTTCGGGCGTGGTGTTGGTGTCGATGGGATACTTCTCGCCGAAGCCTTCAGGCACCATGCGGCTAGAGTCGATACCCTTCGACTGGAGATAGCGGATGACCGACTTAGAGCGGTTGAGAGACAGCGTCTCGTTGTACGAGTCGGAACCCAGACTGTCGGTGTGGCCGATAATCTTAATTCTCATCTCGGGGAAGGCATTCATCATCATGGCAACCTCGTCAAGATGCGGATACGATTCGCTGCGCAGACGATAGGAGTCGAAGTCGAAGTTGATGTTGAACAGGCATATGCGCTTGTCGCTGATGTCTACGCCCAGTTTGATAAAGGCATACATCTCGCCAAACGAGTAGCAGTCTTTGCGCACATACTCCAGACTGTCGCCAGAGACGGGACCGGGCTTGATAATATACACGGTGTCGGTCTGCGTGGTAGTGGTGGTGTCGTGCTGCTCCACATACACGGTGTCTTGCACATACACAGTGTCGACCTGCTGCGGTCCGCGAGGACGCTTCTCCTTGTTCTTCCAGCTGTCGTCGAGCGGGAGGGCGATGCGCAGAGCCACCTCGATGCCGCGATTCTTACGGGTCTCCTGATAGAGCTCGGCACCGGGAATCAGATGGTTCAGGATAATGGAACGGTCGTTGTCGGCAACCGTCGGGTTGTTCAAAATCTCGCGCTGTGCGAAATTGTTGAGCAGTCCGAGGTTGTACCCGGCCTCCAACGACATCAGGACGGGTATCCCGTTGGTAGGAATCAGGAAGTCGATACCGCCGCCCAGCAGCACACTCGCGTCGTATGGGTGGATATCGGCCTTGGTAATAGTCGTGTTGCATCCCTCGGGGTAGTCCTCCTGGTCGAAATAGGTGACCTTGCCACCGTAGGCCATGTTGAACTGGGGCGCCACCATCAGGTAGGGCGACACATAGCTGTTAGGAATGCGGAAGTTGTACGTAATGGGCAGCCGGAAGTCCACATAATGAGCCTTCAGGCGATAGCGCACATCCTTCCACTCCAAGCTGTCGGCGCGTCCCACCAGCGACACCTCAGGACGGATGGCGAGGTTCGACTTGCCCAGATGGAAGTGGCCGAACAGGCCCACCATTCCCTGGGGCTGCAGGAAGTGCTTGTAGATACTGATGGGTTTGTGCGAGTAGACCATGTCGGACAGGTTCAGGCCGCCGCGCACACCGATGAGGTTGCGGGGGAACAGAATCGGGCCCTCGTATGTTGTGTCGGTATCATTCTTCGTTGTAGGTTCTTGGGCAAGAGCCATGTTGGTCATCAGGACCACCGAAATGATAAGAAAAAATACGTTACGTTTCATAAGCTACTTGTCTAAGGATTTAAAATATTTTTCTGCCATGTTGTCACCGTCGTTCCAATAGCGGTAGGTGCCTACATCGGATATACGGCCCCATTCGTCCTCCTTGTCGATGATGTACTCGGCATACTGGAAATTCTTCAGGCCCGTCTTGGTGAGCGTGCCGGAAACCACCGATGCCGTTTTGCTCCATGACGACTTGTCGAGCTGGATGGTCTGGATGCAGTAGACGGTGATGTTGCTGTCCTCACCAATCACGCGGGCGCGCTCAGCGTTGCCGATGACGTCGTTGATCTGAGCCTCGTCGAGGAAGATGGTGTCGCTCTGGCCCTGGATGTAGTTAATCTTGCCGCGGAGGCTCTGGCCGGAGAACTCCATGAACAGTTCCACAAAGTCGAGTCTCACACCGTCGGATGCAAACTTACAATCCATCGGAGACGCCTTGAACTTCCCTTTGATGGTGGCGGGATTCACACCCTCGTGGATGACAAATCCGTTCATCGAGAGCTGTTCCTGGATATGCTCAGGAATGACATCATAAGGGATTTTTCCATAAGGCTGGGGCAGCACAATCGTGTCGTTACCCTCCTTCAGGCAGCCCGTTAACAAGAAAAAGGGCAGTGCCATCAGTGCCAAAAGGATTCTTAAATGTTTGTTACACTTGGTCATAATTATATTTATTAGTTATATTCCTAAAATGCAAATATACGTTTTTTTCTGGAATAACAATCGTTAACCTCGAATTTTTTTTTCGACGTCCTTGTTTTGCTGCCATTTCGCGTCTTTCCTCTCCACGACTCGCCGCCCCTTACCGTATCGTACGGATTCCTACCGATTCTTACCGATTCTTACCGATAGCCATGTCGAATAAGGCTCCTACAGCGATGAAGGACCGTTGAGCAATCGCCAAGAATGGGAGGGTTGGTAAAGGCTGGGTGGGGGGAACGTTAAGGTGTGTAGGGGTGCGGGAGGGAGGAGGATGGGATGCGGGAGGGGAGGTGAAGGAAAGTGGGAGGGGTGGGGATAGGGAGTGGGAGGGGTTATGGGCGGGGGCATTTCATCACGTCGTAGACGGGGCATTGCAGCGCGTCGGAGAGTTGCTGGCAGGCTTCGGTGGAGTTGAGCGTGTAGCCTTGTGGCGAGGTGGGGTTGAGACAGACCGCCACCAGTCGCGAGCGTTGCAGGACGATTAGTTTCCCGCCGCGGCGGGTGTATTCGGCGTAGGCCTCTGGGGTGATGAAGAGCTTGGTGAAGTCGCGCACTACCAGCACGGTGTCGCGTATGGTGGGTTGGGCGGCGAGGTATTTCAGCAGGCGGTCGCTGACCGCGCCGGCGGCGAAGAGGGTGCTGCCGTGGCGGAACAGGTCGTCCTCGCCCCTACCCAGCAGAAACACCGAGGCGATGCCGAGGTCGTGTACCTTGCCGCCGCTGTCGACGGCCCAAATTCCCGACGGGATGTTGGCGAACTTGGCGCGCAGGCTGTCGTCGACCTCGGGGAGGTTGATGAGTCGGTAGACGAAGCGGGTGCGGGAGATGAGCTGCTGCAGGTTGGGCGAGACGGCGGCGCCAGTGGCGAGAATCATGGCGTCGGTGACGGTGGGGGAGGCGAGGCTGAGGCGCGACAGGGCGCCGTCGACTACGGTGAGCTGCACTCCGCGTTGGCGGAAATCGTTAATCTGCCGCCGCAGCATTCCTGTGGTGGCGGCTCCGGACAACAGTATTTTGCCCGGGCAGAGCACCTGTGCCGTCACCAGGCGGCCCAGGGCGGTGCGCTGTTCACCCACGCCGAGTATGTCGGACACCAGCCGCCGTTGGGTGTAGTGCCGCTCGGAGGTGATGAACTGCATCCCCTCGTACAGCCGTATCTCGGGCTTGGCGGTAGCGTAGACAGAGTCCACCTGTTCACCGTCTACCCCGATGGAGGTGACGGCGGTGGAGATGCCCAACTCGTCCAGTCGGCCCAACAGATAGTTCAGGCAGACGGTCTTGCCGGTGTTCTTTTCAAGCCCTACAATCGACAGGCTCCGATAGTTACGTATGTCCTCAACAAATGGCATTTCGGCTGCAAAGGTACGTTTTTTTTCCGACATAGGGCAAAAGTGGTGCGCGTGGGGCAATAAAAACGCTTGTTGCGCGTTATCGGTGGCATGAAGAAATCACAGACAATGAAGAAACTGGTGATGCTATATGTGGCGTTGCTCGCCCTCGCTGCCACGACTGCCTGCAGGAGCGGGAGGAGAATTGCTTTGTCTGATAACCCAATCTGCGCCACCTCGTTTGTAAAGGCTGAAATACAGTATCGGACAGACTCGGCTGTCTATGTGAAATGGGGTGAATCAGAACCGTTTGATTGTCAGCCTCTCGTTGACTATCTGTGCCGCTGCCGTGCGCGAAAAGAGCCATTGAAATTTCTGTCGTCGGTTGTTGTCAGATTGTACGACGACAGCAATAACGAATACTCGCTGGGGTTCTCAGCAAGCGGAAGGTGCTTAAAAATAGGAGGGGGGACTTTCCGAATGTCGGAGCGCGACGCTGTCGAAATTGAGAAATTGTTGGCTGCCGCCAGCGTGTCGGAGCGGTATGGGACGCTGAAGGGACGGGTGGTCGAAAGTGGGACAAAGCGGCCATACATGGCGGCCAATGTGCTGCTCAAACAGAATGGGCAATTGGTGGGTGGCGCGACTACGGACGAGGATGGTTGCTACACCATTCGCCACATCCCGTTCGGCGACTATACAATCGAGGTCCATGCCATAGGGTGCAAGCCTCTGGAAGAGGATGTGACCATAGGGTATCCGACATTCGCGATTAGGCATTTCGTGGTGGATTTTGATTCGTCGCGCATCACGTGTGCCTTGCCTGTAATAATTGACATTGGCACCTCTGACAAGGATACGTCGGGTGGGGCGATGAACATATCAACATCTAATGACAATGACAGCTACCCCTATCGGATAACCATGATTGCGGCACCATTGGACATTATGACGGTTGTCGACATCCCGCCGGAAGCGTTTGATAGAGGATGGCATTATTGCGACACGGTTGTTATCTCAAATCCCGATACGATACGCCGTATTGTGGATGGGATGATAGGCGGGGCAACGCCCAACAAGAATGGGGGGATAGACACAAGAGGGAAACTGATACTGAAATACCACGACAGGGAGGACATGACTGTATACTACGACAGGCTCTATATGATGCTGGGCGGCAGATACTATTATGCCGATAAGGATGTCACGGGATGGTTAAATGAATTAATGGAGCAAGCAAGAAAACAAAAATGAAGAAGATAGTCCACACAATTAGGGCGAGGCGCATCCACTTTCTGTGGATATTTATGGCGACATATATGTTGCTCCATGCACCATGGGTAATATACTTGCTCTGCAATTTCGACGAGTGGGTCCGTGCCACGGAGAGCGAGCCGTGGCTCGTGGTTTTGATAATGATAGTTTTGCCGGTTGTTGTAGCAATCTTGCTCGGAGTCTTTGCCTATATCGTTTATGAGAAAGGAGCGACGCGGAAGATGGTGTACATCTGCCCATTGGTGTTTTTCGTGGTGTTGCTGACGTTGACCTATCTACGTTTGGCCTTCACGGACTTGGGCGCGTTAATCTTTTGCTCTGTGCCAGCGTGTCTCTACGCATTGGAGATATTTGTAGCCACATCACTCGCCGCCCCGCCTGAGAAAGAACTACATCATGATGACATATCACAGTTATGACAAACAAAATTAACGACCCATGAAGAAACTATTAATGTGTGCGGCGATGCTTGCCTTTGCTGCCAATGGTTGGGCGCAGAGCGTGGTGGTGGGCGACACGCTGGAGGCGCGGTTTGTCAGCCGTACGGTTGAAGAATACTTTGCCTATTGGGGGAAGAGTCCTTATGCGCGGCTGCCCAAGCACAACATCACCTTGATAACGGGCATCGACGCAAAGCTGTTGCCTGATACGGTCGCCGGGCTGCCCGTCAGGGTATTGAAAAACGAAAAGCTGCTGCGCAAGCGGAAAAACCGCGAGCTGACGAAAGACCCAATCTACTGGGTGAGGCTGCTTGTGCCAGACCCCGACACAATCATGATAGATGTGGTATTGGTGAAGTGGGATGTCTCGTTTGAAGGAAGAAAGATAAAGATTGAAGCCCACTGTGGAGGGGATATGGGCTATATCCCCCATGGGCGCTTCGTGTATGATGAGAAAGTAGAAAAATGGAATGAGTTCTTCTATGAGGAACTGCGGGAGCAAAAGGCAAAAGAGTTCGATGGTATATTCCACGATGCCGTTATTCAAGAGCGTACCATTAATGATACGGCTTTAAAAGGGATGTTGATTATATATCACTACAATTCGTCTCTACCTCCCGATACGATAAGAACTAAGCGTAGTGGGGTGCGAACAATGCATATCTACCATGGCAGTGAGATAGAATATCCCTATATGCAAGAGCTGAAGGTTGAGGGCGTTGAGGTGAAGGTGAAGTACTGATAGTTGGTGTTCAAAGAAGAACGACGAGAATGGGTTGAAAGAACACTGGGAGCAAGACCTACAGAAAGCCCGCGAGGCCGGTAAGCGAATGGCTGCGAAATAAATTCACACCCATTGCCGAAGATATTACATCCACCCGGAAGACACACTGGGCGGATGTTTCTTTTTTACCTTTCGTTGAAAATAAAGTTCTTTGAATTTTGGGAAAAGTTGTATCTTTGCAGTCCCTTTTTTGTCGGACTTTAGATGGCCGACGATGATGAAAAATATTGGAATCAAAATAAGTAACAGAATGAAGAAAGTAATTGTAATATCAACCAGTCTCCGACCTGGTTCGAACAGCAATATTTTGGCGGAGCAGTTTGCCGAAGGCGCGAAAGCCGCTGGGAATGAGGTGGAGTTTGTTTCTCTAAGAGGGAAGGAAATCAAGTTCTGTATCGGCTGCCTGTCGTGCCAGAAGACTGGTGCCTGCGTCTTTAAGGACGATGTGCCGGCCATTATGGAGCGTGTCTTGAATGCCGATGTGGTCTGCTGGGCTACGCCCGTCTACTACTATGGGATGAGCGGCCAGATGAAGACCCTCATCGACCGTATGAACGCCATGTATCCCAAGGACTACCGCTTCCGCGATGTCTACCTGCTGACAACGGCCACCGAGGATGCCGACCACACTCCCAAGGGTGCCGAACATGGCTTGAAGGGCTGGATAGACTGCTACCCCAAGAGCCGCTTGGCGGGCACCCTCTTCTGCGGTGGCGTCAGCTTCCCTGGCGACATTGCCGAAAATGACAAGTTAAGGGAAGCCTACGAGATGGGCAAACAGATATAATGAACATAGAGGACTACCGCAACTATTGTCTCTCATTGGGCGAGGACGTAGAGGAAAAGTTCCCCTTCACAGCGTTCCACTATGCGTCCAACGTGTTGGTGTTCTATGTCTGTGGACACATGTTTGCCTTCTTCGACTGCGACCATTACACCGTCGTTACGCTCAAGTGCCAACCCGACCGTATCGAGGAACTGAAGGAACAGCACTCCTGCATCGGCAAGCCTTTTAATGAGTCGCCCAAATACTGGATTGGCGTCGACCCCAATACCGCTTCAGACAGCCTTCTCAAAGAGCTTACCCGCATCTCATACGAGATAGTAAAAGCAAAGTACAAAGCAAAGAGAACCACGAATATCACAAATGGGCGGTAAGCACGACAAAAACAGTACATGGTATGACCGAGAAAGAGAAACAACAACACGGTGAACTGTATAATCCTGCCACAGACTCAGAGCTGAAAGTTGACATGCTGCGGGCAAAGGAGTTGTGCTTTGAGTATAACAACCTTTCTCCGGCGGATGACGAAGGCAGAAGCGAAGTGCTGCGTCAACTGTTGGGGCGTGTAGGCGAGCGGTGTTGCATCATGCCTCCCTTCTGGTGCGACTATGGCTTCAACATTGAGGTGGGCGACGACTTCTTTGCCAACTACAACACGGTCATCCTCGATGGAGCAAAGGTGCGCTTCGGCAATCATGTCTTCATAGGACCCAGCTGCGGTTTCCACACCGCCCACCACCCTCTTGACGCCGAGCGTCGCAACACAGGTGTGGAGTGGGCCCATCCCATCATCGTAGGCGACAACGTATGGATAGGTGCAGGGGTGCAGGTACTCCCCGGTGTGACCATAGGCGATGGAGCCGTCGTAGGTGCCGGCAGTGTGGAGACCAAGGACGTGCCACCCAATACCGTTGTGGCCGGCAACCCCGCCAAATACATAAGATGTGTGGAGTCTTCGCTAACAGATTCATAGTGGGTGTACAATGCATTCTATAGATGCATTGTACATGGTGGTATCTATGTTTTTTTTTCAATAGACTGTAACATTTCGGTACCTTTTTGCGACTACTATATAGGACTAACAAAAAAACATCTATGCAAAAGACAAAACTGACAATGGTAATGCTGGCCGCTGTGCTGTTCGGTGGCTGTGCCCCGTTGGCGAAGGTGGTGTTCGGCATCGATGAAATCAAAAAGGTGGACGAGGAGCGCATCGCGTCATTCTTTGACGAAAGCCGTGAGAAGGTGTCCTGTTCGCAGATTGAGACCACTGCGGCACAGGTAGACAGCCTTATCCGCCTTGACCTCGACAGCACCCAGATGCAGCATCGTGCACAGCCTGTGCAGGTGCTCTATTTCGACGGTGACTCCCTCATATTTTGGCATATCAACTGCTACACGCAAAGCGGATTTCTCTCCTTCGATTGGAACAACCACGGCTCCTTTGTCCATTTTCCCCCGTCGCCAACCGTGGTTTACGATCCGCATCACAGCATGACCCTCGACCGCTATCGTGCCATCATCCCGGAACTGAAAACGACGACCCGCTACACCGTTGTCATCCTTTGGAGCAATATGCTCCGCAAGGTGTCGCGCAAAGCTGTCGAAGCGGTGGCTGCGAACATCAAAGGCCGAGGTGATTGCACTCTCCTCCTCGTCAACACCGACCGCTGGTGGGTGGAATACCTAACAAAACAAAGAAATAGAGAACTCAAAAACAATAATTCTTGTTTGCCGATACACAATGATGTCGTACATGGTAGTTGAATCTATGGCCGCATTTTGCCTCGGTGGAGACACAATAGAATCACTAAAGTTGCGTTATAACCAATAACAGTTGTATTAACTTTTGGCAATGGAGCAGCTTTTCTTTAGTTTTGGATGCGAACACAAATGGCGTGAGATCCAAATTGAGCCTGTAACGAAGTATTATTCCTACAAATTGTTGGAAGAGACTGACCCCATTGTCTCGGATTCAAGGTATATCGTCAAAAAAGGCACGATGAGATATGATTTAATGACCTATCAAAATTGGTCGCAATTCCTCATATCCGAGAAACTAAAGTCTCTTCTTGAAAAGTACAATTTCAACGGCTACAAATGCTTTCCGGCTGACATAGAAGGCATTTCTGAAACATACTATGGATGGCTGAACATTAATGAAGTCGGCCCGATAATAAAAGAAGACAGAGACAAGAATCTTTTGTGGTTTGACTTGAACACATGGAAAAACTATGATATTTTCCACCTCAAAGACACATATATGAATGTCTGCACAAAGGAGGTGAAGGAAGCCATCGAGAGGGAGAAGAATTCCAATATCACGTTTGACCCTTGCTATGGAGTAACAAATGTTAATGCTCGGTGAAACTGACCGGATGAAACAACAAACCGAAGTCAAACAATAAACACATTAAGACAATGAAGAAGACATTGATGCTATGCGCGGCGATGATTGCCCTTGCCGCCTGCAATAACAGCAAGGTCGCAAACGATACGGATAGTACATTTGATACGGCCACCCCTGTCGCAAACGTACCAACGGAAGAGGCAATCAAGGATTCTGTCGACAAAATGGGGAAAGACTCTATCTACGGTGAGCTGCCATTGTCATTCGATTTTATAAGCCGAGAGGAATGGATAGAGTGGGTCAAAAGCTCAGTCCGTTATGATAGAGACCACGATAGTATTACTTTTGATTCTGCTATTAAACTCTATAGCAGTTATGAATGGATAACGAGGGATTCTATTGAGAAATGGTGGAGACAACGATAGGCATAGATATACCCATGCACACCCCAATCAAGACCCTGGCTATATGCGCGGTGGCGCTGCTGCTGGCCGGATGCTGTAATCAAGCCAATCACCTTGTTGCCAACCGCACTTACGAAGCCTTCGAAGACGATTTGAAACTGAAATAATCACCAAACGACTAACGAATATAACAATGAAACCAACACATTTATTCACAACACTGGCTCTCTGCGCTGCCCTTGCGGCTTGCGGAGGTAGCCAACAAAAAGAAACAGCAGACACCATGAATCAATCTCCAGAACCTGGCACGGACGGCAACAAGTACGTGCCCTACGAAGAGCGCACGGGCGAAGAGGCCATTGTCTACTTTACTCGTGACCTATCGGCCAACGGCCTCATCAAGGCTTATGAGAAAGTCAATGGCAACATTTCCGGCAAAGTGGCTGTGAAGCTGCACACCGGCGAAAAGAACGGCCCCAACATCATCCCCCACGAGTGGGTGAAGGCATTGATGAAGAAAGACCTCAAGGACGGTACCATCGTGGAGACCAACACCTATTATGAAGGCGACCGCTACACCACCGCACTGCACCGTGAAACGCTAAAGGTGAACGGCTGGACTTTCGCACCTGTGGACATTCTCGACGAGGAGGACACCGTCACCCTACCTGTCGTGGGCGGCAAATGGTTCACCTGCATGTGTATGGGCAGCCACCTGACCAACTACAACTCGCTCGTGGCTCTCACCCATTTCAAGGGTCACACCAAGGGCGGCTTCGGCGGCTCGAACAAGAACATCGGTATCGGCTGCGCCGACGGCCGCATAGGCAAAGCATGGATACACACCACTCCCGGTCAGGATGACCAATGGGACATATCGGAAGAGGAATTCATGGAACGCATGACCGAGAGCACCAAGGCCACTATTGACCATTTCGGCGATAGAGTCTGCTATGTGAACGTGATGCGCAACATGTCGGTATCGTGCGACTGTGAAGGACTTGCAGCCGAACCCGTCGTGACACCCAATGTGGGCATCCTCTCTTCCACCGACCTGCTGGCCGTAGACCAAGCCTGCATCGACATTATCTATGCCATGACTGCCGAAGAGCACCACGATATGGTGGAACGCATCGAAAGCCGTCACGGACTACGTCAGCTCTCCTACATGAAAGAACTCGGCATGGGACACGACCGTTATATCCTCATCGACCTGGACAACGGCGGCAAACGCATCACCGCAGCCGAAGCTGCTCAAGGCCTTAAACCGTTTGTACAAAAATAACCGTATGGACCGTAATACACAAATCATCCGCACCAGTTGGGTGGGCATCGGTGCCAACGTGCTGCTGGCGGCGTTCAAGGCCGTAGTGGGTCTTTTGGCTGGCAGTGTGGCCATTGTGATGGACGCTGTCAACAATCTGAGCGACGCCCTGTCGAGCGTCATCACCATCTTGGGAACAAAACTCTCAGCGCGTCCCGCCGACCGCGAGCACCCCTTCGGCTTCGGCCGTGTGGAGTATTTCAGCGCCATCCTCATTGCCCTCATCGTGCTGGCTGCCGGTGTCACCTCGCTGGTCGAGTCGGTAAAGAAAATCTTCGCCCCCACCACACCTAACTACACTACCGTAACATTGGTGGTCATCATCGTGGCTATCGCCGTCAAACTGTTGCTGGGCCGCTACGTGAAGCACAAGGGCAAACAGCTGAAGAGCGACGCATTGATAGCCTCTGGCTCCGATGCGCTGTTCGATGCCATCATCACGCTGGCAACGCTTGTCTCGGCAGGCATCATGCTGCTGTGGGGTGTATCAATCGACGGCTATCTCGGTGCGGCCATCTCTCTGCTCATCGTCAAGGCGGGTTTTGAGATGCTGGCATCGCCCATCAACGAACTGTTGGGCAAGAAGGTGTCGCCCGAGTTGACTCGCCAAATCAAGCACGATGTGGCGGGGCAGGAAGGTGTGCGCGGTGTGTTCGACCTAATCCTCCACAGTTACGGCCCCGACGTGATGATTGGCTCGCTGCATATCGGCGTCGACGACACGATGAATGCCCATGACATCCAAGGACTCACACGCCGCATCTCCACCCTGATGTACGAACGCTACGGCATCATCATGACTGTCGGCATCTACGCCGTAGCCACAGGCAAGGGACCCGTGGCCGAACTGCAGAGCAGCGTCATGCAAAGGCTATCGCAACACAAGGAAATCGTGCAGGTGCACGGCTTCTATTATTCCGAGAAAGAGCAGATGCTGTCAGTGGATGTAGTGCCAGACATCTCCATTCGCGATGAAGAAAAACTTGTCCGTACCCTTACCACCGAGTTACAGCCTTTGGCTCCAGGTGTGCAAATCATCATTGTAGTCGACCATAATTATAGTGAGTGAAATAACTAACGAACTTCATCTTTCCTCTTATGCACCCTATTGATTCTTTTTAGTGGGGCTTGCTATCTTGAATGTGGTGGCGATAAATAATACACTATAGTTTAAGTGATTAAATGCTGTGGGCAAATATTTTTGACTCTATGTGGGTGTGAATCCAAATATTTTTTGTATATTTGCAATCAGTATTTTTTGAGTCTATTATTAATTAAAAAACTTATAATAAAATGATTACGAAATTAGATGATCTTCTGGAACTCGTAAAGAGCAAGGAAAAGAAGAATTTGGTGGCTGCATACGCTAACGATTCCCATACCATCGGTGCCGTTAGTGCTGCTATCGACAAGGGCATTGTCAATGCCACTCTCGTTGGTGATATCGAAACTATCAAGAAAGTTTGTGCCGAAGAGGGCATCAATCCCGACAAGTTTGAACTTGTGCAAGAGGCCAACGACAATAAGGCTGGCGCACTTGCTGTGAAGCTCATCAATGAGGGCAAGGGTGACTTCCTGATGAAGGGTCTCCTGTCGACCGACAAGTATATGCGTGCCATCCTGAATAAGGAGTGCGGTCTCATGCCTGGTAAGAAGAACGATATGTTGACCCACATGGCTGTCATGGAGGTTCCCGCATACCACAAGCTGCTCGTCTGCTCCGACATGGCCATTATACCGGCTCCTGACTTCAAGCAGAAGACTGCCATCATGAACTTCCTCATCCAGGTTTCGAAGAGCCTTCAGAACCCCAAACCCAAGGTGGCTGTCCTCGCTGCCACTGAGCAGGTCTCTATCGGAATGCCTGCTTGCGCCGAAGCCGCATGGCTCGGTATGCAGAGTCTTCGTGGTCAGATACCGGGTGCAGTGGTTGACGGACCGCTGAGCCTTGACTGCGCCATCGACAAGGAGAGCGCACAGACCAAGAAGCTTACTTCCGATGTGGCGGGTGATGCCGACTGCCTGTTGTTCCCCAACATCGAGAGCGGCAACATCTTCTACAAGGCCTGTACAAAGTTTGCACATGCCGAACTTGCCTGCATGGTCATGGGTGCACGTGTACCGTGTGTCCTCACCAGCCGTGGCGACAGCGCCAAGACTAAGCTCTACAGTATTGCACTGGCTGCCTTGCAGTGCAAATAATTATTATTTATTAGGGCTCGCCTTCCATGTGACGGCGAGCCTTTTTTTTGTGTTATGGATAAATGTTTTGAAGAATTGAAGGGTGTTGCCATCACTGTATGCGACAAAGAGGGCAACATATTGGACATGAACACCACGTCTGCCAACGTGAACAGCCATGGGCAGAAGATTATCGGCAACAATTTGTTCGACTGCCATCCTCAGCGTGCGGCAGCCATTTTGAGAGATTTGTTGGAAAACGAAAAGTTGAACGCCTACACCATTGAGAAGAAAGGCGTGAAGAAACTTATCTATCAAGTGCCTTGGTATGAGAATGGGGAGTTCGGCGGGCTGATAGAGCTGTCGTTGCCCATCCCCTTTGATATGCCTCATTATGTTAGAGGTTAATGAATCGAATGGTTTTGACTAAGTATTATTTGATGAAACATAAACGTGTGGCCGCCTTGGTGGCTTTGTTGTTTTTCTCAACCCAGCTGTTTGCGCAGGGAAAGATTTCGGGTAAGGTATTTGATAGTAAATCAAATTCGCCAGTGGAGTATGCTACTGTTGCGGTGTTGAACGCCAAGGATTCTAGTCTTATCACTGGCACGGTGACGGAGAGCAATGGCTCATTTTCAGTGAAGGTGGCCTATGGACGCTATCTGGTGAGGGTGTCGTTTATGGGGTATGAGACTTTCGTCTATCCTAATGTGGTTGTGCTGAGTGAGAAACATCAATCTTCGAATTTGGGAAAGATGTTGGTGTCGCCTGCTGCTGTGATGATAGATGAGGTGACGGTGACGGCGGAGCGCACGCTGGTGGAATACCAGCTTGACAAGCGTGTGGTGAATGTGGACAAAAACCTTGTGTCTAGCGGTGGTACGGCCACCGATGTGTTGGAACAGGTGCCGAGCGTGTCGGTGGACAACGATGGCAATGTGTCGCTCCGCGGCTCGTCGAATGTGAAAGTGCTTATCAATGGGCGGCCTTACGAGTTGATGGGGAATGACTTGGAGACGTTGTTGGAGCAGATTCCTGCCAGTTCGGTGGAGAGTGTGGAGGTGATTACCAATCCCTCTGCCAAGTACGACCCCGAGGGCATGAGTGGAATCATCAATCTGAAATTGAAAGAAAAGACCTCTGGCGCGTTGGGACTGAACGGTGTAGTGAACATGAATGTGGGAACTCCGCTGCCGTTCCTTATTCCCGACAAGCTGCCTCGGGTGATTCCCACCACGATGGGGAGCGTCAGTTTGAACTATACAACAGAGAAATATAATCTCTTTTTCACCCTCGACGGGGGTATGCGCAGCCGTGGCAGCGTGTCGCATTCCAACATCCGCCGCATACGCAACGGTGCAGCGTGGAGCCACGACACGCTAGACCAGTACAGCATTCGTCGCAACTACATGGGTAGCATGAAGGTGGGTGGAGAGTACTACTTCAACGACAAGAACAGCCTGCTCTTTTCTTACCAGTTGCGTGGTGGTGTACGAAACAGAATGAGCCAAATATTTTCGACCGACTTGCTCAACGAGAACCATCTGCTCGACTATACTCAGGCCGATACAAACAATAATGGCAACGTGAACCACACGTTCAATTTGAGCTATATCAAGAAGTTTGAGGAAAAGGACCGTGAATTGACGGCCGATGCTACCTTCTCGATGCGGCATGTGCAAGGCAATGGTTTTCAGGAGCAGATATACGAAAACCCATCGGTATTATGGGACCACTACTATCTGCGCGAGACTGAGAGCGAGAACCATCATCAGGCCCTCAACCTGAAGGTGAATTATGTACATCCTTTTGCCGAGAATTGGAAGTTGGAGACGGGCTATGAGGGCCGACTCGACTGGCCAAATCAGAATGCAATCTATTATCGAACTGAGTACGACCCATTGACGCACGAACTATACAGATACCACGACACCGTCTCGTCTACACATTTCGACTATACCCAGCAGACCCATGCCGTGTATTTGACCGTGGGTGGGAAGATTACCGACCAGTTGTCGGCTCAGGCGGGCTTAAGAGAGGAATACTCTTACCTGTATGGACACGACATCAACCACCCTGCCACCGAGGCAGTGCACAAGGACTATTGGAAGTTGTATCCGACCATGCATATGTCGTATGAGATTAATAAGAGCAACAGTATGCAGGCAAGCTATAGCCGCCGTGTGCGCCGTCCTCACATGTGGGACTTGAACCCCTATCTTGATGTGCGCGAAGGGCAGGAACTGGGTTTTGGCAATCCCAATCTCGACCCCGAATTCACCAATGCTTTCGAGTTGTCGTATAACTTGAGTCTGGATAAGTGGAATATCTACACCTGCGCCTATTACCGTCAGACTAACAACATGATGACACGCTATGGCTTCGTGTGGGATTCGGCATCGCAGCAGCGTTATTCGTGGTGGATGCCCTACAACCCCCAGTACGACGGCTATTGGGCCAGCACATGGCAGAATTTGGACAAAGGCTATAACTATGGTTTGGAACTGATTGTGGATTGGCAGATATTGAAATGGTGGAAACTCAACGTGAGCGTAAACCTCTACAAGAGTGTCATAGAGGGTACGGCATTGCTCGACAATAAGCGTCAGGAGGCACTGCAGGCTAGTGGCAAGTTCTCTTCCTTTATGACGCTGCCGAATGATTGGACGGTGCAGTTCTCTGGGCAATATTTTGCCCCGTGGCTCGACTTGCAGACGACAATGTTCCCTGCCTATTGGTGCGACTTGGCTGTGAAGAAGGATGTGCTGCAGAAGCGCGGTACTATCAACCTGCGTGTGGGCGATGTGTTTGCCACAGGCGGCTGGGGACATGAGACACATACCGAGCAACTCGACCGTTTGGTTCATGCCCGTCGTATCTCGCCCACCATCTCAGTGGGGTTCTCTTATAAGATTAACAATGGTCTCAAGCAGAGACCTGCTCAGAATGAAGATGACGAGTCGTCAGACAGTGAATATTAAAATCCGCGACTGTGAGGGTCGCCGAGAGGTCTTTGACATTGTGCGCAACCGTTTTGTGGCACTTACTCCCGAGGAGTGGGTGCGCCAACATGCCATCCACCATCTGCACTACGATTTGGGCTACCCGCTCGAACTCATACAGGTGGAAGGTGCCATCACGCTCAACGGCATGACACGTCGCTGCGACATTGTGGTGTACGACGAAGCGGTGCGCCCGTTCATCATTGTCGAATGTAAGAAAGAAACGGTGCCTCTATCACAAAAGGTGCTTGACCAGGCATGCCGGTACAACTTGGTTTTGCAAGTTCCTTACCTTTGGTTGACAAACGGCGTGCAACAGGTCTGTTGTCAGGTGGATTTTGGGGCAAAAAAGGTCGTTTTGATACCAAAATTGCCAAATAGTCATAAAAAAAGTTAAAAAATAAGGGTTTGGGGTGTCCGTTTTCGTACTTTTGACAGTATATAGTAGAAGATGAAAATTCACACCGATGCGAGAAGTCGACAAACAGATACTAGCAGACCACTATTTGGACCTATATCAGATGGCCTATTCAATGCTACAGAACAAGGCAGATGCAGAAGATGCCGTACAGGAAGCATTGGTAGTGACTATGACACGCCAGCTTTGGGGGGATCCTTGTAGGTATTGCACTGCGGTGTTGCGCAACATCTGTCGAAAGATGAAGAAAAGCAATGTGATGTTGATAGACTACATGTTTGATATACCGAATCCGGTAGGGAATACCGACAGCCTGCGACTGCATCGATTGATGGACTTGCTAGATGCAATGCCAAAGCACACGAAAGAGATTCTTCTCTTACACTATGAGAAAGGTTATTCGAAAACTGAGATCGCCGAAATGAAAAACGTATCATTGTCAACAGTGAAAAAGATATTTAAAAAGGGACAGGAACAATTGAAACAGCAGTTAATTGAAATGGAAAAAAACGATAAAGACATATTCAAGCCATGAGTAATTTAGAACATCTTCTTCGTCGATATGGAGAGGGCAACTTATCTCCAGAGGAATTAGCAGAACTGAATCAGCTGACTCGTCGCGACCAGGTGTTGGCATCTGCCCGACAGCAGGCCAACGCCATACACCGTCGCCGTTATGGTGTGGTGAGCATGGTGGCCGTGCTCGCCGTGACAGGAACCGTCTTTTTTCTACACCCCTCAGCGGATAAAAATATTGCCGAAATGCCGGTAGTGGCACAGACCGAGGCGCCTAGACTCACTGAACCAGTAGCCGAACCCTTGTTGAAAGCCAATGGGACAAATAAAACCGTCTCAGTTCAAACCACTCGTCAACACGATACGGCAATAATAATGCCAAAGTCCACCCCAATCTCCTCCAAGCCTGTGGAACAACCCGTGGATGTGGAGGCTGTTGTAGAGCAGATGGAACCCGCCACTATTGTCGACGAGACTATTGTAGCATGCAATACCGATTGTTCGCCCGACTCGGTCATCAACGACATTTGGAAGTTCCTTCGTACCTGACGAATTTTTGAATCATGAAAAAGACACTCTTTCTCCTGTTTCTAGTCTGTGCCACAAGCATTATGGCACAGACCGATTTGTACAATCGCTATTCATCCCGCACCGATGTCCGGGTGGCGAGTGTCACCAATTTCACCCTCGATACAGGCATCACCGCCGACGTGACGCTCCTCGAGGCAATAGATGATAGCAGTTGGGAGTGGCTCTGTTCCACATTCGGACTTGCCACCCCGACCAAGGAACAGGAGCAGCAGATGGAAGCTGGCTGGGATGTGACCATGTTCACCCAACGCAGCCGTCAGGACCCCACAAAGCCCGCACCCGTTGTGGACGAGCATATCGACCAAAATAATTCATGCTATTTGGGTGTTTCCTACCTTTCCCGCACCATATATATTTTCTGTTGTAGCACAGAGAAACAGTCCGATGTAGTGATTGCCTACCTGATACGCAAGATGAGCAGTATAAAACAATAAGTAGACCATGTCATGTCCTTTCGCCGATGCATAGTTGTGTTGATGTTATTGCTGGCATCCTTGTCGGCAAAAGCACAAACCTTGCATGGCTATACGTTCACCACTGGCGTGGACAGCACCAAATGGATTACGCTGACCGATCCCGACACTTTCAGAACATACGAACAAACTACTGTCACTTATTCCCCTTTTGTGGAACTAGATTTTCCATTCGGATTTTTTGGAACAGAAATACACTCTATTAGTGCGCACATTTTGGTTCATCACAAAATTGCTTAGGTGTAGCTATGAGAATCTGAAGTCGTGTAGAGCGAGCAGCCTAAGCGTGAAGTAGCGTTCGTCGCGGAAGCCGTAGGCCATGCGCTTGAGGGTTTTTATTTTGTTGTTGATGCCTTCCACGGGACCCGTGGAGACGGGTTTGTCGAAATAGGCAAGAATGCCGTCACGGTGAGATTCGATGGTATTAGCCAGTTTTGCGAGTTCAGGGATGCGTGCGGACCTGGCAGAGAGGAGCCATGAGTTCAGATGGGCTTCGGCCATAAGTTTGGATTCAGAGTTCCAAATAAGCCTGATGTCTTCCTTGAGGTAGTAGGCCACGGAGAGGTCGCGGTTGAGCTCCAGGGCGGCATTCATCCGGTCGATGTCCTTCTGCTCGGTGAGGTCGGAGCGGTTGCGCAGGAGAATGTACTTGGTGCCTTTCACGATGCTGCTCCTGCATTCGCCAGTGCCGTCCTTTTCTTTGGCACGCTCTTGGTTGACGATGCGTCTACGCACCTTGTCGAGGGCCTCGTTGATGAGTTTGACCACATGGAAGTGGTCGAAGACATATACGGCATCCGGGGCGTTCTCCCTGACGGCAGATATGTATGCGGCCGAGAGGTCAGATGCCACGGCCTCTATCCTCACTCCGGCCTTCTTCACCATCTTCCAAAATCCGTCGAGGGCGTCGGCACCCTTCCCGTCGCCGACATACACGATGCATCCCGTCTCGAGGTCTACGACAATCGTCTTGTACACATGCCCTTTCTTTACTGCGAACTCGTCTATGCCGATGACCCTCAGTCCCGATATGTCCGGCTTGGAGTAATTGCGTTCGAGGTAGTCCTTCACCATCTCCTTCACCGTGTTCCACGACAGGTTCAGATGTGTCGCCACCGACTTTATCGACGCCATCCTGCACAGCTCCACGGCATATCTGGCCAGGCGTCGGGTGTACGTCGTCTGTGGTGCGGCAAAGTGTATGTGCTCCTGGCTCACGTGGTGGCACTCCTTGCACTCCAGCCTCTGCACCGTCATCCGCAACACCACGGGCTTGCCCCCTATCGGCACTGTTCGGAACTCCCTTGTCACCACTCCCGACCGTATCACATCGCTGCTTTTGCATCGTGTACAATAAAACTTGCCCTTCTTCGTTCTTATGTGCAGTACAATGGTCTTTGACCCGTATTCGGCACGGGTGCATACCTGCTCACGGACTCCGTGCTGATGGTATAAATCGCTTGGGTTCATCTTTACATCGTTTTTTTTCTTCATTACCAAAACGTTGATGAACCCCTTTTTAGTATTCTACCTAAGCTATTTTATGAAGAGCCAGTTAACCTCGGAGACATTTTCGTTGGTACTGTTGGATCAGAGCCAGAATATTCAGAGAAGAGAGTGGTATGTGGACTCGTTACTTCAGATGGAGACTGGTGCACAGCTGCCCTTGGATATTCCGATGGATGTTGACACGCTGGAACTATGCTTGGTTGGCTATCGCACGTTTTGTTTTCAGAAAGTGTGCAAGTACGTCCCTGTCCATAGGCATTCACTTTACTTCCCCAATGTATTCACCCCCGATGGGGATATCAACAACCGCTTCACCGCCATCGGTGTGAGTATTGCCGAGTTCGAGATGTGGGTATACGACCGTTGTGGTGCACTGATGTTTCACACCACCGATATGCAAAAAGGTTGGGACGGCACCAGCGGTGGTATCAAATGCCGTCAGGAGGCGTATGCCTACACTTGCCGTTATCGACTCAAGCAGGAACAATGCTATCAAATCCACACGGGCACCGTCTTATTGCTGCGGTAGGTGCGTCGCACAATATTTCTCCTAACTCTCCGTTATAGAGAAAAATCAATGCAGATGAAAAAGTGGATAGCTCTATTTCTAATGTTGTTCATCGCAGAGACAATTGTCTTTGCACAGGTCGACACGACCGATGCCCCGCTCATATTTACCCCTGTAGATGTTGACGCGGAATTCCCCGGCGGGTTGGAGGAATTGATAATGTTCGTCTGTATGAATGTGGAATACCCAGAGCAGGCTCACAAAGCAAATGTCGAGGGCACAGTCTATTCTTCATTTTGTATCGATAGGGACGGCTCGGTGTCTAATATCACAATCTTGAAGGATATAGGCTATGGCTGTGGCGATGAGGTGGTGAAAATGCTGCAGTCTATGCCTCGATGGAAACCCGCGAGGGTCAGAGGTAAGAATGTCAGGTCTGAGTTCAGCCTCCCTGTTGCCTTTACTCTTACCGACGATGAGGGCATTGAACCTAAAGAAAAACGTTGCCGCACTCAGGCACAACTCTATAGTAAGTCAGTACCACAAGATGAGTGAACATACCTGTCACTTTGAGAAACTGCCACTCAACGATGAGACTAATAAGAAAACTATTGATACTATGTTCTGTATGCCTTCTCTCCTCCTGCAGTCGTAGTTGGTACGAAGTGCGAGCGATGGAGCAACTGCTGGATGCCCGCTTGATGGGTAAGGTCAAGTTCGTCGACCGACAGGAGCAATGGATAGTCTTCGGTGGCGACGGAGAGAAGGTGGTACTCTTCGATGTGCTGGATACAAGTGCCTTAAGCCACTCAACCAATGCTATGCTGCCCTACGATAATACAATGATAGAGCGAAGTTTTGCCCATAGCCCCCTCTATCCCCATTTGAACCATACGGCAGGCTATTATATCGGCATGCAGGATGACGACCAGCTACAATACCTCTTCTATGACACAATGGGTAGACACTTAGTTTATTATATTTCCATAATGTAAGATGAATAATATGAAAATAGTCTTTTTGTTTGTTGCAATGCTTTGTGCCTTAGGGTTAATGTATTCCTGTAATGGTAGGACGGACAGCTCCATGCAAAAGGAAACAAAGAAAGTCCGTCCCTTAGACTGGGAAGGACGCTATCTCAGCCCAGAAGGAGAGCCTAAACAGGTGTTGGAAGTCAAGGTGTCAAAGGATGAGGTGTCGTTCAACTACTCAATTGTCAAGGACGGCAATGCCTGCTATTCTTTGGCAGGAAGGGCTATTCTAAAGGTTGGCGATTTGGAATGGGATGACGACGAAGAAGGTGTCGCCTATCCGGTGGACGAGTATGTCTACGACAGTGCTTGCTACATGGCAGTTAGGATTGAAGCCGACAGCCACAGGCGGGCAAGGATTGTCACCGACGATGAGAGAGTGTTAAAACTGATAGGCGAGGATGCCGCTACAATGGTGCTCGTGAAGTAAAACTAAGCCCAATGGAACCATTATTCTGTATTAGAAGTAAATATACTGAGAAAGAGTATGTGCACTTCAACCGTGAGTTGATTTCCCGCAACAATAGTAGCCGTTGGGTAATAATCGTCCTTCTTGGCTTGTTTGGTATAGCGTTTATTGCGGTAGACATCCACAATAGGGGACAGGTGGTGGCAGGTGCTGTAATGGTATCAATATCGCTCTTCTTGACTTGGTGGTTCACTCTTGGGTTTGCTCGTCGTGCGAGGCGGTATTACGCTAACGATAAGATGGTTCAAGACTTGGAGTTCGAACTCAAGTTCTATGATGACCATCTCGAACAGTTCGAGCCTAATGGCTATTTCTCAATGAGCTATGACAAGTTCCACAAGATTTATGTGACCAAGTCCAGTGTCTGTCTCATGCGTTCTCTGTCGGCAGGCATATTTATTCCGCTGGCAGATTGTCCGCAAGGGTTTGTCGATTTCATCGAGACGGTCAAAGAGGAGTATAACCTCTAATCGATTAAGGGACTTCAAAAAATCGCCCAGAAAGGGCCTAAACAGATTTAGCCCAATGGCAACGCCTTGGGTAAAGCAACGAGTTACAGATAACGCCCTGTAAGGGCAAAACCCTAAATCCGTATTTTCTGAGCCAACCTAAAGGAATTTTATTTCTTTCAATTGGCACGACAACCGTTCCCCCTTGTCGGTTACGAGCTGTAGGTGCCCGTATCTGTTCACGTCCAACAGGGTGGCCTTGATTACATGCCCCTGATAGCCATACAGGGCTTCTTCTCCCCGTCTGAGCAGCATCTGTAGGTAGGGAGCGTCCAATGAACCCATGGGGCTGTTCCACAATTCCTCGTAGCGGTTGGCAATGCACTTCAGCAGCCTCTCCAGCACCTCGTCCAATGCCCATTCCTGTCCCGTCAACAGCTTTAATGACGTAGGGTTAGGCACCCATGAGGGGAACGCCTCTTGGTTCACGTTCAGCCCGATGCCTACTACAGTGCCGCCTATCCGCTCGCCCACAATGCGGTGGCTTATCAATATGCCGCAAATCTTCTTGTCGTCCACATAAATATCGTTGGGCCACTTGATACGCACACGCCTCTCGCTCTCTGCCACAAGGGGCATCAGCCAGTCCGTTATGCCCAGCGACACCGCCTTCGTCAGCTGGTATTGGTCGGCAATGGGCAGCCATGTCGGCTTCAGCACTAGGCTGAAAGTAAGGTTCTTGCTTGGTTCTGCCTCCCAGTGGTTGCCCCGTTGCCCGATGCCGGCGGTCTGCGTGCGGGCAACAATAACGGTGAACTCCTCAGTCTCTGAGAGATTGAGGAGTTCGCAATATTGGTTGGTCGAAGGTAGGGTGTCGAACTTCTCTATCTTCATCCCGCCCGACCTACACGGTCATTATCTCCTTCTCCTTGGC
>JAEEIS010000196.1 GCA_016281475.1 Bacteroidales bacterium
CCCGTAATAATTGCGGCGAAGCCGTGCCGAGGTGGGACGAGCGGGAAAGCGAGCGCAGCCGCCCCGCGGCAAGCTGGCTTGAAGCGAAGTTCCCACCCCGCGCCTCCGGCGCTAAGGTGACAGCCGCCACACTTTGCGCCCTGGCACTGCCACCAACCATTGATAAAAACCGCGTAGCGGAAGCAGTGATTCCGGAGCGCAGCGGATGGAATGACTGCTGGAGCGGGGGTAAAGAACGTACCAAGGCAGAAAAGAACAGCGCAAAGTGTGCTGCTGCCGAAAGAGCCTGGAGCGCGTAGGCTCTTGAGCGCAGCAGCCTGGCTGGCACCGCCTCGCCCGGGAATGCGGGTGGCTATAGAGAAGCTTATACTGCCGCTGTGATATTTGACATAATCCAGATTGTGTACATTGCTGATTAGCAGAGGGCAAGCGCGGAGACACCGTCGGCGATGGACATCCCGCCTTTGATGCGGGGTACTGCCAGTGGCCAGCAATTTACACAATCTCGATGGGATTATGTCTAATAGCACTGATGCGGGAGACGGATGGTTGTGCACCCGCCGCCGGTCCCGGGCGTTAATGGCCCCTGTGGGGTCTGGGGCACAATAATGTGCAAGTCTGCGACAGGCTTGCCTGGAAGCAGTCTTGCAGCCTTCATACCTTAAGTCACGGGGGTGGCGCAGATGGGGCGTGTTTGTGGCTGGCGTGCCCGGCCACAATCTCGCACCAGATGCCGGTGATGCAGTTCATATATCAGATTGACGGTGGCGCTCAAGAATCTCCCATGTGGGGTCGGGGGCACTATAGCGTGCAAGTCTGTGGGCGGCTCTGCCGCACACTGTCTTGCAGCCTTTCTATCTTTGATTGAGGAAGAGGGCGGAAGCGAGTTTGTGGGCAGTTTGTCTGGCCACAATCTCGCAGCGAAGGTGAGCTATTATATATCGCTGGTCTGGACGGCCCTGCCGGCCTGACGAGCGAGTGCTTTTAGATATCAAGATTATATCCTCGGCTTGCGCACAACACGGATAATCAACGACACCAGATATACGAATAGCCCGTAGATGAGAGTAATCATATGGCATTTCACGCCACCCCATACTAATACAGGGCTGATATCACCGTTTGTTTGAATCAGGGCATCCGATGCGTTGTACCAGCCTAGAGCAATACTTATAAGGCATACGACAAGCGTAGCGATGCCGATTTCTTTCACCCAGGCGGGTGCTTTCCAAGCGGCAAACAGCAGGCATACCAGAAGGACGGTTATCAGGGACATCGTGAGGACGCCTCCTTGAACAAAGAGGCCTGGAAGGGAAGTAAGTGTAATCATAATAATACCTATTTGTTTTTTAACAAAGGTACGATTTACCGAAAAGAATCCCTACTGTCAAAACCCATCGTTAGGGAGTTAAATCCCACCAAAGGCAATCTGAGAATGGGTTTTAATACAAAATGACCTATCTTTACTTTTGCGATGAAGAATAAGCTTATAACTATTGGATTCTGGATAGCTGCCGTCGTGTTGATTGCAGTTCTGATTATGAGCATGGGCTTCTCTTTTCCCGAAGCTCTTCTTATTGGCGTTATGTTCCTTCCGGGAGTTCTGGCTGCACGCTATTTCTTTTCCAAGATATCCTTCAAATCACGAAAAACCGGGCTGCTGGATGCCCTGTTTCTAATACTTGCCATTATGGTGGCCGAGACTGCATTGGTTGTACTTGCCAATATCTCCATAATTCATATACGGAAAATAATGCTATGGACATATGATGGGTACTCACGAATACTGTTCAATCCAGTGTTCATTGGAATGATTCTGACCTTATTTATAGTTGGTGATACAGCTCTCTCCAGATATCTTGGCAAACGGTTCCCGTCAACACAAACTCCGTTATGTTTCGTCTCCGACCGCAGAACGATATCTCTCCTCAAAGACGATATTCTATATATAGCGTCAAATGATACAGAAGTAACTGTCTATGCTACACAAGGCCGCAGCTTCCGAAACAAGACGGCTATCGGCCAATGGGAGAATCTTCTTGGTAATGAATTCCTTCGGATTCACAGGTCATATCTGGTGAACACCGCTAAAGCAGAGTTCGTCAATTCAGACACGGTCTCTGTTGAGGGAACCAGACTTCCTGTTTCCCGGAAGTATAAGGATATCGTTAAAGTTGTTATACCGACAGTGTCTAGGTAGCTTGTAAAGGCGGCGATTTTATCTAGCCAACGAGTTATTTATACCGAGCGAATTGTATATTATTGTTTGCATTATGTAAATTATTATATACATTTGCAAAGAATAAAAACACTACACGTATTATGAAAACCATCAAAATGCTCCCGTACCGCTGGAAATTGGTCGGCTTGGTGCTGCTTGCACTCAGCCTTTTATTATTTGCTGTCTGCTTCAGAGTAATTGCTATTCCATCAAAGATGGGCTCCACTACGCACTATTTCGGCCAGGGTTGGGCAGAGATAGTGTTTCCTTTTATATTTTCATTGGGCGTTGTGCTGACTGCATTGTCCCGAGAAAAGATGGAAGACGAGCGAATCTCCGAGATGCGCCATTCCGCCATTATAGGGTCAATCTTATTGTTTATAGTTATCTATTTTATCAATAGTCTCAGTGACCCTTTATTTATACTCCTATCTGCGCCGCCCGATTCCACCATCTCTCCGGATACATACTGGTGGGTGCGTTACTACATACATTTTCTTACCAGCGTACCAGCGCTAATATTCTACTACTTAGTGATTTTCAACATATATTTGTTGGTTGACAGAAAAAGGCTGAACAATGAAAAATAACATAAGAGTAGAACGTGCCCGTGTGCGTATGTCACAGCAAGAACTTGCAGATAAAGCCGGTGTCATCCGCCAGACTATCGCAGCTATTGAACAGGGTCGTTTCAATCCGTCGACAGTACTGGCATTGAAGATAGCACACCTTTTTAGCCTTTCAGTAGAGGAATTGTTTGAGTTGGAAGAATCTGACTGGTAATAACTCCGTCATTATGAAAAAAGTTATACAGTACCTTTGGCTTCTTATTGTTTGGATGATGGTATCTTCAGGGTGCCGCGAAACAATGCCCCAGAAAGTAGATTGTCCTTATTACGGGTTCCGCAACAGAGACTCTCAAGAAATAGAGAGTATCGAGCGCACAGATACTGCAACTGTATTTCACATGAAGTCATTCTATGTGCCCGATTGGTGGATCAGGGTTGCTAAAGAAACCTATCTCACCGATGGCAAGAGGCGCTTCGCCCTCCTTTCTGCCAATGGAATAATACCGGGTGAAAAGCTTATCATGGGCCCTGACGGCCAGGCGGAATATACTCTATACTTCGAGCCAATCCCTGCAAAGACCCGCTTTATACATTTCATAGAAGGCAATAATAGCGACGGCGCTTTTAACTTCTATTATATCGATTTAAGCGGGAAAAGACCTCGGATGTATGAGGCCATTAAACTCCCTGAATCACTGAATGAGCCATCGTTCAAGGTGGGGCAAACTACCGTCAATGTCCACTTTCCGTTTAGACTTGATGGGCTTGAGCCCATTCCGATGACTCTTTGCGTAAGTACCTTTTTACCTGGAGACCAGCAAGAATATGATATGATAACCGATGCCGATGGGAGAGCATCGGTCTCTTTCACTCTATATGGGCCAGCAAGTGCATATTTGATTTGTGGGGACGTCTCTCTTGCTTCAGATATCATTCTCGATCCAGGAGAAACCGTGGATATAACCGCAGATGGTAACCTTAGGATTAATACTGTTTCGCGCTTTTCCCTTGGTGAGAAGTGTTCCAGCTTAGGACATACAAGAGGGCATCTGTCGGGTCCCTCCCAGATACCGATGTATTGGTGGTATCGGTTCTCATATCCCTACCCTTATAGATTCAATCCTAATACTGGCGCTGACGCACAAACGGCGTCTGACTATGTTGAGGCCATTAAAGAAGCATATGTTACCAAACAAGCCGAGCTTACCGCAAATGACAGCATTCCTGCTTTGTTGCGCGATTATATGGACAAGTATATCAAGGCCGAAGTAGTAATGGCAATAAACCAGGCCTATGATTCTTTCGACTTTTCTGACGATGATCTATCATTCCTTAAGGAGCTCTGTTTGGATGACAAATGTATGATCTATGCTCACGGATGGAGACTCAGGCCGGCATTGGCACTTCGTATAGATCCTGATGCCAGCGGATGGCAGGCTCAGCGCGCTAAAACTATTCCCATTATAGCGAAACTGTTGGATGGACATTCTTTGACAGAGGGAGATATTGATATACTTGACTCTTTGAGCGAACCTATTTTCAAAGAAACCGCCCTTGCATTGCAGTGCGAATCACAGGATATCGCTCAAATGAAGGATCAAGAGTATGTCAAACACATACCATCGGACAGTAAAGACCCTCTTGGAGATATCCTTAAAGAGTATCCGGGCAAGGTCGTTCTTGTAGATTTCTGGGCAACTTGGTGTGGACCATGCAAAGAAGCACATAAGATTCTTGAGCCAATGAAGGATAACTCTCTTAAAGATGTGACTTTTGTGTATGTGACCAATCCCACCTCTCCTTATGCGACATGGTTGAAAATGATACCTAATATTCGTGGTGACCATTATTATCTTACTGAAGAGCAGTTCAATTCTATTTACGAGATGATTGGCTCTAACAGATATCCGACATACTTGATTGTTGCTAATGATGGAACAATTCTTCATAAGAGCATCGGATTTAGCGCTGATATACTTTCAATTCTGGAGGATGCTTTGCAATAAAGAATAATGGGTGTATTTATTTAATGCTCCGACACTTCCGCCCCTTTTATATAGCATAGCTCAAACTCCTCAATAAACGCCTCCACGTTGTCGTGATACTCAGGGACGATGTACTGCATCGCTTTCAGGAACGCCACGCTATGTCTCTTGCCGGAGGCATCGACTGGGTGTGTCTTGAGGCGGATTAACCAGTCGGCGATGTCGATGTGATTCTCTTGGTCTTCCGGGGTGGCTTCCTGCTGGAGGATAGGACTGACAGTTATCTGAAGCCCCCCGGTCAAGCCGGGGGTGACGGAATTGGGATTTGTGTATCTGGCCAGCTTGTCTGTCCACTCTTGGAATCCGTCAACATCTGGGAACGCAACTACTTTGCGGCCCTTGAGCACCAGGATCCTGTCGTTGATTTGTGATTTGCCGCCAGTGGCGAGCCAGAGGTATTTGGGCATCAGGCCGGCGCAGATGATGGCTGTCTTCTCTGATTCTACGAGGGCCACAGGCTTATCCGGATACTCTGCCAGCAGGTGTTCGCCAAAGAGGCACTGGGTGAGTGTCCAGTCTTCTGGCAGGCGGCCTAGTTTTTTCATCAGGGAGTGTACCCAGGTGATCCGGCCAGGGACGTTCTCGTCTTTGATGCGGTGGCCGGTTTCCGGGTCGTATTTCATTATCTTGCCGGTGCGGCAGCGCCCCTGGATATCCAACTGGTAGAATATGACTGAGCCGTTGCGGGCCACGCCGAGGCGGTATTCGTCGATGAGGCCTTCGATGACCACCGGATCAAAGAGAGTTCGTAGGAAGGTGATGAAGTTTGAGTCGCGGTTGTATTTGATGCTGCGACGGACGACTTCGTCTGGAATCGTACAAAGCTGCGCTTTGACACGGCGTTCCACCTCGGCCTGCAACTCTTCTTGCCAGGTCTTGCCGCCACGGGATTCCGGATGGTCGAGGAAGTACTGCTTGGGGGTGTAGTGGTAGCCGCAGCTGGACTCACGATTACAGCGGCCGACATTATCCGCCAGCTTATTCCCTGATTCATCCACATACAGCACGAATTCGTGTGGGCGTCCGCAGGCCGGACAAGTATGGCGAGTTGCTATACCATTGTATTTCTGTAAGTTATACATAGTGCTTGGGTATTATGTCCGCTTGTCCGGTTGTCCGAAGGCACGAACACCCCGAACAATCCGGACAATCCGGACAAAAAACAGTGGATTAATCGAAGAGATTTTTGGTGTCTGCAAGCATTTCCTTGTCCGGAGCGTCCGCCTCGTTCGCTTCGTCTGCCTGCCGGACACCGGACAACTTCTTGCTCTTGGCAATCAGGTCACTGACGGTGCTCTTGCCAATACCCAGTATATTAGCGATTTCGCGATAAGTCTTGCCCTCAGCCTGAAGTTTCTTGATATTCTCTATGCGGACATCTTCGTCAGAGTCGGACGGCTCTTTGAGGTGGTCGAATTCGTTGCCGAACTCCTTGAACTCGAAGTGGACGTAGCCGCCGGTGCTGACAATCTCATAGACGATGACGTTGTCGCTGTCGTAGAGAAACTCCCCTGCACGGACTTTGAGCTGCTTGACGTAGCGGACGCCTTTCTGCTTAGCGCTCTTGCCTATGGCAATTACGCTGTCGAAGAAGTTGTAGAGTTTCTTGGAGCCGGCAAGGTCGTTCTGGGTGATGGGGCTGCTGAGGCTGCGCTTGGGGGTGTGGGCCACGACGAGGAGGCTCCAGCCGTACTGCTTC
>JAEEIS010000197.1 GCA_016281475.1 Bacteroidales bacterium
CAGACCGTGTTCAAGACATTCTCAAAAAAAAGCGGAGCTTGACTCCGACCTTCTTTGTGATCTGTAACAGATTTGAACTGTTGACCTCTTGCCTGTCAAGCAAGCGCTCTAAACCAACTGAGCTAACAGATCATTTACTCTTGAAAAGCGGGTGCAAAAGTACGAACTTTTTCCGAATTGACAAAATATTTTTTTTCAAAAACATCGCAACTCACTGATACTAAACAAAACTTTTTTATCTACACCTATTTTAAAACGCCGATTTTTCTTCCTTTATTCCCATTTCTGACAGAATTTTCAATGAATTTACATGATTGTTCAATCACCTATTTGTGTAAACACATGTATTTCTTACACTTCCACGTATCACACGTATTCTCATGTATCTTTCAATACTTGCGATACGCACCATACGTGGAGATTTAAACAATCAAGCAACATGCTTACTTCCGCTTGCCGAAACCGAAGTTAGGCAGGTCGACACTGCGGAAGGCGGAGAAAAGCGGATTGCTGGATGCTGCCTCCTTGCCGTAGATGTCGGCTATCAGCCCTTTGTACTTCTCCTTAAGGAGGTTTCGCTTCACCTTGAGGGTCGGCGACAGCAGCCCGTTGGCGGAGGTCCACTCGTCGGTGACGAGGCGGAAGGCCTTTATCTGCTCATGCGCGGCAAAGTTGCGGTTAATCTCGTCGATGACCTTCTTAAACTTCTCCTTTGTCTCAGGGAGTGCCAGCAGCTGCTCGTTGTCGCGATAGTGCAGATGATACTTCAGCGCCCAATAGTGCAGCGTGTTGAAGTTGGGCGATATGATGACGGCCGCACTCTTCTCGTTCTCGCCGACCACCATAGCCTGGTCGATATACTCCGACTCGCGCAACTTGTTTTCTAGCAGCTGCGGGGCTATATACTTGCCAGCCGACAGCTTGAAGATGTCCTTCTTGCGGTCGGTGATGCGGAGGTACTTAGGCCCGGTAATGCCACCCACCATCTCGCCCACGTCGCCAGTGTGGAACCAGCCGTCGGCATCGATGACCTGCGCCGTGTATTCGGGGTCTTTGAAATAGCCCAGCATGACGTGCGGTCCGCGGGTGAGTATCTCGCCATCCTCGGCAAACGATACCTCCACGCCACTCAGCACTGGTCCTACGGTGCCGATGCGCACGTTGCCGTGGGCGGGGTCGTTCACCGCAATGACGGGCGAAGTCTCCGAGAGGCCGTAGCCCTCGTAAATATTGATGCCCGCCGCCGCAAAGGTGCGTATCATTCGGGGTTGGATGCTGCTGGAGCCGGTGATGACAATCAGGCGGTTGCCACCAAAACGCTCGCGCCAGTGGCGGTACACCGCATGGTCGAAGAAGCGCTGCGAAATCTGGTAGCCCAGCGACACCTTCTTCAAAAGCGTATAGTCATAACGCGCCCCATGCTTGAAGGCGCGGGTATAAATCTTCTTTTTCAGCCCACGGAAATCCTTGCCGGCGGCATACAGCTTGTCGTACACCATCTCCAGCACACGCGGCACGGCGCAGAACCCATGCGCATGTATCTCACACATATTCTGCTGTATGGTACCCATGCTCTCGGCATAGTAGATGCTCACGCCCTTGGTCTGGAAGTGGTAGTTCATGCTGCGCTCATACATGTGGTTGAGCGGCAGGAAACTGAGGATGCGGCAGTCGGAGGTCATGGGGTTCACCTTCTCGTGTGCAAGGAAGTTGGAGCACATGTTGCGGTGCGAGAGCATCACCCCCTTGGGGTCGCCCGTAGTGCCGCTGGTGTAGATGAGCGTCGCCCAGTCGTCGGGCTTCACCGACTCCTTAATCTGCTCCACGACAGGTGCGTTCTTCTCGCGGCTGGCAATGCCCGCCTTCAAGATTTCGAGCATACGGTGCTCGCCCTCGATGCTAGCCATCGTGAAGATGGTGGGCGGATTCTCCATCTTGGCAAGTGCAGGACGGATGCGGTTCAGCAACATGCCGTTGCTGACAAACACATAGCGCGCCTCGCTATGGTTGAAAATATAATAGTAGTTGTCGGCACTCAAAGTGGGATAGATAGGCACATGCACTATGCCCGTCATGGCCAACGCCATGTCGATAAAGTTCCATTCGGGGCAGTTGGCCGACATGGTGATGACGCGGTCGCCTCGTTTGAGTCCAAATTCCAACAGGCCGTAGGCCAAATAATGAGCATATTTATAGTAGTCGTGGGTGCTGTAGCGAACCCATTCGCCCTTTTCTTTACATGCCAGTATATCCTCCTTTTCCGGGAAATTGGTGACAAGGTGATCCAGCAGGTCGAAAGTACGGGTTATTTCCATGTTATCTCTGTTTTACTGTTTAATGTTCAGTGTTTAATGTTTGTGTTGGGCTGCCGCCCGCAAACCTTAAACGATAAACCACAAACCAATTTTAACTATATTTTGAATTTGCAAAAATACCTCTTTTTTTTGAATTATTACATTTATTTTCTCTATATGCACATTTTTTTGTACTTTTGCACCCTCAAAAAAAAGAACCTATCGTAACATGAACATCATCATTGCGGGCGACGGAGAGGTAGGTTTCTACCTCGCAAAATCGCTGACTGAGCTGAACCACAACATCACCGTTGTCGACCCCAACTCCGAGCTGCTCAAGCGGTTGGAGAAGGACACCGACCTCCTCACCATTGCCGGCTCCTCCACCTCGCCACAGGTGCTGGCGGATGCCAATGTGGGCGACTGCGACCTCTTTCTTGCCGTGCTGCACGACGAGAGCATCAACCTCATCAGCTGCGTCCTCGCCAAGAAACTGAAGGCCAAAAAGACCGTGGCCCGCATCACCAATGCCGAACTTTTGCTGCCCAAACATCGCGACATGTTCCGCGACCTGGGGGTCGACGAGATGGTCTGCCCCGAGCGCATCGCCGCCAAGGAAATCACCAACCTGCTCAACAACTCGGTCGCTACCGAATTCTTCGACTTCTCCGGCGGCCTGCTCACCATGTACGTGATTCACCTCGAGGCCGACTCCCCCGTCATCAACCACAGCGTGCAGGAGTTGGTGCAGACCTACACCTCCCTCCAGGTGCGCATCGTCGCCATTCTCCGCAACGGCATGACCATCATCCCCCATGCCGACACCGTCTTCCAACAGGGCGACCTCGCCTACCTTATCAGCCGCCCCAACCAGCTCGACACCATCAAGCAGGTGTCGGGCAAACACGACGTGTCCATCAACAAGGCCATGATTGTAGGTGCCGGGCGTGTGGGCCGCTATGCCGCCATGACACTCGAAGACAACATACGCATCACCCTCTTCGAGGAGTCACGCCCCCGCTGCGAGGAAGCCGCCAACCTGCTCAACAACACCCTCATCATCAACGGCGATGCCACCGACATCGAGCTGCTGAAAGAAGAGGGTCTGCAGAATACCGATGCCTTTATCGCCGTCACCGACTCGTCCGAGACCAACGTGCTCACCTGCCTCCATGCCAAGAAACTGGGCGTGAAGCGCACTATCGCGCTGGTCGAAAACACCGGATTCATCAGTCTTTCGCAGGACATCGGCATCGACACCATCATCAACAAAAAGCTCATCACCGCCAGCTACATCTCGCGCTTCATCGTCAAGGGCGACGCTGTCCGCAGCAAATGGCTCAGCGGCACCAACGCCGAGCTCATCGAGTTCAGCGTCGGCAAATGGGCTCCCGCCACCCGCCACACCATCCGCGAGCTCAACCTGCCCCACGGTGCCACCATCGGCGGCATCATCCGTGGCAACGAGACCATCCTCCCCACCCGCGAAACACAAATCAAGGCCAAGGACAAGGTGGTCGTCTTCGCCCTCCCCATCGTGATGGAGCAAGTAGCCAAACTCTTCGAATAGCACACTTTAACCCAACTCCTCCCTTTGTCCGCACAATACCACAAACTGCACCTCACCGAGCTCAACCCCTATCAGCAGTTGGGCCTGCGTCAGTTCAACTTCCGACTGATTGCGCGGCTCACTGGCATGATGCTCATCTACATGGCCATGAGCATGGCGCTCCCCCTGGCCGTGTCGATCTACACCCGCGACGGTGCCCAGTTTGCCCTTGCCTTCTCTGCCCTCATCATCATGACGCTGGGCCTCTTCCTGCGCAACTTCGTTGGCCGCAAGGTCGACTATGGACTCAAGGAGAACGAGAGCTACTGGGTGACGCTTATCGTCTGGCTCGTCATCCCCTTCTGCGGCACCCTCCCCTACCTCTTCACCGGCGGCCTGGCCTCGTTCACCGATGCCGTCTTCGAGTCCTTCAGCGGCTTCACCACCACGGGCTCCTCAGTTGTTCCCAAGCCCGAGGAACTGCCCGAAGGGCTGCTGGTCTACCGCGCCTTCACCCAATGGATTGGCGGACTGGGGCTAATGCTCTTCGTGGTGGCCATCCTGCGCAAGCTCACCAACGGTGCCAGCCAGCTCTACGAAGCCGAATTCTCCGGCACCCAACAGCGCAAGCTCCACCCCCGCCTCGCCCGCAGCGTCACCCGCATGTGGGCCATCTACTCCCTCATCACCCTCGTCATGATTGTCGGCCTGCTCCTCTGCCACACCCCCGTGGTCGATGCCCTCTGCCTGGCTTTCAGCACCGTCTCCACCGGCGGCTTCGTCACCCACACCAGCGGCCTCTCCATCCTCAGCAGCGGCGGGCTTGCGGTAGTCAGCCTGTTCATGTTCCTCAGCGGTGTCAACGTCGCCATCCTCTACCGCTTCTTTACCCTGCACTGGCGCGACATCGGCCGCGACGAGGAGCTGCGCGCCTATCTTGCCATCTTCTTCTTCTCCCTCTTCCTCTGCGCACTCGCCTTCCACACCGTCGGCAACGACTGGCTCATCTCCATCCACTACAGCTTCTTCCACATCGCCTCCACCATGTCCACCACCGGCTTCTTCATCCCCAAGCCCACACACTGGTCGTTCCTCGTCAGCGCCATCACCTTCGTGCTCATCATCGCGGGAGCCTCGGCAGGCTCCACCGGCGGCGGCATCAAGCTGCGGCGCATCATCATACTGCTCAAATACGTAGGCAACTACTTCACCCGCATGCTCCACCCCAACGCCGTCTTCCGCGTCAAGGTCAACGGCAAACCCGTCGAGAGCGACTACATCAACAAAATATTCGCCTTCGTGTTCCTCTACATCGCCTTCATCGTAGGCGGAGCCTTCGTGCTCACCCTCTGCGGCTGCACCATCCCCGACGCCATCTGCATGGCCGCCGCCAACATCAGCAACCTCGGCCCCTCGCCACTGATCAATAACCTCGGCGGCGACCTCGACTACACCCTCCTCCCCCGCCTTGCCAAATGGACCCTCACCCTGCTCATGCTCGCCGGCCGCCTCGAGCTCTTTGCCATCATTGCCATCGTCTCGCCCGCCTACTGGCGCCGAGGCTAATTCAGAAGTAAAAAGTAAGAACTAGGAACTAAGAAGTAAGAACCCCTAACCCCAACACCCCCAAAGCCACGCAAAACCTACGCTACATACTCCGTTTCCTCGGCATCCTGCTGATGGTCGAAGGCTCGCTGATACTCAACTGCCTCATTCCGGCATTCCACTTCGCCGACGGCACCGCCTCGCCCATCATGGCATCGGGCCTCTTCACCTTCAACGTCGGACTGCTGCTGCTCGTCCGCTTCCGCCGTGCCAAACGGCCCTCCGACCGCCGCGCGTCGTACCTCGTCGTAGTCGCCATGTGGATAGTGCTGCCGCTCTTCGGTACCCTCCCTTTCCTCTCCACCGGCGTGCTGCACTCCTTCGCCGATGCCCTCTTCGAGTCCACCTCCGGCATCACCTCTACCGGCGCCACCGTCTTCTCCGCCGTCGAGTGGCTGCCCTCCTCCATCCTACTGTGGCGCAGCATGACACAGTGGTTCGGCGGCTTCGGCATCGTGCTCCTGGTCCTCGCGCTCGTGCCCTCCATGGGCATCAACAAATACAGCCTCTACACCGCCGAGGCATCGGGCGCGGACAACACCGGCAAGCAAACCACCACCATGACCTCCACCGTGCAGCAGACCCTCGGCATCTACCTCATGCTCACCATCGCCTTCGTCTTCGCACTGTGGAAAAGCGGCATGCACGTGTGGGACGCCGTCAACGTCACCTTCACCAACATCTCCTCCGGCGGCTTCTCCATCTACAACAACAGCCTCGAACGCCTCACCAACGGCCAGCAATACATCGTCGCCCTCGCCATGCTCTTCAGCGGCATCAACTTCGCCCTGCTCTACAACTTCTTCACCTTCCACTGGGACCGCCTCCACAACAAGCTGGAACAAATCTCCTTCTACCTCATCGTCTACCTCGTTGCCGCCATCTTCGTCACCCTCGCCCTGCATTTCAACATGGGCTTCGACTGGGGCAACTCGCTCCGCTGCGGCATCGTGCAGACCATCAGCGTCCTCACCACCACCGGCTCCCTTGCCGCCGACACCCAGCAGTGGTGGGTGCCCATCACCTACCTCTTCGTCGTCCTCTCCCTCTGCGGCGGCATGGCAGGCTCCACCACCGGCGGACTCAAGGCCATGCGCGTCCTCATCCTCATCCGCAACGTGCGCAAGATACTGCGCGACCGTCTCCACCCCCGCGCCATCAACCCCGTGCGCCTCAACCACAAGCCCGTCGCCGCCGACATCATCACCAACGTCATGGTCATCTTCCTCGTCTACGCCATCGTCATCTTCCTCGGCATCCTGATGCTGATGCTCAGCGGCATCAACGCCACCGAGTCGATAGGCGCAGTCATCGCCTGCATCACCGGCTACGGTCCCGGCCTAGGCCTCAGCGGCGGCTTCGGATGCTATGCCGGCTTCACCCTCGCCGCCAAACTCATCTGCTCCTTCCTCATGGTTCTCGGCCGCCTCGAGTGCCTCACCGTCATCATCCTCTTCATCCCCGCCTTCTGGCGCAAATAGACCCCTCCCTTAATCAAAAATTTCTCTCCCTTACCGATTTCTACCGTTTCTTACGGTTCCCTACCGCATTGTACCGATTTCTACTAATGATAAGACTCTTTAAGGCTCATATAGCGATAAAGGAGCTGACAAGAAGACTTGAAAACTCGGCGGTTGTCGGGAGCCTCGTAGGATTCAACAGGGAGAAGTTTAAAAAAAATCCGCTCGCACGCCTGTTATTACAGAAAAAAGTAGTACTTTTGCAATTTGAAATATTGTATCTATGGAAACCCCTATCATATCACTCAAAGATGTGACTATCAGCCATGACGAAGGTCCGCTGCTGACCCACGTGAACCTCGAAGTCCCCGCCAAAGAGTTCGTATACCTCATTGGCAAGAGCGGCGCGGGCAAGACATCGCTGCTGCGCACCCTCTATGCCGACCGCACTATCGACCACGGCGAGGCCACGGTGTGCGGATTCGACTTGGCACATCTCAAACGGAGGCAGATACCGATGCTGCGCCGCAAGGTGGGCATCGTGTTTCAGAACTTCCGACTGCTGAAAGACCGCAACGTATACGACAACCTGGCCTTTGTGCTCCGCGCCACGGGCTGGAAGCACGCCGACATCGACCCTCAAATCAGGCAGACACTCGAGGCGGTGGGCATCGCCGACAAGGCGACAGCCTCCATCCACCACCTGTCGGAGGGCGAACAGCAACGCGTAGGCATAGCCCGCGCCCTTATCAACAATCCCAGCCTCATCCTTGCCGACGAGCCGACGGGCAACCTGGACCCCGCCACCTCGTCCGACATCATGCAGCTGCTGGTCAACATCAACCAGCAGACCGGCACCACGATGCTCATCTCGACCCACGACTTTATGATGATCGACAAGTACCAGTCGCGCCTGTTGGTCTGCGAGAACGGCACCGTCACCGACCCCGCTGCCGAGGACCCAAACAGCAAAAATTGCAACACCGCACAATAAAACAACACAAACCGCGTTATCACGGAATAAAAAAAATAACGAATACTAAGACCTTATCAACACATACGATGAAGAAGCGTCTCTTAATAATCTGTCTGGCAGCACTCTTTATGGTGCCTGCCACCAATGTGCAAGCACAGTACCGCAAGAAGAAACAAACCACCGAGATTGTCCGCGAGGGCAACAACAAACGCCTGTGGCTCCGTAGCAAGGCCGACACCAACTGGCATCCCACGCCCGGGGGCCTGTATGAGCAGGTGACACTGCCCGAACTGAACAAGAAGGGCAAGAAAACCGAGCCCATCATCGACCTCGGCGGCAAGCACAAGGTGCGCGAAACAGCCTACGACACGGTGTGGAAGTTCACCGCCTTCGACGGCAAGACGTTCTATTATATCAATTACAACTACAACGACTTCCGCCCATTGAAATGGCTGAAGGACAACCAGCGCGACTGGGGTACCTTCGACCCCGTGATGGACTACCTGACCACGGCGGGCCGTATACCGATGCACATCTGCGCCATCTACGCTGTCAACCCCACCATCACCGACCAGGACCAGCACGACGAGATTGCCGCCAAAGCACAGATGGAGGCCCTCATATCGCTCGACTACCTGCGCGACATCTTTATCGAGAAGGAGATGAAGAACAAAATCAGCTACAAGGTGGCCGAAATCGACTGGCGCTACTGGAAGGATGCGTCGTACTTCACCGACCCGCAGCCCACCGACGACCTCATCCGCGTGGGGCTGATTGTGGACTTCAGCTCGAAGAAGGTGGACCTGCTGCCCAGCGCCGCCAAGGACGCTAAGAGTTTTGCCGACATCAAGTTCCTCCCCAACGACGCCACCATTCAGAACTCCTATATCCCCGAGCTGGACAATCTGGCCAGCTACCTAAAGCAGGAATCGGGGCTGGAGGTGCTGCTGACGGGCTACTGCGACAACGTGGGCACCGAGACCTACAACATGGGCCTGTCGCGCCAGCGTGCCGTGGAAATCAAAAAGGCACTGATGCAGCGCGGCATCGCCGAGAACCGCATCGAAGTGATTGCCAAAGGCGAGGATGACCCCGTGGGCGACAACAACACCTACAGCGGACGGCTGGCAAACAACCGTGTGACAGTAGTAATCCAGTAATCGCAATCACGTTATAACGTAATAACGACACTATCGACAACAAATCAAAATACAGAGAATTATGCGAAACAGAGGGGTCACGGATTCCTCTGTTTCTGCAATATTGGTGGATGGAGGCGGTGTGCCACGGCAAGCGTTGGGACGTTGCCATCGCCCACGACGACAGGGGCACGGTCATCGGGGCACTGCCTTACCTGATTGGGGTGAAAATGGGGCTGCGATACATCTTGCAGCCACAGCTGACGCAATATAACGGACCGTGGTATCGGTCCGACAACACGGAGGAACGGCACAACGCCGACATCCAGTTCATAGCCCATCTGAAACACCTTCGGCTGACGCTTTTCCAACAGAATTTCGCACCCGGAGTGAGCGACTTGGAGGGATGGAAAGGATATACTGTTGCACCACGTGTGACGTACCGACTAGAAGACATTTCCGACCCACAAAGGGTGTTCGAAGGCTTCGACAAAAGCCGCCGCCAGAGACAGATACGTCGAGCCGAACGGACGCTGAAGGCCGACCACAGTATTAGCTCGGAGGAGTTTGCGCGATTCCACACGGATTACTGGCGGTCGCGAGGGCAGAAAGACCTGCTGACAGAAGAGTTTATGGTGCGCGTCATCAATGCAGCACTCGAGCGAGAGCAGGGGGTGCTGCTGGGTGTGCGCGACAGTGAGGGGACACTGCAGGGGGCTCGGTTTGTGGCGTTCGACGCGAACTGCGGCTACGCCCTGCTGTCGGCACTGCATCCCGGACACCCTAACGGGACTTCGGCACTACTGTTCTGGCTCATCATGCAGGAGCTGTCGGGCAGGTGCCAAAGTTTCGACTTCGAGGGCAGCATGGACCCCGGCATCGCCCTCTCCTACAGCCTCTACGGCGCACAACCCACCACCTACTACCAATTGACGAGATGGGCCATCCCATTATTACGGAAACTGATGAAAATATAATTCTGCCATGCTCAACAAGCTAAGAAACATAAACTATCAAGACCTGCCTATCAGCGACTACAGCCGCCAGTATATCCTGCGGATGCTGCCCGTGCTGGACTACTATATGGACATCTACCACCGCAGCCTTAAGCAGATGATAGGCCAGGTGGGCAAAGCCCCCTCAGACATCACGATGGTGGACTATGGCGGCGGGCACGGGTTCCTTAGCCTTGCCGCCAAGGAGATGGGCATCGGCAGGGTGATCTACATCGACTATAATCCACAGGCGGTGAAGACGGTGCAGGCGTTGTCGAAGGAGGTCGGCAAGGGTCCCGACAAGGTTTTGCTGGGCGACGCAGGGATGCTGAGACAATGGTGTACAAACAATTGCGTCAAACCCGACGCGCTGCTGGGGATGGATGTGATAGAGCATATCTATCGGCTGGAGGACTTCTTTGCCGATGTCTATGTGGTGAACCCCAGCATTTTCATGCTTTTCACCACAGGCTCAACGCCCTACAACCCATGGGTGGCGAGGCGGCTGCGGCGCATTATGCAGGCCGACGAACTGGGCCACGGAGGACAACCAGGGTATTTCCAACTACGCAAAAAGCACATCCTCAAGCATTATCCAGAGATGAAAGACTGGGAAGCCGACATCTGGGCCAGGGACACGCGCGGACTGACCTACCCCGACATCCTCACTGCCGTGGACACGCACACACCCAACACGACCATTGATGCCTACAATACCTGCGACCCCGCCACGGGCAATTGGACGGAACGGATACTGACCGCCACAGAGTATCAACTGCTGGTAAGACCGTACAATGCTTTCGTCAGCGTCCGACCAGGGTACTACAACACTTATCGCAAAGGGGTCAAAGGCATCGTCTCTCGGCTGTTCAACATACTGCTACACTTACCCTTTATCAAACTTCTGGCTCCATTTATTATTTTATCTATTCATTCCGAATAATCGGAAGAGTCGGAATTATCGGAATAGCCTGAAGGAAAAACCACAATATTATAAAATTGCAATGAACATCCGCCTGCTAGTTGTATCTAAGACCGACATACCCTATATTCAAGAGGGCATTGACGTGTATGTCAAACGGCTGAAGCATTATGTGAACTTTGAATTGGAAGTCATACCCGCACTGAAAGACCAAAAAGGAGCCACGCCCGACGAGATAAAAGAACGCGAGGGGGCATTGATACTGAAACGACTGGAAGGAGCCGACCGAATAGTGCTGCTCGACGAGCACGGCAAGGAGAACACCTCGGTGGGATTTTCGCAATACCTACAAAAACAGATGAATGCAGGGGTACGCAACCTAGTGTTCGTGGTAGGCGGAGCCTTCGGCTTCGCACCCGCAGTCTATGCCGCCGCCCACGACAAGATATCCCTCTCGCAGATGACCTTCAATCACCAGATGGTACGCCTCTTCTTCGTGGAACAGCTCTACCGCGCCTTCACCATCCTCCACCACGAGCCGTACCACAACGAGTGAGAACAACTCAGACTATACTTCGTTGCGCAACTTTATGGAGAGCAACGGACTGACACAGGCACTGGTTACCACCATGATGGGTAGCGGACTGATGAGCCTCCCGTGGGATAATATACAAATGATGACATCGGCTTGCTACGCCTACAATGTAGGGCGCAACACGTTGTATCGCACCCAAGCGGATATAGGCTTGTAGTCAGAGTATCTTCTTCAGCGGGGCTTCGCGGAAGGCCATCGTGTCAATGTAGCGGCCCTCTTCGCCTTTGAGTGCCATGCGGAACTCGGAGAAGGTACGGTGCTCCATGTAGATGACGTTGTAGACATCGCCAATGTTGTCGATGAAATGGGCATCGCTGTCGGTGATGAAGTTGAAACGTTTGAGGTAGGCGAACTTTTTCAGCATCTCCTCGCGCGTAGTGAAGCGGTTAATCTCCAGGCCGTCGGCCTTGAGGTCGGGCGGCACGAAACCCAGCTGGCTGGTGAGAGACGTGGTGCCCTTGTTGACATGCGCTGGGACAAAAAGGCCGCCGATGCGGTGCACCTCCTCGTAGATGCCGTCGATGTCCACGTCGATGCCATTGAGCAGGTGGTATTGCTCCTCACCCACAATCTCGTCGTTCTCGTCGACGATGAGTTGGTAGCCGAAGCGGTCCTCATCGTTGGGGATGGGAGGCAGATGGGCATCAAGAAACTCCTGGAATTCGTCGAGCTGCTCGTCGGTCTCGAAATAGGAAAGGCAGTGCGCCTCTTCCTGCGATGTCACCTCCACTCCGCCCAGCACAAACAAGCCTTTCTCTCGTCCCACCTTCTGCGCCACCTTGACCTGCCGGGTAGTGTTGTGGTCGGTGATGGCAATCATGTCCAGCCCACGCGCCAAGGCACGCTCCACAATAGCCGTGGGGCTCATTTCCAAGTCACCACACGGCGAGAGCACTGTGTGAATATGCAGGTCTGCCTTAAAAGGAGTCATGGTTAAATTGAAAATTAAAAAATGAAAATTGAAAGATTAACTACATACCCTGCCACTAACGTGGCACCCCTCTAAAGAGGGGACGCTGGCGCATCAAAATCTCCCAATCCTTATTTCTCAATTTACTTAATCAATTCATAGATTTTTCCTGCGGTCTCGAAGGTCTCCATCGTGGTGCTGAGGAATGGAATACCCTCTTCGTTGCTCTGCTCCAGAGTTTCCTCTGTGGCAGTCTGACCCTTCACCAAGATAACGCATGCCAACTCCTTCAGCGAGGCAATGGCCATCACATTCTTATGCACTTGCAGGGTCACCCACACATTGCCCATCTCGGCATTGCCCATCACATCGCTCAGCAAATCGGAGACATAGCATCCCTCTATTTCACGGTCCAGGCCGTCGGCACCCGACAGCACCTTAAGATTCAGTTTCTCGACAAGTTCTTTGACTTTCATGGTAGTATTATTTAATATTTCAAAGTGCAAAAATACAATTTTTTTTCCACATACGCGTTATTCTTCACAAAAAAAAGATACAAACATGCAATTCCGTCTATCCTACACCGAAGTTGAGCAACTCTCAGAACGCAAAACTGGCAAGAAACTCCCCCTCGCCTACAGCGACACCCACACCGTGCACATTTCTTACCCGGTACCCCTGATGGGTTCAGTAGGCGTGGATATCACCGTCGACCGCATCAATGGTTCCGATGTATTTCTGTCCTTTAGCGGTGGTGCAGCCATCGAATTTATGCTCCGAACCGCACTCAACCAGACTAAGAACCGTCCCGGCATGGAGATGCTACAGATGATTGGAGGCAACCAGATACTTCTTACCCTCAGTAAGAATCCCAATCTGGCCCCCATCTTTGAGCGCGTCACCCTCGAAGACATCTGCTTCGACCCGCAATTTATTATCATACAATTCTCGCCCAAGGCAGACCTGCTCTAAGAAAAATGCCACTGCATTACATCTACCACAGTTGCTTCGTCTACAGCGAGGCCGATTTGCTTATCGTCTACGACTACTGGCGCGACCCCGACGGGCTGCTGCCCAAGTTCCTCGAAGAGGCGGAACGGGAAGAAAAGGAAGTGTATTTCATTGTCTCGCACTATCACGAAGACCATTTTAACCCCGACATTGTGCGCTGGTGCGAAGAGCGGAAGAACGAGCATTGGCACCTACTGCCCTCATACGACACCGTCCGCCGCAGACGGATAGACAAGAGTCTGCCCCTCGCTGTGCTGCGTTTTGGCGAGACGGTGCAGACACCCCATTTCACACTCCAAGCCTACCGTTCCACTGACGTGGGGGTAAGCACGGTCGTCACCTTACATGACGGCGCCACCCTCTACCATGCCGGAGACTGCAACAACTGGTACTTTCCCCTCCCCTCCGACGGTGAGGACATGAGCAGCCACGTAAAAGTCACCCCGGACCAGATGGAGAAACTCTTCCTCTCCATCCTGAGAGATCTGTGCAAAGACCACCCCAGCATCGACCATGCCATGTTCCCCGTCGACCCGCGACTGGGACAAGAGATGCTACGCGGACCCCTTCAATTTATCAAAACAATCAATGTTCGGCACTTCCACCCCATGCACTATTGCACACCCACACTCTGACAACAGATGTGAGACGCGAGGTTGGAATTGCCAATCTATTTAGGAGGCGTGACCACGCCACCGCAGTCCGTACCACACATCGCGTAAGAGCATGAAGATGCGGGGTGTTACCCATGCGCTGAGCATACAGAGCAGAAACATACCCAATCCACAGAGGAAGCTGTGGGTAATGGCAAACACGATTAACACCACGAGGGCATTGATAAGCTGCAAAATCAAGCGGATGCCGAAATTGACCGAACTGCGAAACTGGGTGTCCTTGATGAGGCGGCGCACCAAGAGATGCGTGGGCAGGAACAGCGTCACATTGCTAATCAACCAATACTTCCAAATTGGCACGATGGCTGCCAGAGTGAGCAGCACCGCCAGCATGGCGAGAAGACTCTTGCCCGCAGTCCAGCCCTTGGAGGCAAACCATAGCGGAACACCACGACGACGGCATTCCTCGGCAAAGGCGGCACCTTGGTCGTAGAGGGCCTCACGCTGTTCGTCGGGAAGAGCGGCGACAGTTTCGCTGACGTGCTTGCGCGCTGTAAATCGGTTGAATGGGTTATTGTACAGTCCCATTTCATGGAGGGTCTCCTGCGTTTTGAGGTGACAATAGGCATACTCGTCGTCGTAGCGGTCATGGCTTACCACATCGTGCATCTGTGCCTTGAGTGAGTCGGCGAGGGCTTTGCGCATCTGATTGAGTGCGATAGGCTCGTTGGTCTTATACTCGTCCATGAACTGGCGGACGTCGATAGGCTTGCCGATACTGGCTGAGACATTGTGGTAGGGGCACTCGTAGTGGTCGTAGTCGAGACCGACCGGGAGGATGTAAAGAGGCTTGTCGCCCAACTCGAGCTGGGTAGCTCCCGCAATGCGGAACATGCCTTTGACCAAAGGCAACAACTGGTGGCGGTCGTTGTGACGGCCTTCAGCCATGAGGCAGAGTGGCACCCCACGCTCGATGACCTGACGTGCAGTGTTGAAAATCTCCTCGTTGCGAGAAAGCGACTCGCGTCCGTCGCGGATGCGGTAGACTGGACTGATGCGCAATCCGGTGAGCAAGATTCGCGTCACAGGTTTCTGGAATATGTCGGCACGTGCTAAAAAGACGGTCTTGTGGTTCATTGCCTGAAGGACGACTAGCGCGTCCATCAAGGCATTCTGATGGCAGGGAGCTATGATGAAATGCTCACCCCAAGGGATGTTCTCTTTGCCTCGCACGGTGAAAGTGCGATAATGGCAGCGCACGCCATAAAGCACCGTGGGAAACAGAATGCTATAAAAAAAGTTAAAATCGACCAACTTGTTTTTCATGCTGCAAAAATACAAAATATTTTTGACATTTTTGAGTTATACGGAAAATTTATGAAGACTATTATGAAAAAGGTTCTCTTCATAGTCCTGATGGCTGCAGCCTACGCAATGCCCTTATCCACTCAAGGACAGGTCAGTGTCGAGCGCAAGGTGCGTTTTGGCATCATTGTTGATGGCGACACAATTCCATACTACCGACTCGACGAGGTGAAGGTGATAGAATCGGGTTCGCTGCTCAGCGAAAAGGAAATTCGCAAGAATCAAAAGCTGATTCGCAACGTAAAAAAGATGCTCCCCTACGCCAAGATTGGCAAACAACGGCTGGACGAGCTCGAGAGCCGCATTGCCGGCTTGCCCAAGCGAGAACGTAAGGCTGCCATCAAGCAGGCCGAGAAGGACCTGCTAGCCGACTTCAGCGACGAGTTGAAAGCCTGCACCATTTCCCAAGGAATGGTACTACTAAAACTGATAGACCGCGAGACAGGACGCACCTCATACGTGCTGGTTGACGAACTACGAGGCAAGATTCGCGCAGGCTTTTACCAGACTTTTGCCCGACTGTTCGGCTACAACCTCAAGAGTGCCTACGACCCCAAACACAACAAGGAGGATAACCTAATAGAGCGTATCGTATTATCAATTGAACGGGGAAAGCTATGAACGGATATTGTTTTCTACGTGCCGTGCCGATGCGTCGCGAGCCCTCCGACCGCTCGGAGATGGTGAACCAACTGCTAGAAGGCGACACTTTCGAGGTGTTGGAAAGACAGGAGAAATGGTCGCATATACGTTGTGACTACGACGGCTACGAGGGTTGGATAGACAACAAGCAATACAAAGAGGGTAAACCATCCACACATACACAGATGCCCGTTTACGCCTCCCCTAGCGAGGTGGCTTTGAGGGAATATCTTGATGTACCCTACCTATGGGGCGGCCGCACGGTGATGGGCATCGACTGCTCGGGGCTGACGCAAGTCTGCTTCAAAGCGTGTGGGATAGCCCTGCTACGCGATGCCTCACAACAGGCCACACAAGGGGCCTTGATACCAAGCCTGTCGGAGGCCCGACGCGACGACCTGTGCTTCTTCTGCAACAGCGAGGGCAGGATTATCCACGTAGGTATCTACCTAGGGGATGGGAAGATTGTACACTCATCGGGACAGGTGCGGGTAGACATGCTCACCGCTGCGGGCATCGTCAACAACGACACCCAACAACTGACCCACACGCTCCACTCCATCCGTCGGATGGTATGAATCACTTGAACAAGTCGGCTATCACATTCTGATAGAACGAGGCGATATTCTTACGCTTAATCTTAAGCGTGGGAGTGAGGAACTGGTTTTCTGTGGTCCAATTGTCTGTAACGAGGTGGAAACGCTTCACCTGCTCGTGGTTGCCCAACGTGGCGTTGTATTTGTCCACCACACGCTGGTAACGTTCCAAAACGACCTTGTCTGCAACCATCTCTTCGCGGCTCTTCGCCGTGACACCGTGGCGTCCACACCAGTCCTGCAACATATCGAAATCGGGCGCAATGATGGCTGCTGCAAACTTTTCGCCCTCGCCCACAACCATCATGTCGAGGATGAAAGGCGACTCTTTGAACTTCTCTTCAATCACCTCGGGGTTGACAAATTTGCCCATCGAGGTCTTGAACATATTCTTGGTGCGGCCTGTCAGGAACATATAGCCGTCGGCATCCAGATAGCCCGTATCGCCAGTGTGGAACCAGCCCTCCTCGTCAATCACCTCGGCGGTGAGGTCGGGAGCCTTATAATACCCCTTCATCACATTGCCACCACGGCATTGAATCTCTTTGCTGGCAGGGTCGAAGCGCACTTCGATGCCCGGTAGCACAAATCCGACAGAGCCCACTCGGCGACCTTCTTCAGCATAGCTGTTGGTGACTGCTACCAATGGCGAGCACTCAGTGAGGCCATAGCCCTCATAGAGGTCGAGTCCAACGGCAGTAAAGAAACGTGTGAGGCGCGGCTGAATCGAGGCTCCGCCCGACACCAACATGTGGAAATTGGTACCCAACGCCTTGCGTATTTCGGCATAGACCAATTTGTCCGCAATCGAATGTTTAATGTTGTAGATTGCAGTACGTTTCTTGTCGTTTAACTCATACTCAAACCCCAGGTCGATTGCCCAGTCGAATATCTTTTTCTTAAACCCGGTCATCTTCTCGCCTTTGCGGAAGATTTTGTCGTACATCTTCTCAATGAAACGAGGCACTGCTGCCATCATATAGGGATTAATCTCTTGCGCATTCTCAGCCACCTTGGCGATACTCTCGGCATAGTAGATTTCCATACCGAGATACTGGTACAGGTAGTTCATCATGCGCTCGTAGATATGGCAGAGAGGCATCCAACTCAAAGCGCGGGTCCAGTCCTTGCCAGGAGACTCTTTGATGCCGAGCACGTTCAAAATGATACCGCGGTGAGCCAACATGACCCCCTTGGGCGTGCCAGTCGTGCCACTGGTATAAATCATTGTTGCCACATCGTCAGTGGTGATGCTGTCCTTGATAGCTTGAAGTTTTTCAGGCTGGGGATTGGACTTACCCAACTCAAAGAGTTCGTCCAACTGGTGAGCTCCTTCTACCTTATTGATAACATATACCGTATTCACCTCGGGCAACTGAGGCAGGATAGAAGTGATTTTCTTATACAGGGCCTCAGTTTCCACTATGATATAGCGCACCTCGGAATGATTCAGGATATAAAGGTACTCGCTGACGCTGATAGTGGGGTATATCGGCACAAGGACACAACCTGCCATCTGTACGCCCATGTCAATATAGTTCCATTCGGGACGACCTGTCGAAATCAAAGCCACGTTTTCGCCTCGTGCACAGCCAAGTTGCATCAAGGCATAACTGATTTGATTCGACTTTTCAATATATTCATCAATATAGTGTTTCTTCCATTCATTGCCCTCTTTGCGAACCAGAGAGGCGCGCTCGGGGCTAAGAGCCTTTTTACGATCTAAAAGGTCAAAAAGTCTTTTCGGTTCTTCCATTATCTTAATAATTGTTAATCGGGATGCAAAAGTAACAATCTCATCCATAACGGCCGACAAAAAGGTTGCTCTCGACATGTTAAAAGGGATAAAATAATCATTTTTAGGTGGCGAATAACATAAATTTAGGGACGAAAAACACATTACTAAAATTTCACAACAATAGAAAAGGGATGAATTTCAAGCCAAGAACGGCATAAAAAGCAGACACTAGTACTTTTTTCAGTCATAGTCGTCAAAAGGAGGAAACCGATACAAACTGTATTTGGATATATAAAATCTAGCCTTGGTACGTTAAATTTTACCATGAGTGACGATAATTGCTTTTTTTTGTGTAAATTTGCAATTTAAAATTGATACCATACAATAATGGTCGTTACAGACAAGCAACTAAAAGACAGTCTCAAAGCAGGCAATTACATGCCGGTGTACCTACTCACGGGCGAGGAAAATTACTTTATTGACCTCGTCTCAGACTATATTGAGGAGAACATCGTGGACGAGAGCCTGCGCGACTTTGACCAAACAGTTCTTTATGGCCGCGACACCGACATGCGGACCGTCATTTCTTACGCTAAGCAGTTCCCCATGATGTCGCCGGTAAAACTTGTGTTGGTTAAGGAGGCTCAGGACATTAACCTCAAGGAATGGGACCTGCTAGCCGACTATTTGGAGCATCCCCTAAGCCAGACCTTGCTGGTATTCTGCTACCGACACAAGAAACTGGACAAACGAAGCAAAGCCTACAAGGCCATCAACGCCAAAGGCTGCATATTTGAGCATGCACGGCTTTACGACAGCCAGTTGCCCGAATGGATAGGCACTTTCGTCAACCAGCACGGCCACACCATCACACAAAAAGGATCGGTACTTATTGCCGAGTCTATCGGCAACGACTTGAGCCGCATAGCCAATGAACTTTCCAAGGTCTTCATTTCCCTCAACCCAGGCGATGTCATCAACGAAGACATTATCGAGCGCAACATCGGCATCAGCAAGGACTACAACGTGTTTGAGTTACAAAACGCCATAGGTCGACGCGACGTGCTACAGTGCAACCGCATCGTAAACCACTTTGCCGCCAACCCCAAGGACAACCCCATCCAGATGGTACTGCCCTCGCTCTACGGCTACTTCATCAAGGTGATGATATACCACCAACTCACCGACAAGGGGGAAGCTGCCAGCGCGTTGAAAATCAACCCTTACTTTGTGCGCGACTACGCAACTGCTGCCAACAACTACCCCCTCGGCAAACTTGCCTCTTGCATCGGCTATCTCAACGATGCCGACCTACGCTCAAAAGGCATTCGCAACGCTGGTACCGTCACCGACGGAGAATTACTTAAAGAACTAGTTTTTAAAATTATACATTAATTACCCTGATGAAAAAAATCGCATTATTCGCAGCGATACTCTTCTGCTCCATGGCACTCCATGCACAGACCGTCAAAGGCGTGCTCACCGATGAGGAAACAGGCGAGGCTATCCCCTTTGCCAACGTGGTACTTGACGGCACTCGCTTCGGTACCGCCACCGACCTCAACGGATTCTTTCTCATAAACAAAATGCCTCCGGGCGATTACACCCTACGCGTGCGTTTTGTCGGATACCAAGAATTCACCGAATCCATCACCATCGCCAAGGGACAGACCATCGTCCGCAATATCTCGCTCAAAGCCGAGTCAAAAACACTGAAGACTGTCGTTATTACCGACAACCGCATCGAGGAGCGCAAGATACAAACCCAAGTATCCGTGGAGAAAATCACCGCCTCGCAAATCCAGCAGATGCCCTCCATCGGCGGCACCGCCGACCTCGCGCAGTACCTCCAAGTGCTGCCCGGCATCAACTCCACAGGCGACCAAGGTGGACAATTGTATATCCGAGGTGGATCTATGATACAGAATCTCTGCCTCTTGGACGGCATGATTGTCTACAACCCCTTCCACTCCATCGGACTCTACTCCATCTTCGAGACCGACATTATCCTGAATGCCGACATCTACAGTGCCGGCTTCGGTGCCGAATACGGCGGACGACTCTCCTCGGTGATGGACATCACCACCCGCGACGGCAACAAGAAACGCCATGCTGGCAAAATTGGGTTGAACACCTTCGGAGCCTCCCTGCTTCTCGAAGGTCCCCTCAAGAAGGAAACCTCCACCAGCCACACCACCGTCACCTATCTACTCTCCGCCAAAAACTCTTTCCTCTCCAAGACCTCCGGCCTACTCTATCCCTATTTGGACGGCACCCTGCCGTTTGACTTCCTCGACCTATACGGCAAATTATCTGTCAATTCTGGCTCAGGAAGCAAAATCAACTTCTTCGGCTTTCGTTTCGACGACGATGTCACCGGCTACCAGTCCTTGGCCGACTACCATTGGCAAAACTACGGTCTTGGCACCAATTTCATGCTGGTGACTGGCTCCAGTTCCATTCTGGAAGGCCACGTCGCCTATTCCGACTACACCATCACCCTCAACGACTCCTCCCGACAGGACAAGCACAGCCGCATCAACGGCTTCAACATGGGGCTCGACATCACCAACTTCATCGGTGCCAACCGCCTGAAATACGGCCTCTCCATCGAATACTACCACACCGACTACAATTTCTATAATTTCCACGGTCTCAATTCAAAACAGGAAGAATTCACCAACAACATCTCTGCCTACGGCACCTACAAGATTGCCACAGGCAAATGGCTTATCGACCCCGGCCTGCGCTACATTTTCTACTCGTCGCTCAACGCCGGTAGTATCGAGCCCCGCATTGCAGCCAAATACAACGCCACCGACCGTTTCCGACTCAAGATGGCAGGCGGTCTCTACAGCCAGATTTTCCTCGACGCACGCTCTGACAACGACATCGTCAACCTCTTCAACGGCATCCTCACCGGCACTGGCAGCCTCAACAAGCCCACCACCTTCAGGAACAGCCCCGTCGAAAACTGCATACAACACTCCCAGCATCTGGTCGTGGGCGCCGAATACGACTTCTCCAACCACCTCACCGCCAACGCCGAGGCATACCTCAAGCATTTCAACAACCTGCTCAACACCAACCGCAACAAGATGTACGACCGCGACGATGCCTCCTACGGCCCCACGGGTGCCTACGCCAAGCCCGAATACTACCTCACCGACTTCATCATCGAGACTGGCAACGCCTACGGCTTCGACATCAGCCTCTGCTACGACATCGACTGGCTCTACCTCTGGGCCACCTACTCCCTTGGCTGGGTGAAACGCACCGACGAGATTCAGACCTACACTCCCCACTACGACCGCCGCAACACCATCAACCTCCTCGGCACCGTCCGTTTAGGAGAAACTCACGAATGGGAAATCAGCGGCCGCTGGAGCTACGGCAGCGGATTCCCCTTCACACAGACTCAGGGCATGTATGAGAGCATCAACTTCGACGGAGGCATCGCCACCGACTACACCCTCACCAATGGCAACTACGGCATTGCCTACGGCGAGCTATATGCTGGTCGCCTTCCCAACTACCACCGCCTCGACCTCAGTGCCAAACGCCGCTTCTCCATCGGCAAACGCTCAATCCTAGATGTCAACCTTAGCGTCACCAACGTCTACAATCGCAACAATATCTTCTATTTCGACCGCATCACTTACACCCGCGTCGACCAGCTTCCCATCCTCTGGAGCGCAGGCATGACGTTCAGTTTCTAACCCCGTATTCTCATGATCAACCCCAAGATTGATGCCTCGTGGCTCGAAGTGCTCCGACCCCAGTTCGAAGCACCCTATTTCGCTCAGTTGAAAGAGTTTCTCGTTGCCGAACGCCAGCAATACGTCTGCTACCCCAAAGGGGGCGACATCTTCGCCGCCTTCGACCGCACCCCCTTCGACAAGGTCAAAGTGGTCATCCTCGGACAAGACCCCTACCACGAGCCGGGGCAAGCACACGGGCTCTGCTTCTCCGTGCCTGCCGGCATCGCTGTACCGCCCTCATTAGTCAACATCATCAAGGAAATCAATAGCGACCTCGGCACCAACATACCCCTCACCTGTGGCAACCTCACCGGCTGGGCCGACCAAGGGGTGCTGCTGCTCAACGCCACGCTCACCGTCCGCGCCCATCAGGCCGGGTCGCACCAGCACCGTGGCTGGGAGCTCTTTACCGACGCCGCCATTCAAGCCCTCTCGCAGCAGCGCACAGGCATCGTCTTCCTGCTCTGGGGCAGCTTCGCCATCAGCAAGGCGCAGTACATCGACCGCACCCGCCACCACGTCCTCACAGCCCCACATCCGTCGCCGCTGTCGGCCTATCGCGGATTCTTTGGCTGCCGCCATTTCTCACAGTGCAACGCACTCCTGCAGCAACAGGGACTCACACCTATCGATTGGACCAAAATACAATAATAGAAGGAAGTTAAAAAGGACAATCCATTTGCGACAATGCATTTGTCCCTTTTAACTTCCCAATTTAACTTCCTCTTTTATACCAGGAATCCGTTATACCGACGCTCATCTCCGATAGTGCTGATTTCTCCATGACCGGACAGCACCTGATACTCGTCGGGCAATACCATTATTCTATTGCGTATTTTCTCTATCAGCAAGGGGTAGCTGCCTCCAGGCAGGTCGGTGCGTCCGATGCTGCCGCAAAACAGCGCGTCGCCCGTCAGCACCATCTGCGCATCTTTCAGCACATAAGCCATGCTTCCCGGGCAATGGCCCGGCACATAGCGGCATTCCACCTCCCCCTCGCCAATCTTCAGCACATCATTGTCTTCGATAAAATCGCACACCAAGCTGTCCATTGCCGTCACGCCGAAGCCCATCATCGAGCCATACGCCTCTGCCTGCTTCAGCAGCTTCACGCCGTCGCGATGCAGCGTCACAGGCAGTTTATACCGCTCACACGCCTCCCGCAGCCCGGCAATATGGTCCACATGCGCGTGTGTCAGCATTATCCTCACCACCTTCAGGCCGTTCTCCTCGACAAAGCGCACCAACCTCTCATCCTCATACGATGACTCCGCACACGGGTCCACCACGGCGCACTCTTTCGTCGCCTCGTCCCACACCACATAGCAATTGGTCTGGAAATGGTTGAAAACAAACTGCTTTACCTTCATAGTGACCATCAGCCGTTTATCCAACTCTCCACCGCCTCCTTCTGCACGGGCGGGATGTCGAGTTTATTCTTCTTTCTCAAGCCGTTGAGGTCGTTATACAGCTTGTTGGGGTTGGCCTCCTTCAGCTGTGCCAGCGTGTTCACGCCTGCCTTGCGCAGCATAGGCACCCATTCGGCTGCCACACCGTGCTGCACAAACTCTTCGTCCGTGGTCACCACAGCCTTCTTCTCCGGCTTCATCTGCGGGAACAGCAGCACATCCTGAATGCTCTGCTCGCCCGTCATCATCATCACCAGACGGTCGATACCGATGCCCATGCCCGACGTGGGCGGCATGCCGAACTCCAGCGCGCGCACGAAGTCCATATCGATAAACATCGCCTCGTCGTCGCCCTTCTCGCTCAGGCGCAGCTGGTCTTGGAAACGTCCCAGCTGGTCAATTGGGTCGTTCAGCTCGCTATAGGCGTTAGCCAGCTCCTTGCCGTTGACAAACAGCTCGAAACGCTCCGTCAGATTCGGGTTGTTCCTATGCCGCTTGCACAAAGGCGACATCTCTATCGGGTAGTCGGTCACAAAGGTCGGCTGTATCAGCGTATGCTCGCATTTCTCGCCGAAGATGGCATCCACCAGCTTGCCCTTGCCCATCGTCTCGTCCGTCTCCACGCCCAGGGCCTTGCAGGTCTCGCGCAACTGCTGCTCGTCCATGTTCTCCACGTCGTAGCCCGTCTGCTCCTTAATCAGCTGGCACATCGGCACTCTGCGGAACGGGGCCTTAAAGTCAATCTCGTTGCCCCACACCATCACCTTCGTCGTGCCGTGTAGCCGCATGGCTATCCTGTTCAGCATCGTCTCCACGAAGGTCATCATCCAGTTGTAGTCCTTATAGGCCACATATATCTCCATGCAGGTAAACTCCGGATTGTGCGTGCGGTCCATGCCCTCGTTGCGGAAATTGCGGCTAAACTCATACACACCCGCATATCCGCCCACGATAAGCCGTTTCAGATACAGCTCGTTGGCGATACGCAGATACAGGTCGATATCCAGCGCGTTGTGGTGCGTAATGAACGGTCTTGCCGCCGCGCCGCCGGGGATGCTCTGCAGCACCGGCGTGTCCACCTCCAGGTAGCCCTGCTCGTTGAAATACTCGCGCATCGTGTTCACAATCACCGCCCGCTGCTCAAACACCTTGCGCACCTGCGGATTCACAATCAGGTCCACATAGCGCATCCTATAGCGCTGCTCGGGGTCGCTGAACGCGTCATACACCACGCCGTCCTTCTCCTTCACTATCGGCAGGGGGCGCAGGCTCTTGCTCAGCACCGTCAGGCTCTTCACGTGAATCGACGTCTCGCCCATTTGGGTGACAAACACATAGCCCTTCACGCCGATGATGTCGCCGATGTCCAGCAGGCGTTTAAACACCGTGTTGTACATCGTCTTATCCTCGCCGGGGCAAATCTCGTCGCGCTTGATATACAGCTGGATGCGCCCATACGAATCCTGCAGCTCCACAAACGAGGCCGCGCCCATGATGCGGCGGCTCATAATGCGGCCCGCGATGCTGATATCCTGATACAGCGTATTGTCCTGCGGGTACTTCTCCAATATCTCGCTCGACTTCACGTTCACCTCATACAATGCTGCGGGATAGGGGTCGATGCCCAGCTTCTTCAGTTCGTTCAGCGAGTTTCTACGTATTTGTTCTTGTTCGGTCAGTTCTGCCATAGATGCTAAAGTATTCTTTATTATTAATAAGAATTGAGAGTTGGAAATTTAAAGTTGAAAATTATCTGGACGCGCATCCAACTTTCAACTCTCAACTTTCAACTCTCAACTTTTTTGTTGTCCAACCAGGACTCGAACCTGGACTGACAGAACCAAAATCTGGAGTGCTGCCATTACACCATTGGACAATCAACAATCATTTATTTCTCTCGCAAAAACATGAGCCACAATCAACAACACTCAAAAACACCTCAACATGTCTCAGATTTTGAGGATGCAAAGATACGACTTTTTTTTCAATCAGCAAAAAAACTTTCATTTTTCTTTTTCGAGAGCGCGTGCCTTCGGCACGCCGGAGGCACGCACTCTCAAAAATGCCTTTACTCAAACACCAGCTCGTGGCCTTCTGTTCCGAGGACGACGGTGCACACGGCGTTGCGCTCCACCATCACCTCGTTGCCATCCTTCAGGTTCTTGGTGCAGACGCGGCCGTCAGCCGTAGTCATCTCCACCGTGAAGGTGTTGAAACAGCCGGGAGCCACGTAGAACCACAAGTCCGCACCCTCCGTGAAGTCGACAGACAGGTCATTCACCTCCACGCTGCGCACCGACCTCTCGGTGGGCGTAAGCACCGGGAAGGGGTAGTTCGACACCTCAAACACGCCCGTCATATAGCGGTTGCTGTCGGCCGTGCTAACCACCACCTTGCGAATCTTCTCCGGCGAGACTAGGTGCAGGCGGACGATGCCGCAGACGGCCTTCAGCGCCATCACGTCGGGGGCCTTCTCGGTCGTCTCGCCATAATACACCATACCGTTGTCCAGCTGCCTATCCCACTGGTAATTGCTGATATCCACGAGTCCCGCGTCAGTCACGATGGCGTTGGACATGTACACCGCGCGCACCACCCCCTTCGGGTCGGCAGGGGTTTCGCACACAATCTCGTAGCCCTCCTCGCCTTTCACCAGGCTCGGGGTCGACACCTCCATGCCGTCGTCCCACATGGCAATCAGCACATCCGTGTCCAGCTTGGGCTGTTCTTCCATTCCGTTCAGCGGCTCAACCGTCACAGCATACTTTTTAGGCTGCTTTTGGCCGCCATTACACGATACCATGCCTGCCACCACGGCGGCAAGCATCACAAAAACAAATACTCTATTCTTCATAATACAAAAAGTTTTGACGTGCAAAGATAACACTTTTTTTCGACATAGCAAAAAAAAGCGGGCAGCCTAAAGAACAAAGGCCGCCCGCCCAAAAAAAGCATTACGATGAAACACTTATATCTTGATAACCATAAAAAAGGAATCAGCCCAGCCTCCAACCACGAATTTCCTCATCATCCGATTTACCAAAATACAATCCAACCTCACTCATATCAACACTTTAACCTCACTCAGCATTCACTCTTTTCATTTGCAAATATAGCAACATTTTTTGACATACAAAATTTTAATTTATTTTCTTAATAAATTTTAATAAGTTTTAAAATTACACCTAAATATTTTCACTTTTCACCATCCGGCAATCCTCCACACCCCACACGCAGCCCCATATCCGTACAGCCTGACTCCCGACTTACTTCAACCTATTGCCACCCAATTGAAGGTCCTTCTTCGCCATAGGAGCGATAAAGGGTCCTGCTATCAGTAAAAATCGGTAGAAATCGGTAGGAAGGCGTAAGAAGCGGTAGGAATCGGTACGGGAGGGAAAAAAAAGAATATAGCCGGAGGTATGCGGGATCGACGACGGAACGAGCATGGGATGCCACCACCAGAAAGGCGGAAGTGGGATGGAGGTGTGACGGACGTTGGACGGAGGGTGGAGCGAGGGGGATGCAGAGGTGGGGCGAGGGAGGGGGTGTCGAACACGGCAGGAGGCAGAGCGGAAGCAGGGTTTGAAGGGGGCGGAGGGGAGTGTTAAAAATAGTTGTTTTTGCGATTTTTTTACAACGGAATGTTGATAATTCAAAAAAAAATAGTAATTTAGCGGTTGAAAAAAGATGCCAAAAAGACATCAAAAAACGTAAACAACAATTTAAAATTCAACAATATGGAAGCAAAGAAAACCCCAAGGGCAGACCTCGAAAATCGCAGAGGACTGTATCTGGAAATCGGCTTGGTGGTGATTTTGGCTGCCGCTCTTGTCGCCTTCAACGTGCGTTCGTACGAGAAGGAAGTGAAGGAGGTCAACCTTCGCGCACTGGACATGGAGATTGACGCCGACGTCATCCAGACCGACCAGCCCGACGAACCACCACCACCACCCGAAGAGCCCGAGCAGGTTGTCACCGACCTGACGGTTGTCGAGAACGACGCTGAGCTGACCAATGAGGTCGGTATCATCGACGCTGGCGACAACGCCAACCAGGCTCAGGAAGAGGTTATCAAGGTGGAGGTTGAGGAAGAGGAGGAAGTTGCGGAAGAGGAGGTGTTCCTCGTTGTGGAGGAAGACCCCGAATTCCCCGGAGGCCTCGGTGCGCTGTCGCAGTTCATCGCGGACAACATCAAGTACCCGCAGCTCGCCAAGGAGAACAACATCACTGGTAAAGTGTTCGTCTCCTTCGTGGTTGAGAAGGACGGCAGCGTGGGACAGGTGAAGGTGCTTCGTGACATCGGCGGC
>JAEEIS010000198.1 GCA_016281475.1 Bacteroidales bacterium
CCGGTCGCCGCCAGGGTATTGCTACCCCGCGCTGCCCCTCGACTTGCATGTGTTAGGCCTGCCGCTAGCGTTCATCCTGAGCCAGGATCAAACTCTTCATTGTAAGAATTGCTCTGTAACCTCTTTGACTCATCTCGTGTCCTCCCAGCCAGCCCAGCCGGCTGATGATTGACACACGCTATCTCATGTTTCAAAATAATTCAAAGTTCTCGTACTTTCTTATCAACACTCGTTGTTTCCTTGAAAGCGAGTGCAAAGATACGACCATTTTTCAAACTACAAAATTTTTTTTTCGTTTTTTTTGCATCGAAGATGTTAAACAACTATGAATCAAGAATATTTTTTTTCACTTTTTTTTCATTACTTCCCAAATTCGCCTTGCAAAAATAGCTTTTCTCTTCAACTTTTTTCCTTTTTGATGAGGTATGACCAGAATTAATTGTTGATAACACTGCATGTATCTAACCTACAATTAGTTAATTCAAACATACACTTCTAAATCACAAACACAATAATCTAATTTACAATATTATAATAACATAATCAAGAACCATATTAACAATAAAGGACAAAAAAATCTTCCCACTTTATACTACCCATGTCTTGCTTTGGCCTTATTCTGGAGAATGCGGTAAGTTAGTAATGGGATAAAGCAGCAGAATTATGAATTAACCGTTATATATATAAATGTAGCCATTGTTATACGCCCACAACAGCAAAACAACTATCACTGGAAACAATATTGTTATTATATAAAGATTGATAATCCAAAGCCATTTCCCTCGCTTTCCCACTATCACTTTTGCCAAACTAACCATTCTCTTGTAATCATAACGGTATTCCAACACAAAGTAAAAAACAATCAAACTCAATACAAATGGTATGGGAAAGGTGAACGTCATACTTTTTATGAATGGGCAGAAAGGTGATAACAAAGCGAGAATACCAAATATATCAATTGTTACAACAAATCCCATCCATGCTATTGTCGAAAATGGCGCAATGTCGGCATTCCCTACTCTTTCCTGCCAAGCGTATTGGTGATAGAAAAACAATTTCAACAACTTGAATTTCATATTAATGAGGTTTACTTTCGAGTGATAACCAAATCGTCAATGGCAACCTATGGCAGCGTCAATGCCCCTCCGTCGCTAGTCGCAAAATCCACAATATCATCATACGTGTCATCATTCCAATTGAACTTCTCCTTCTTGGCAGCGAGAATCCTAACAACCGAATCTTTCCCATTAAGGTGTGTCATAATATTATAATATTCAGTATACGGAACCAACAGATGGCCATATTGGAACAAAATGTCGTCAAATGGCAATGGCAATGAAAGGAGCGAATCCACTTTCGCTATAGAATCCGTCATCAGCGGAGTCCAAAGCGTGATGATACTATCCAAGTTCTTCTTGTATCCAAGCATGTCATGTGCCTCTTCTGCCATAATCGCCTTGCACTTCAATCTCAAATAAGACTTGTATTCTGGCGGCCACGACACCAAATCCTGCGGCATCCTATCAATAATCGAGAGGGCAGAATCGTACCGCTCACAAAGGTCAAACATCTGTATCCGATAAAAATAGTCTATGACACCTGCCGTGTCCGACTCCAATACATACGCATTGTATTTCAACGCCGAATCGACATTGGAGGCATCCCCGCTGCTCCAATACGCATTCAGAAAATCCACATACTGGACTCGGGCACTGAACTCATCGCTGCCCTTGCTGCCCTTGTTGGCACAAGAGGCGAGAAGCAGAATACAAATGATTGATAATCTAATATTTTTCATTGGACAAGCAATTTAACTTATTTCACCATACAACACTCCTTACCGTCGAATATTGGCGTTCCCCTATCACTTCCAACCGAGAATCCTTTGCGAGTGAATAAATGGTTTCCTTGCAGTTTACTGGATATGAGTCATTGTTAATATAAGGGCCATAATACTTGTGTATTATGGCTGATGCACTCACAAACCAGTCCCCCAAACAGGCAGGTTCGTCAGACCCATTCAGCACTCGGATTTCGTTCAATATCTTTCCCTCCGAATTGTAAATCAACACATGAGTATAGAACAATCTATTGGAAGGTAACTCCTCCATGTAGTCAAAGAATGCCACATAACAATAGCCATCGTAGAAGAAATTGCCACATAGGAATGCTCCCGTTCCTGTTCTCAATTCCTTACTCAAAAACTTCTGATACTGAGCCTTCATTGGGATGGTCTTGCCCGTCGTTACCAATTGGCTGGAATCCGATAGCGCGAAGCAAGGAAAGAGGCTCTTAAATTGCTGAAAGTCCATCGTATCATTTGTATTGTACGAAAACATCAAATAGGGAATCTCTATCTCCTTGCACGTCTCAAGTACGTGATATTCTTCCAACTGCGCACTCAATGTCCAAAGTGGCAATACCAAATTCAAAATCAGAAGACCAATCCGATTCATATTTAAACGAGGTTTAAATACAAAGATCACATCCTTTCTCATTATCATAACTGTATTAATCCCGAGTATAATACCAAACCAACGGATGTCCCGATTCATCCAAATAGCGTATCCAGCACCTGATGCGACGGCATTCAAAATCATCATCACCCTCATCGTGCGGGGTCGAAACATCAACCTGCATCCATCCCCCTTGGCTGACACGACCGGTCGGTATCAAGTCGCAATCCAACAGTCTCTTTACCTCATTCTTATAATCATACCACAGTTCCTTCATCCGTGGAATCTGCATGTCCAGCGTGTCGCCATCGGGAGCCTTGAAAAAAGCAATCCGAGCCACCCCATCCTTATTGTTCAGCGGGAACACCTCCCTCTGACTAGGTAGCAACGCCGACCATAGACGGTAATCAATAACAGCGTTGTCCCGCTTCACCCATCCGTATCGAACATGACCACCAAGGTCGCTCAGAATCACCTTAATTGCATCGTTCCGCATAGAGGCTATGCACAATCCCTTGACCTCATCGGCAAATTCGACCAACTCGACATCTTCCCTATCATTGCAGTCCCTAAAATTAATGGTCGTGATTATCCTTGTGAGCGTAGAGTCAAAAATGTCGAGGTTCACCGATTCCTCCGTCATTATCGGATAGTGGCACTTAAAGAACACGACCCCTATCCCCGACCATGGCTCCACAGCCCTGCACGGAATAAAAACAATCAACACCAGCAACAACAAACAAAACTTTTTCATGCCTAATCTTTTAATCTATAACGTTATAATACACTTCTGTTCCTGTATGTAGCAAAAATAACCCATTTTGTTACATCACCCAAAAAAATTATTTTCATTATCCTCAACTCAACTCCCCCTTTAACACCACCAAAAACCCAATAATCCTTCAATTATCAATAACGCAAAATCCACAAAACTATTTTACCACCCATCTCTTCACTTTCACTTTTTTCCATCCTCAATTCTTACAAACTTCCTCTCCTATTCTACACTTATACCTTAGTTATACCTTAGTTATACTATTATAGATAGAATAACTAAAGTATAAATATAGAATAAATATAGGATAAGTATTAAAGATACTAGGGAGTGAGGAGGTGCTTACGTTAGCAGTAGGGGGATGTGGCGAGGGAGGGTCAAAGGGTGCCGGAGAGGTAGGCGCGGCGGGTGTCGGGCGGGAACTTCTCGATGGCGTAGCGAAGGGTGGTGCGGGGCATGGTGCGGTAGCGTGAGGCGAGGAAGGCTACGAGGGTAGGCTCGTGATGCTTGCCCACTTCGCGGAGGAGCCAGCCGACGGCCTTGTGGATGAGGTCGGCTTGGTGGTTCAGGAGGATGTCGGCGATGGCGAGGCAGTCGTCGTACTGGTCGCGGCGCACGAAAGCCATGCAGCTGACGATGGCTATGCGCTGTTCCCAGAGGGTCTTGCCGTGGCGGGCCAGGTGGTAGAGGAGCGTGCGGTCCTTGTCGAGGAGCCATGTGCCAAGGATTTCGTAGCAGGAGAGGTCGACGAGGTCCCAATTGTTGATATACTGGGTGTGGGAAAGGTAGAAGTCGACGCAACGCTGCTGCAAGGGCTTGTCTTTCTTGGCGTGCTTGAATATCTGCACCAGGGTGAGCAGGGCAGCAAGGCGGACTTCGTGGTAGGGCGAGGCGAGGCACTGCTCGAGGTCGTCGAAGGTGCAGTCGCGCCATATTCGATTCACCACCTCGCGGTTGCGCGGCACCTTGATGCCAAGGAATTGGTCGCCCTCGCCGTACTGGCCGGGGTCGGTCTTGAAGAAACGGGAAAGCCCTTCGACCTGAGTGTCGTCGCGTAGGACTATGATGGAATCGTATAAGAGGGACATGGAGGAATGCGTTAATTTGTTAATTTGTGAATGAGTTAATCTACTAACACATTATCACATTCACGAATTTACACATTATCTTTCGACAATAAGTTTGGTGGTGCTTAGGGTGCCTTGCTGGAGGAGACGGACGGTGTAGCAGCCGGCGGGGAGCGACTGCACGTCAATCTTGTCGGAGCCATTGCCCAGCATGGCGGCCATGGCCACACGGCCCGTCACGTCGATGAGCTGCACCTGTGCGGGATGGTCGGTGAGGCCGCCTATCGTCACCACGCCCGTGGCGGGATTGGGGCTGATGGTCAGCGAGGGCGCATCGGCCTGCCGTATAGCGGCATGGATGTCGGCATAGTTGTAGAGGAAGTCGCAGACGTACTGCAGATGGTGGTCGACATCGACGCTGTACCACTGCTCGACATCATACACGCCAGTATTGGTGTAGGTCTTGGGTCGGGTCATCTCTGGGGTCCAAGGCATGAGTGTCTGGTCGATGGTTATGCCTTCGACGTAGTGGTATAGGCTGCGCTCGGCTTCCATGCCGGTGTTGTCGAAGTAGTGGTATTCGGTGCAGTTGCCGGCGTTGTCGTATAGGTAGTTGTGACGGGCGAAGTATTCCCAGCCGCCGTTGCCGTCGCTCATGCTGTCGTCAATCTGTGAGAGAAGGCCGTCGGCGTTGTAGGTGTAGGTCAAACGCTCGTCGGGGCTGAGACCGCTGCCGTTGTAGCTGTACCATAATTCTTCCGACAGAAGACCGTCGGTGTAGGTGTATTCGACCTTTTGGAACTGTATGCCGCTCATGGTGAGGGTGGAGAGGATAATCTGGTTGTCGGAGTTGTAGGTGTAGTGATACACGCCGCCGAGCTGCCAGTCGCCGTCGAAGTTGTTGTAGTTGGTTCGTGTGGCGATGTTGCCAGATTGGTCGTAGGTGTAGTCGATGTAGTAGACATTCTCCCAGCGTCCGCCCAGCAGCTGCCAACCCGACATGCGGGTCATCTGACCTTGATTGTTATAGGAGAGAGAGTCGATGAGGCTGTAGTCGCCACGCACCGAGTCCTTGACGGCAATGAGTTGTTGCTGACCATTGTAGATAAAGTCGTTGAACTGGTACATGTCGCTCGTGCGGAAACCGACAAGCTTATATTGGAAACCGTTTTTGGCTACCCTGCGCTCGATGCCGTTAATGCGGTGGCCATTCTTGCGGAGGTGGCCGGAGGGCTGTGCCGATGCGACCAGGGCACAGAAGCCGAAGGTGATAAGGAACAGAATTGACTTTTTCATGTTTGACTAATTGTTATTGTTGATTATTCTAAACTTAAAGTAGTTGTTTCGTATGCGCCACTCATAGAGCAGCCACAGAACGAAATAGCCGTTGGTAAAAACCTCGTAAATCCACGTCCACGGGCTGGCCAGATGCAGAAAGCGTTTGATGGTCCACAACACTATGTCGAGGACGAACAGCCTGTCCCACCACTTCTCGCGGTCGGCGAATTCGAGGGTGGTCTCGCTGCGTGGCGAAAGGGCGACGCGCCGGGTGGCAGAGATGAAGGGCACCATGCTCTGGATGGTGACGGCATACTCCCCCATGGGCATTTCGATGGAGACTTTTTTGGCCTTCATAATGCCTACGAACTGCCCGTCGATGAGCAGTTTGTGGGGGATGTTGACCGAGAACTTGCCTCGCCGCTGGACGATGTGGAGGAGTGCCATAATTATTTCACGACAGACTTACCCGCCTTTTCCCAAGCCAGGATGCCGCCTTTCAGCTCTATCACCTTGTAGCCCATCTTCACCAACGCGGAGGCGGCGGCACTGCTGCGACGGCCACTGCGGCAGTATACCGCCACGGTGAAACGATTCTTGATGCCCTCGGCGTTCCACAGCTTTTCGAAGTCGTCGCCCCACGCCACGTTGGTTGCTCCCTGTATGTGGCCTTCGGCAAACTCCTTCGGTGTGCGGACATCCACCAGCACAACGCTTTTCGACATCATGCGCTGCGCGAACTCCTCCACAGGCAAGGACTCGACTTTTTCGGCCTTGGCCTGCTGGCAGCAACTGCCTTTCTTTTGGCAGCACTTGTGACCAGATTCTTGTGCCTCGACGGCAAACAGCATAGTCATCATCATGGCAAATACAACTAATCTTTTCATCATCATATTAATATTATCATCATAGATCGTTGCTTTTCTATTTCACATACTATAGTCGTCAATTTGTTTCAAAAAGTACTTGCCCTCGACCAGAACGAAACGGAACTCTATCAAGATTCCCGTATCTTCCACCGTTGCCGAAAAGCAATCCTCATAGTCAGTCTGATTCTCAGTACAGGTAGTGACGGACACAATATAATTGGGGAAAAACTCACGCAAATCGGAACAGACAAACGTGTGCCACCGGTCGGTGCCGTCAGACTTATCGATGACCGTAACGGTGTTGGTATCCTCATAGTTGTGGACTGTCAACACTATAGGAGACAACGTCCTCGACAGGCGGACCTCG
>JAEEIS010000199.1 GCA_016281475.1 Bacteroidales bacterium
CATCTCCGGCTCGTCGGCACAGATAGCCGATGTGGTGGGTGACGACAGCTACCGTGCCATCTTCCCCGCCTCGTTGGTGACACCGGGCAGCAACATCACCAACAGTGCCACCATACCTGTCACCCTGCCCGCCACACAGCGTTACCAGGTGGTGGGCGGACACCAGCGGGTGGATGCCCCGATGGGTGCCTACACCGACGGCGGCACGTTGCAGTTTTATAACCTCTGCTCCATCGTGCATGTGGTGGTCAACAACAACACGGGCAGCGACATGACGCTCCGCAGCCTGAAGATGGAGACCGCCAACGCCATGCTGAGCGGCACGGGCGCCGCCACCATCAACGGCACTTCGGACGACGGCATCACCCTCGCGTCGGATGCCTCCCACTCGGTCTCCCTCCGCCTGTCGGGAGCCACCAACGTGACGTTGGCTGCCGGAGCCCAGTCCGCCTTCGACATCTACGTCCCCTCCTTCGCCACGGACAATGTCACCCTCACCCTTACCACCAATGATGGCTATTACTACGAGCTGACGAAAAGCAACGTAGCCCTGCGCCACAACACCTACACCACCGTCACCCTCAACGTAGACCAACTAACCCAAATCCTCGCTGCCGAGTTGGTGAGCGGCCCGACATTCAATCGAGCCATCCCTGAAAACGCTACAGCGGTAGTGTTTGAATACAATAGCTCAGTTTCCTATGGTCGCATTCTCTCTTCCGTAGATTCTCCTGTTCCAATCTACGGCAACTTGGATGGTACCACATGGATTATTTCCACCGGTGCTGACATGATAAACGCAAATCCGAACTGTCATTATTTATTTCGGCCACAATGGACTAATATTTATTTCAATTCGCTTATCGAAATAGATTTTGGGGATGGATTTAACACATCTAATGTAGTAGATATGAGTGGTATGTTCTATGGTTGTTGCAGCCTGACAAGCCTTGATGTTTCAAACTTTAATACCGACAACGTAACGAATATGAGCAACATGTTTTGGGGGTGTAACAGCCTGACAGACCTAGACGTATCGAGGTTCAACACCGAAAATGTAACTAGTATGGAAGGTATGTTTTGCGGATGTAATAATCTAATAACCATAGATGTATCAGAATTCAACACCAGAAATGTGACGAGTATAGGCGCTATGTTTCATGGATGCAGCTCTCTGATAAGCCTTGACGTTACTCACTTCAACACTGAGAATTGTGAGTGGATGTCAGAAGTGTTTTCGTTCTGTAGCAGCTTGACAAGCCTTGACGTATCCAATTTTAATACTGAGAATGTAAGGTCTATGTACGGAATGTTTTGGGGCTGTAGCGACTTGACGAGCCTTGACCTTTCCAACTTCAACACTGAAAATGTGACAAATATGGAGAGTATATTTTCTGGCTGTAGTAGCCTAACAAGCCTGAACATTTCCAACTTCAATACAGCAAATGTGACAGATATGGCATGGATGTTTAGGGAATGTGCTAGCCTAACCAGCTTAAATTTATCACACTTCAATACAGAAAACGTTACGATGATGGAATACATGTTTTGGAACTGCAATAACCTGACTAATCTTAATCTATCCAGCTTTAATACAGAAAATGCATATGACATGATTGGTATGTTCTGCGGCTGTAACAACCTAACAAGATTAAACTTGGACAACTTTGACGTGAGCAGGGCCTTCAATTATACCTACAATTACTACATCGCAGGAGTTCGTCAAATACGTATAGGAATATTTGATATTTGTAATAATATCTCCACTACTTCCAGTCAATGCACAATATTCTGTTCATCAACAGTTCAGGATGCAATTCTTGAACAGAATCCAAACTATAATCCCGATGATTTAGAAAACTATCCTTACTACTATTCAGGATTACCCACCAGCGGGGTTACTTTCACTTGGCTGAGACCTACATCCAAGTAAGGCTACTACCATCCCTCTACTTTTGCAGTTTGCCCGTGCCGAAGGCACGGCATCCAATTAACCCCACACTAAGCGTCCACAGGGAGCTCAGTGTGGGGTCTCCTGTCGACCCCGCCCTGCGTGTCGAAGACACGCTACAAGCACTATATTCCCAGCAGCTTGCAAAGATTGCTCTCCCGAGAGAGCAAAAAATGCGAAATTTGCTCTCCCGGGAGAGCAATAAATATCGTCTTTCGACGTTAATGCTCTAAACTAATTGATTATGGACGTATTGGTATCACAATTTAATCGTCGGCTGACGACTATTTCGTTAGATTTGGTTAGAGAGTGCATGAACGAAGTGGCTTGGGACGAAAGGCTGTCAGCCATCATAGGGCCACGCGGTGTGGGCAAGACTACACTGATACTCCAGTATATAAAACAGCACTATGCCAATTGCCTCTCCGAAGTGTTGTATGCCACAGCCGAAAGTCTGTACTTCGCTCAAAACACACTAGTAGACTTGGCGGAACGATTCGTTACAAACGGGGGAAAACACCTATTCTTAGACGAAATTCACCGTTATCAGAACTGGAGTCGCGAAATAAAACTGATTTACGATACCTTCCCCGAACTGAAAGTAACCATTAGCGGCTCATCTTTGTTGCAGATTCTCAATTCAGAGGCCGACCTTTCGCGTCGTTGCATTTGGTATAATATGCAAGGGTTGTCCTTCCGCGAATTTCTTCAGTTTTATAAAGGAATCGACCTCCCAGTGTTCTCTCTCGACAATATTATTCAAAAACCAGATGATGTATGTCGTAAAATCAATACACTGTGTCACCCTGTGCCATTGTTTCACGAATACCTTCAGGTAGGTTATTTCCCCTACTATTTAGAGGGCGAGAACAGATACTATGAACGTGTGGGGAATGTGATAGACTATGTAATTGGCACAGAACTGCCGATGGTATGCAAGGTGGAGACGGTGAACGTTCGCAAGCTACAGATGCTGCTAAATGTAGTGGCAGGACTTGTACCCTACGAAGTTGACATCAGCAAGATTGCACTGATGCTACAGTCTTCGCGTAATACGGTGATAACATATCTTAGGTATTTGTCCATGTCGAAAGTTATCAATTTGCTCTATTCGGACATCCAATCGCTAAAGAAAGTACAAAAGCCCGATAAGATGTATTTGGAAAACCCCAATATGTTGTATGCCTTGTGTCTGGAAAAAGCGAATATAGGGACCGCAAGAGAGACATTTGTTGTTAATCAATTGGGATACCGACATCGGATAGAGTACGGCAAAAAAAACGGCGATTTCAAGATTGATGGGAAATATGTGTTTGAAGTAGGTGGAGCAACTAAGAACTTTGACCAGGTGGCCGACATACCCGACTCATACATCTTAGCAGATGACATAGAATGGCCTGTGGGCAACAAGCTGCCGCTGTGGCTTGCCGGACTACTATACTGAAGTATATGCTTGAATGTGTGAATGTGTTAACATGTGAATGTGTAAATCGATTAACTAATTAACACATTAACGAATTAACGTATTAATTAAAAATCTCAATTCGCAATCTGCCCGGTGGCGACGACGAGGTGGGCGTCGTTGTCGTAGATGGTGGCGTATTGGCCGGGGGCGATACCCTGGATGCGGACGTCGGAGAGGATGGAGACACCTTGCTCTGTGCGAATGAGATGACCCTGCGCGAATTCGGGAGTGTGGCGTATCTTGAACTTCACATCTACGGGGTTACCGGCTTCTAGCTGCTCACTCCATAGGTCGTAGCTGAGGTAGTGGAAGTCGAGCAGGTCGACACGGTTGCCATATTGCGCGTCGGGGTCGTAGCCTTGCGACACATAGAGGACATTTTCTTCAATATCCTTCTTGACCACAAACCACGGGCCGCCACTCAGGAAGAGCCCTTTGCGCTGTCCGATGGTGTGAAACCAATAGCCGCGGTGGGTGCCCAGTATCTTGCCAGTCTCCAGCTCAACAATCTTGCCCTCGCGCTCGCCAAGGTATCGGCGCAGGAAGTCGTTGTAGTTTATCTTGCCGAGGAAGCAGATGCCCTGCGAGTCCTTGCGGTCGGCGGAGGGGAGGTGGGCAGCGTGGGCTATGTCGCGCACCTCGCTTTTCATCATGCCGCCAATGGGGAACATCAGCTTGCTGATTTGTGCGTAGGAGAGCTGCGAAAGAAAGTCGGTCTGGTCTTTCACAGGGTCTTTGGCAGAAGCCAAGAAAGTGAAAGCCGGCGTGTCGCCGGTGACACTCAAATTTACTGCGCCAGCCATCCCCTCTTTAGAGGGGTGGTCGAAGACCGGGGTATGCTCATTGAATTGAGAATTGAGAATTGAGAATTGAGAATTGGCTGCTGCACTCGGATAATTTTCACTTTTCAATTTTAAATTTTCAATTCTAGCATAGTGCCCTGTGGCTATGCGGTCGAAGTCCTTGCCGCAACGCTGCTCGAAGGCACCGAACTTGATGAGCTTGTTGCACATCACGTCGGGATTGGGCGTGAGGCCCTTGCGCACCGACTCGATGGTATAGCTCACCACCCTCTCCCAATACTCCTTGTGCAGGTTCACCTCCTCGAAACGGCATCCGTAGCGGCGGGCAATATAGGCCACAATCTCCAAATCCTCCTCGGCCGGGCAATCAATATATCCCTCCGCATCCTCCATCCCTATGCGGATATAGAAAAGCGTAGGGTCGTAGCCCTGCTCCTTCAGCAGATGCACCACCACCGAGCTGTCCACCCCGCCTGACACCAATGCGGCGATACGGGGAGAATCATTCGTTTTCGATACCTTACTTTCCATTGAAAAATCAGTTCATTTTTTTGAGACACAACACGCCCTAATAAATGTCACCGGCGGCACGCCGGTTTCAACACAATAATAGTCACAGCCGACAAGATAAGTACGATGCCTACAGCCAGCGTAAACGTAAACCGCTCGCCAAACACCAAGATGCCTATCAACACCGCCGTGAGCGGCTCGAGGGCACCCAAGATGGCGGTAGTCGTCGACCCCACCAGCTTGGCAGCATACACCATCAGCACCAAAGCCATGATGGCGGGCACTACGGCAAGCCACCCCACATAAAACCACCCCTCAAAACCCTTCGGCAGCGTCAGCGGCTCGCCCGACAGCCACGCATACGCCAGCATCCCTAACGCACAATACAGCAGCACATAAAAGTTAATCTTAAACGACGACATCGGCAGCTCGCTACGGTTCACCACCACGATATAGAGCGCATACGACAGGGCCGACAACAGTACCAGCACCACCCCACACACAGGCAACGTCGCCGTGCCGTCGCCCCAATACAGCAGCGCCACCCCCACCAGCGACAGCGCGATAGACACCACCGTGCGCCAGCCTGCACGCTCGTGAAAAAACACCGCCATCATCACCGCCGTCATCACCGGATAGGTAAACAAGATAGTCGATGCCACCCCCGCATCCATCAAGCGGAAACTGAAATAGAGCGTCAGCGACGAGACGATAAACAGCAGCCCCAACGCGGTGAGCGTGCCAAACTGCCCGCGCGACACCCGCAGACGCTCCCGCCTGCTGCGGGACGGAAGCCCGCGCGCGCACATCACCCCCGCCATTATCACCCATGCTAGCCCGAAGCGGTAAAACAGCACGCTGCTCGTAGGCATCCCCTGCCCATAGAGCTTCAGCGCGCCCAACGGATTGGTACCATAGCACACCGCCGCCAGAACTCCGCAGAGCATCCCAAAGGCGGTACGTCTTCTCTGTGTGCCAAGGAAAGTCATAATATTTGGGATTAGGGGTTAGAGGTTAGTGAATTGAAAATTGAAACTATTGGGATTAGAGTTTAGAGATTATGTGCGTCAGCCCACCCCTCTTGAGAGGGGTACCGCGAAGCGGGGGGGGTATGTCACCTAACCTCTACTCCCTAACCTCTAACCTATTAACAATGTCAATCCACCGAAGTATACAAATAAGAGTTAGGCTTTATCTTGCCGTCGGCCGTGACGCCAGGATTCTTCACTGCCGACTCCGACGAGTGCGCCGCCTGAAACAGCTGCTCGCCAGTCAGCTCCATGGGATTCATCGCCTCCACCTTGGCAGCTCCGTCGGCATGATTGCGCAGCAGGTCGTGCATCATCTTGATGCGCTCTGCGCGGCTCATAGTCTCCATCATCAGGCTCTCGGCCGTCGGCTGCGCCTGCTCTGCCTTTTCGTCGACAGGCCGACGCGTTGTCCTCTCCGTCGAAACGCCAGGCCTCTCGGCATCAACCCCGCCCTGTTCCTTCTGCACGATGCGCATCCCGTCGTCGGCAGGCCTCTGCGGAGCGGAAGAAGCGGACTTCCTCTCCTCCTCCTCATACAGCGGTATCACATGCGGCGTAGGAGCTGGCTTCGTCTCCACCGCAGGCCTTGCGGGCTCGGCCGCAGGCTCCTTCACCACCCTGTCGGCCACATCCCACCTTTCGTCCCCAGGCCTAGTGTGCACCTCCGGCCTCTGCACAATATGCGGCTCCCCCGCCGGTGTGGGGGGCACGACCTTGGGAGTCTGCGCAGGCTCAGGCTCCGGCAGCTGGATTATCATCCCCTCGGGGCGCTCCTTCTGCTCAAAGCCCGTCGCTATCAGCGTAATCTTCACCCTGTCGCCCAGCGACTCGTCCTCGCCGGTGCCCCAGATGACGTTAGTCTCCGCACCCGTCTTCTGACCCAGATAGTCCGTGATGGCGCCCATCTCGTCCATCGTCGCCTTATTGTCGGGACCGTAGGAGAAATAGAGCAGCACATTCTTCGCGCCCGCAATGTCGTTGTCGTCCAGCAGCACCGAGGTGGCGGCCTGCTCCACGGCCTGCAGCGCGCGGTTCTCGCCCTCGCCCTCGCCGATGCCCATCAGGGCCGTGCCGCTATTCTCCATTACCGTGTTCACGTCGCGGAAGTCGATATTCACAAAAGCGTTCAGCGTGATAATCTCCGCAATGCCCTTCACGGCGGTCAGCAGCACGTCGTTCGCCATCGCGAAAGCGTCGGTAATCACCAGGTTGCCGTAGCCGCGCAGCTTCTCGTTGTTAATCACCAGAATCGAGTCGACATGCTTGCGCAGCTCCTCCACGCCCTCCAGGGCCTGGCGCAGGCGCAGACGCCCCTCGAACTGGAACGGCGTAGTCACCACCGCCACCACCAGAATGCGGCCATCCTCATCCATGTCGTCATCCTGCACCCTGACCTCCTTGGCGATGCGGGCAATCACCGGCGCCGCGCCAGTGCCGGTGCCGCCGCCCATGCCAGCGGTGATAAACACCATCTTGGTGTTATGCTCAAAAAGCTCCTTAATTTCCTGCTCTTTGCTCTCGGCGGCGCGACGGGCCTTGGCGGGGTCGTTGCCCGCGCCCATGCCCGAATGGCCCAGCGGCAGCTTGTTAGGCACTGGGCTGCCGTTCAGGGCCTTCATATCCGTATTGCAGACAATAAAGTCCACACCCGTGATGCCCTTGCGGAACATGTGGTTGACGGCGTTATTGCCGCCGCCGCCCACGCCCACCACCTTGATAAAAGAAGACTGGTTCAACGGCGAGTCGAACGCCAAAAATTGCGAATTATTATTATCATCCATCATATCCATATCATTTAAAATATTCATATCCATACAATTGCCCCATCAACAGCAAATTATTTCAAAATGTAAAAATACCACTTTATTTCCAAACAGTTAGTTAGACGTCCATTTGTTTATCAACATGTTATGAACAAAATGCCTCCCATTAGCAGGAACAACACTGATTTTCAAACACTAGTCGCCTAGATCTTCCTCGGTGAACACTTTGGTAAGCCAGTTGGTGACAGTATCGACATAGCCGCGACCGTTCACCTTCCGTCGATTCTTCTGCCTGTCTTTCTTCGTAGGCGAGGGTTCCTCGACTTCGTCTTCGTCAGCTTCCTCAACAATAGGTTCGACGGGCACTTCTTCTGTGGCCGATGTCTTACTGGCAGCCAGTTCTTCTGCCTCGAGACCGTATAGGACCAGACCGATACCAGTGGCATACATGGGGTGGCTGAGGTCGTCGTAGTTGACACTTTCGGCTTTGTCAAGATGTTCGTCGGGTGTACCGATGCGGGTGTCGATGCCGATAACTAGCTCGGCAAATTCCTTGATGTTTTTCAACTGTGCGCCACCACCCGTCAGCACCACTCCAGCAATGAGCTGACGCTCGAATCCAGAGAGTTGAATCTCGTAACCCACCTGCTCGAGGATGAGTTGCATGCGCGACTTGATAATACCGGCAAGGGTGCGCACACTGATTTCGCGCGGGTCTTGATTGCGGATGCCCGGAATGGAGATGATGTCGTCCTGATTGACACTAGTGGGGAGACAGGATCCGAATCTGGTCTTGAGGCTTTCTGCCTGATGCTTGAGTATCTTGCAGTTCTCACGGATGTCGTTGGTGATGACGTTGCCAGCCAAAGGTAGCACGGAAGTGTGGCGAATGATGCCGTCTTGGAAGATGGCGATGTCGGTGGTGCCACCGCCGATATCGACCAACGCCACTCCAGCTCCTTTGTCGCGTTCGTCAAGCACAGCGTAGGCCGATGCCACGGGCTCCAGCACCACATTCTTGATGGTCAGGCCAGCCTCTTCCACCGCGTCGCGGATGTTGTGGAGGTTGGTGGTGTTGCCTGTGACTATGTGGAAGTTTGCCATCAGGCACTTGCCTGCCACACCCACGGGGCTGATGTCGTTGTCGAGCTCGTCGTTGTCGACAATGAAGCACTGCGGAAATACGTGGATGATTTCCTCTCCAGGCTCGAGCAGGATGTGGTACTGGTCATCAATAAGACGCGCGACATCCTCTTCCTCAATCATGCGGTGGCTGGGAGGTATCATAACCGACCCTTTGTTCGACTGGCTCTTGATGTGCTGGCCGGCAATGCCGACATAGACTTCCTTGACATCGTATTTGGCCATTTCAGAGGCATCTGCCACTGCATGACGGATTGATTCGGCTGTGCTGCGTATGTTGCGGACCACGCCACGCTCGACGCCGATGGAGTCGGTCCTGCCAAAACCGACAATCTTAATTTTACCATTTTCTGCCCGCTGGCCTATAAAGCAGGCGATTTTTGTCGTTCCAATGTCTAGGCCTACTACGTATCTTTCCATATTGTGTGATTTTTTGTTTGCTTGATTATTGTTGATGGTTAGAGGTTAGAGATTGGGGGTTAGAGGTTAGGGGGGGCGGCAGCCTTCTCTCAGTACGGACAGACATCGGTTTCAGCCCCTACAACCCTTAACCTCTAACCTTTTTCATTTTTCCTGGTGCATACCACTTGTCCGCGATACTTGACGCTCAACTGGCTGTATTTTTCCCATCCCACCCGTGGCAGTGCCCGTTGGTAGAGTGCCATGAGGCGGTGGAACTTGTCGTCAAGGTCGTCAACGCTGCCCAGTTGCACCACGTGGTTGCCCAACTTGGGCGTGAGGTAGAGGTCGCCTTTGGCATCGCGGTAGATTTGGTCGAACAGGGGGGCGAGGTCGGGATGGTGGTCGAGGTAGCTGGCCAGTTCCCACACCTCTTTTTGTCCGGCGCCATCAGGCGGGATGTTGCCGCTGGCCACCACCACGTCGCACGAGCCAACAGCACTGTTGGGCACACGGTGGGCCGTCTCGTCGAGGTAATATTCCTGTTGCGTGCACACGCGCACGATGGGCCGACGCTGCGTGGCGAAGACGACCACATTTCGGCTGATGGAGGTGCCTGCCTTGCAGACCGAAAGGTAGGGGGAGGCGGCAGCTATCCGCTCTACGGTCTTGAGGTCGACATCGCGCAGCATGATGGAGGTGATGTTGGGCATCGCGGCCCGTATTTGATCTTCTATCTGAGCGGCTGTCACCAAGGTGTCGGAACGGCCATAGTCTATGTCCACACGAACGTCCCTGACCAGCGACTGGCGGCGCCACACGTTGGCAGCTAACACCAGCAGCACTAGTAGCAGTGCGATAACGGAGGATACTATCTTGGTTTTCTTTTTCATATTGAATGTTTAGGGTTAGAGGTTAGGGGTTAGAGGTTAGAGGTTAGAGAAGCTGACGCACCAAACAATTTTCAATTTTCAATCCTCTAACCTCTAACCTTTTTCAATTTTCATTTTCTTTGAGGGTTTGTTCGAGGCGGGGCACCAAGCGGTCGATGTCGCCCGCACCCATGGTGACCACCACATCGGGACAGAGGGCTGGCACGAGCTCTATGGCTTGGTCGGGGGTGCAGAGGTACTTGGAGAGGGTGTCTATCTTGCGCAGTACCATGGAGGAAGTTACGCCCAAAATAGGTTTTTCGCGGGCGGGATAGATTGGCAGCATAATCAGCTCGTCGAGAGTAGATAGGACTTCGGCAAACTGGTCGGCGAAGTCGCGTGTGCGCGAATAGAGGTGGGGCTGGAAGATTCCCACCACACGTTTGCCTGGATAGAGGTATCGTATGCTCTCCAGACAGGCGGCAATTTCTTGCGGATGGTGGGCGTAGTCGTCAATCATCACCAGGTCGCGAGTCTTAATACGGTAGTCGAACCGACGGCGCACTCCCTCATAGGTCTTGAAGCCATAGCGCAACTGGTGCTCGTCGACACCCAGCGACATCACCATGGCGGCTGCCGCCACCGCGTTCTCTACGTTGTAGAGGCTGCTATTGGGCAGCTCAAGGTCGTAGATAACTCCCTTGGGGGTGCGGAGGTCGAAATAAATGTTGCCATTGTAGTTGCGCACATTCCAGGGGTAGTAGTCGGCCTCAATGCCATGGGCAGTGTAGGTGTGGATTGTTTGATTGCTCGAATGCTTGTGTGTTTGAGTGTTATGATGGTGTTCGTGGTCTTCCGCGTCGGAGGTCTCTCCTTCTTCATTCAATAAGGGTAGACCCTGCTTCACTATCAGGTAGCCGTCGGGGTCGGTTTGAGAGGCGAATTGATCGAAGGCAGCCAGCAAGTTCTCGTGTGTTCCGTATATGTCGAGATGGTCGGCATCCGTGGCAGTAATCACGCTACAATAGGGGTGCAACTGCAGGAAGGAGCGGTCGTATTCGTCAGCTTCGACAACCACGTATTCACTTTTGTTGTCGACCACTATGTTGGAGCCGAAGTTCTTGGCTATGCCGCCCAGAAAGGCGCTGCAGCCCATCGGGGTATGGTGCAGGATATGGGCGACAAGGCTGGAGGTAGAGGTCTTGCCATGGGTGCCCGCCACCGCCAGACATTTCTTACCACGGGTCAGTTCTCCCAACACTTGCGACCTTTTCTGCATCGGGACCCCCTTTTGTAGCAGGTATTGGAATTCGGCGGTCTGCTGCGGCACTGCAGGGGTGTACACCACCAAGTCGACAGCGTCGGGTATCTGCGACGGATCGTCGGCATAGTGCACTGGAATGCCCTCCGCCACCAGCTGGCGCGTAAGTTCCGACTCCGTGCGGTCGTAGCCGCTCACGGTGTCGCCCCGCTGCTTGAAGTAGCGCGCGATGGCACTCATGCCTATGCCTCCGATACCTAGAAAATAGTAGTTCATATTAAATTGAAAGTTGAAAATTAAAAAATATTTGGTGCGTCAGCTTCTCTAACCACTAACCTCTAACCCTTAATCATTTAATTTTATCCACCAGTTTATCTATTTCGTCAACGATCTTGTCGGCCGCATGGGGGACCGCAAGGGTCTTGATGGCACGACCCATCGCCTCACATTGCTGAGGGTTACGCAGGAGGTCGAGAGCCATGGGGAGCCCTTTGTCGACACATTGGTCGTCACGAACCATAAGGGCCGCGCCCTTGTCGACCAACGCCATCGCATTTTTGGTTTGATGGTCTTCGGCCACGTTGGGCGAGGGGATGAGGACGACGGGCTTGCCCACCAGACAGAGCTCGGAGATGGCGATTGCTCCAGCACGCGACACCACCACGTCGGCAGCGGCGTAGGCAAGGTCCATGCGACTGATGAACTGGTGCACTTTCACCCATTGCTGAAGTCCCGCCGCACTAACGGCCTGAACGGCTTCGTCATACATCCATCGACCTGTCTGCCAAACAATCTGTATATCATGCTGCTTAAAGAACGAGAGGTTTTTCAGCACCATGAGGTTGATGCTGCGTGCACCAAGGCTGCCCCCCACGGAGAGAATCACGGGACGTGCGGGGTCGAGTTCGAAGGCGGCACAGCCCTCGTCGCGGGTTGCGGTGGCCTGCTCGATGTCGGCACGGACGGGGTTGCCCGTAAAGACTATCTTCTCGGCGGGGAAGAAACGCTGCATGCCGTCGTAGGCGACACATATCACGTTTGCCGAACGGGCGAGCGACCTATTGGTGAGGCCTGCATAGGAGTTCTGCTCCTGCAGGAGAGTGGTGTAGCCCATGCGGGCGGCGGTAGCGAGGGTGGGCTCGCTGGCAAATCCACCTACTCCTACGACGATATCTGGATGGAATTGGCGAATGATACGGCGCACCAAACGCCGACTGCGAAGCACACGATAGGGCAGCTGCAGGTTTTTGAGGATATTGCGGAAAGTCAGCTTGCGCTGGAGGCCCGCTATGGGAAGGCCTTTTATCTCGTAGCCGGCAGCGGGTATCTTTTCCATCTCCATGCGACCGTTGGCCCCGATGAAAAGTATCTGGGCGTCGGGATGGCGCCTACGGATGGCGTTGGCTATTGCGAGTGCGGGGAAGATGTGGCCGCCACTGCCTCCGCCGCTGATGATTGCTTTCATATTTCTTGAGTGTTTGATTGTCTGAGTGTCTGATTGTCTAATTGTTTGTCGCGGCGGCACTTTCTTTGTCGGATTCCGGCCCATTGGGGGTGTTCGCCGCAGCGGCGAGGCGGGCCTGCCGCTTGTTGTCGGCCGCCACGGACTGGATGACTCCAATGCCCACTCCCATGATGATATAGGCGGTGCCGCCATAGCTGATGAAGGGCAGTGTTTGGCCGGTGACGGGCAGGACTCCGAGGGCTACGCACATGTGTACCACGGCCTGGAGGAACACGACTGTGCCGATGCCCGCCACGCTGAGGCTGCCAAAGAGCGACTGGCAACGCGTGGCTATACGGATGCAGCGGAAGTAGAACCAGGCATAGAGGGCAAAGATGAACGCGCCAACGAGGGAGCCTGTCTCTTCGATGATAATGGCATAGATGAAGTCGTTGTGTGCCTGCGTCATCAGTCGGCCGTGGATAGTAGTGCCGATGCCGTTGTGGAAGAAGAGGCCACCACGGGCGACGGCCATACGGGCCATGTTTTCCTGATTCAGCTCGTCGGGGTTGGGGTGGAGCCAGTTTTGCAGGCGGTGCCCCCACGTGCCAGTGCGGAAGAGGTCGATTTTGTCGCCAAAGAAGTAGAAGAAGACGAAGGCCAGGGTGGTTAGCGCGACCATGATGGCAAAACCACGCCACCAGATCTGTCTATTGAAGCCGCCGAAGTAGAGCAGCAGATAGCATGAGAAGAAGATGAGGATGGCGGTGGAGAGGTTGCCAGGTACCACAAGCATGGTGATGACGACGGCGGGTATGAGGAGCGGATAGATGGTGTTGGGGTCGTCGAGACGGTCGCGGAGGCGGGCTATGTTGCGGGCGGTGAAGATGAGTAGCACTATCTTGGCTATCTCGGAGGGCTGGAAGCTGGGCAGGTATGGGAGGTCGAGCCAACGATGGTTCTCGCTGTCGAGGGGAATTACCAAGACGAGCAGCAGAATGGAGAGGAGGAAGAGCCAGAGGGAGGGCCGGGAGTATCGGCGATAGTTGACGTGCGACATGATGATGATGATAATGTAGGTGGCCAGCACAAAGCCCACATGCTTGAAGAAGGCATGCATGGGGGTGGAGTCCATGCTGGTGAGTGCGGTGTAGCCTATGGTGCTATAGACCGCGACGAGCGATATGCCGCTGAGGAGAAAGAAGATGACCCACAGCGCGGTGTCGCCAGAGAGTATGTTGAGTTTTCGTTTCACGTTGAGGAAATTAATAATTAATAATAAAATATGTTGATATGTTGTGCGGTAGCCAAATTTTAATTTTTAATTTTTTTTATTTCACAGTTCGTTTACTTCGCGGCGGAAGAGGAGTCCGGCGGTTTGGTCTGAGAGCCCCTGCCGTGTGGCGGGCGAGAGGAGCACCTTGGCGTCGGTGATGCCGCTGTAGCAGGCGGCATGGACGGCGGCGGCGAGGTTGTCGACTTCGCGTATGACGGGCACCACGTGTTGGAAGGCGGTGCGGAGGGGTTGGTTGTCGCTGCCGACGCAGACGAGCATGCGGACTTTGCGGAGGGCGAGGGAGCGGAGGCGGGCGTAGTCGGCGTCGCTGTCGCCGCCGAAGGCTATCCAGATGATGCTGCCTTCGATGCGCTGGAGGGCGTACCAGGTGGCGTTGACGCTGCGGGCGGCGGCGTCGTTGATGTATTCGAGGCCGTGGATGCGGGCTTCGTATCGGAGGCGGAAGTCGGCTTCGTCGAAGCGGGAGAAGGAGGCGCGCAGGGACTGGTTGCGCATCTGGCGCAGGCGCGAGCTTTCAATGGAGGCCAGGGGGCCGTGGTTGCGGCTGATGGCGGGGTTGGCTATGAGTTCGAAGGACATTTTTTTAAATTAAAAATTAAAAATTAAAATTATTGGGGTTGGAGGTTGGTGTTTAGAGGTTAGAGGAGTTGACACACCCATTCATTTGTCCATTCACAATTCACAAATCTCCATTCATTATTCATTAACTACTTAATTACCTTAGTTTTAGCGTTACAATACTAACGATGGCGAGGAGGATGCCGATGATGACGAAGCGTTGGACTATCTTAGGCTCGGGGATGCCACGCTTCTGATAGTGGTGGTGGATGGGTGTCATGAGGAAGGGGCGGTGTTCGACGGGGACGGACTGGCCGACGGGGAGGTGGTGGCGGCGGCGGTAGAGCTTGCAGCCCCATGTCTGGCAGATGACGGAGAAGTCTTCGACGAGGTAGATGCCGCATAGGATGGGGAGCAGGAGTTCTTTGCGGATGAGGAGGGCGAAGACGGCGATGATGCCGCCAAGGGCCAGGGAGCCGGTGTCGCCCATGAAGATTTCGGCGGGGTAGCTGTTGAACCAGAGGAATCCGAGGGTGGCACCGACGAAGGCGGTGATGAAGACGGTGAGCTCGCCGATGTGGGTGAGGTAGACGATGTTGAGGTAGTTGGCCATGATGATGTTGCCGGAGAGCCAGGCTAGGATGGCCAGGGAGCCGCCGATGATGGAGGCCGTGGAGGTGGCGAGGCCGTCGATGCCGTCGGTGAGGTTGGAGGCGTTAGATACCGCCGTGACGACAAAGATGGCTACGAGCACATAGACCACCCACACCCAGTTGGCGGCCCAGTCGCCCATCCAGCTGATGAGCCAGGCGTAGTCGAATTCGTTGCCTTTGACGAAGGGGATGGTGGTCTTGGTGGAGGCTATGTCGGGATGGAAGGAGAGCAGGAGGCCGACTCCGAGGCCGAGCATGACCTGTCCGAAGACTTTGAAACGGCCAGGCATGCCTTTCTTGTCTTTGCGGAAGACTTTGATGTAGTCGTCGATGAAGCCGATGAGGCCCAGCCAGAGGGTGGTGACGAGCATGGCAATGACGTATATATTGTCGAGCTTGGCGAAGAGGAGGGTGGGGACGATGATGGCCGCGAGGATGAGGAGGCCACCCATGGTGGGGGTGCCTTCTTTTTCTTTCTGGCCTTCGAGGCCGAGGTTGCGGATGGTTTCGCCGATGGATTTGCGCCGGATGTAGCGGATGAAGGGCTTGCCGCAGAAGAGCATGATGAGCAGCGAGGTGATGGCCGACATGGAGGCGCGGAAGGAGATGTATTGGAATACTCCCGCTCCGGGGAGGTCGTATGTGCGGTCGAGCCAGTCGAATAGATAGTAGAGCATGTTTTTGAATTAAAAATTAAAAATTAATATTTTGGGGGTTAGAGGTTAGAGAAACTGACGCAGTCATTCATTTGTCGAATCACGAATCCCTATTCACTAATCACTAATTACTTAACCATCAATAGTTTTTCCAGTTCTTCGACGTCGTCGAAGTGGTGTTTGATGCCCATGATGTCCTGGTATTTCTCGTGGCCTTTGCCGGCGACGAGGATGATGTCGTCTTGGCGGGCCATGAGAACGGCTGTCTTGATGGCACTGCGACGGTCGGTGAGGCGCAGGACGGTGCCGCGCTGCTCGTCGGTGAGGCCCGCTTCCATGTCGTCGAGGATAGCCTCGGGGTTTTCGGTGCGGGGGTTGTCGGAGGTGAGGATGAGTCGGTCGCTGAGGGTGCAGGCTATCTTGGCCATCTCGGGACGCTTAGTTTTGTCGCGGTCGCCGCCACAGCCCACCACGGTGTAGAGCTGCTGGTGGGGACGGCGGATGGCGTTGATGGTGGTGAGGACGTTTTGGAGGGCGTCGGGAGTGTGGGCATAGTCGACGATGGCGGTGATGCCCCTACCTACGACGTATTGGAAGCGGCCTTCGGCAGCGCTGAGGGTGCTGAGCTGGCGCAAGGTGTCGGCCTCGCTGATGCCGCAGAGCAAGGCGGTGGCATAGATGGCGGTGAGGTTGTAGGCGTTGAAGCGGCCCACGAGACGGGAGTAGACTTGGTGGCCGTTGAGCTCGAGCTGCAGGCCCACGAAGGTGTCTTCCATCACACGGCAGCGGTAGTCGGCCATGCGCTCGAGGCTGTAGGTGTGGACCTTGGCGCGAGTGTTCTGCACCATCACCATGCCGTTGCGGTCGTCGGCGTTGGTGAGGGCGAAGGCATCGGCGGGCAGCAGGTCGAAGAAGCTCTTTTTGGCGGCGATGTAGTTGGCAAAGGTCTTGTGAAAGTCGAGGTGGTCGTGGGTGATGTTGCTGAAGATGCCGCCCGCGAAGGTGAGTCCCGCCACACGGTGTTGGACCAGCGCGTGGCTGCTCACTTCCATGAAGACGTATTGGCAGCCGGCATCCACCATCTGGCGCAGCAGGCTGTTGAGCTGCAGGGCGTCGGGGGTGGTATGGGTGGCGGCTATCTCGGTGTCGTCGATTTTGTTGACGATGGTGGAGAGGAGTCCCACGTGCATGCCTTGCTGGCGGAAGAGGCGGTGGAGCAGGGTGACGGTGGTGGTCTTGCCGTTGGTGCCGGTGATGCCTATGAGGCGCAGCTGGCGGGAGGGGTGTCCGTAGTAGCCCGCGGCCATGATGCCAAGGGCTTGGTCGCTGTTCTCGACGACCACGTAGGCCACGCGCTTGTCCAGCTCGGCAGGCAGATGCTGGCACACCACTGCCACCGCGCCCTGACGGACGGCAGCGGCTATGTAGTCGTGACCGTCGGAATGCACGCCCACCTGTGCGACAAAGCAGCAGCCTGCCTTCACCTTGCGGGAGTCGAAGCAGAGCTCCGCCACCTCGGGGTCGAGCGCGGGTGGCTGCACGAGGGCTACACCGTTGAGTATGTCAGATAGTTTCATATTATATTGGTGATTGGTGATTCGTGATTGGTGATTGTTGGTCTAGCCACATTAAATATTACTTCAATTCAAGCATAACTGTTGCACCTTTCTTGGCGGCGGTGCGGGCCTTGGGGGTTTGCGACACCACTTTGCCCTGCCCGCTGAAGCGCACTTTGTAGCCACAGCCGCGCAAGAGCCGCATGGCATCGCGTATGGTCATCCCCTTGCAGTCGGGCACTACGCCAGTGGGCATGGTGTAGTTGAGATAGCCCTCGCGGTCGTTGTCGTAGACCATCCAGCCCGTCGAGGCCGTGGTGTCGCCGACGCTGAAGGGCATGCCCAGCAGCTGGTGCACGGTCTGTAGCTGCTGCAGCGGGGCCTTGGTGGCCACCGGGCGCACCTCCCTGTCGGACTCTTGCAGACGCACACTGCCCAGCTCCTTGTCAAACGCCACCACACAGTCGGCAATCTTCTTAAACACAGGAGCTGCGGCATATCGTCCCGCCTTGCTGGTGCCTTCGAGCAGCACCATGCAGGTGTAGCGGGGATTGTCGGCAGGGAAGAAGCCGACGAACGACGAGTTCTTCACCGCGCGGTTGTTGGCGTGCAGTGCAGTGCCGGTCTTGCCTCCAATTCCATAGACACTATTGTAGATATTGTTGCCTGTGCCTTTTTCCACCACAGTCACCAGCATCTCGCGCATCTGCTTGGCGGTCTCTTCGCTGCAGACATGTTCGTTCAGCACCACGGGCTTGATGTCCCTGCGGCGGCCACCGTCCAATATCTCGCGGCAGAAGAGAGGCTTCACCATCCTGCCACCGGCGGCTATGGCGTTGTAGAAGGTAATCATCTGCAGCGGTGTGATGGTGCAGGAATAGCCATAGCTCAGGTTCAGGAAGTCGCGGTCGGATCGGAGCGGCACCACACCCGTCGGGGTTTCCTGCACGGCCAAGTCGGGTTTCATCAGTCCGAATGGGAATATGTCCATAATCCCCTTCTTGAAATCCTCGCGACGGTTGCGATAGTATTCCCACGCCAGCTCGGTCATGCCCACGTTCGACGAGAGCCGCAGTATTCCTGGCAGATTGGCAGTGTCGTGCGCATCGCCATGCTCGGCATCAATTTTCTGATGGCTTGCGCCATATTCTTTCACACCGCCCACGCGCACCCGCTTGTTGGTGTCTAGGGCTATCTGTTTGTCATTGAGCATCGACACCATGGCCACAGTCTTGAAGGTCGACCCCGGCTCGTAGTGTCCGCTACATACCATGTTGCTCCACAGCCTTTCTCTGAGCGCACCCGAGGTGTCGCGGGTCAGGTTGCTACACACCAGCACATAGCCCGTTGCCACCTCCATCACGATGGCGCAGCCGCGCTGACCGCCATACTCGTTCATCGAGGCGCGCAGGGCGCTCTCGGCAATATCCTGGTAGCGGGTGTCGATTGTGGCGATGATGCTCTTGCCGTCTACCCTGCGGTGCAGCAGCGTCGAGTCCTCGTCGGGCTCGCCGCTCTCCTCCATGGGCAGCCAGGTGCCCATCGTCAGGCGGCGGCAACGATACATGCCGTCCTGCCCACGCAGCACACTGTCGTAATAGCCTTCCAGTCCTGTGTAGCCCTGATAGGTGTCGGTGACGTAATGCTGGCCCACTACGTTCTCACCCAGGTTGCCATAAATATGGGCGCGGACATAGCCCATCACGCTTCCCTCCGCGGTCTTGGCCACCACACAGCGTCCCCACCCTTTCAGCGAACGGATGGCCTCCCACTGCGAGTAGGGCACCTTCCGCTCCACATACCAGCAGCGGCTGGCAGTATCCTTCTTGCGATACTCGTCCCAGATGCGTTTGCGATAATACTCTTCCGATTTGTTCGGGAACTGAGTATGCAAAATCTTGCACACCTTGCCCAGATTCTTCTCAAACTCAGCCTCGTCAGTGATGCAGCCATCCAGCACCACCTTGCCGTCCTTCATCATCACCTCGCCCCTGCTGTTCAGCTTAGGCTTGCGTCTGAGGTCCAGACAGAGGTCGCACACCGGCACCGTGGTGGCAAGCACCTTGCCGTCCGACGAGAAGATAGTGCCTCTGCGGGCTGGCTCCACACGGTCTGTCGTTTCGCGCTTCGAGGCTATCTCGCGCCACTTATCACCCTCCACCACCTGTGTCCTGATGGCAGCCCAGAGCATAGCCCCACCCGCTCCTATCACCAGCAGCAGATACAGCACCAACATCTTGGTGAACAAAGGCTTCGTATGTTTCTTCTTTTCCATGTCGATTTGTGTTGATACGTTGATATGTTAAATGTTTGGGGTTAGGGGTTAGAGAAGCTGACGCATCAAATATTTTTCAATTTCCTAAATCTCAAACGGGGGACCTGCGGTGATGCCTACGCCCGTGCTGTCCAGCAGCTCCGCTATCTGCGAAATCTTCACCGTCTCCTGATAGCGTTTCTGCAGTTCTATGCGACTCTCGCGCAGAAAGTTGATACGCTCCTGTGCCGCCAGCTTGGCCTTAATCAGGTCCTCCACCTTGTAGCGGTTGTAAACCAGCGCCAGCGCGTATATGCAGCACAGTAATATCACCGGCATCTGCTTCAGCACTGCCTTGCTCTGCAGCACGTCGCCGCCTAATATCCTCGACAGCCAGTTAGGCTTCTTCTCGCCATTCGCCACCTTCCCCTCTTGGGATGGGTTCTGCGAAGCGGGGACTGCCCCTGCATCCTCTCTCTGTTTCTGTTGTTTATGTTCTTCCTTTTCCATGTTAATTCTCAATTATTCAATTCTCGACTTTCTCTGCCACTCGCAGTTTCGCACTTCGCGCCCTGTTGTTGCGCTGCAGTTCCTCCTCGCTGGCCGTCACAGCCTTGCGCGTCACCAGCCTCAGCGGCACTATCGGGTTGCCGTAGAAATCCTTCTCCAGCACCCCTTCGAAATTGCCCGTCTTGAAGAAATTCTTCACCAGCCTGTCCTCCAGCGAGTGGTACGACATCACCACCAGCCGTCCGCCAGGGTTCAGCAGCTCCACCGACTGCCGCAGCAGGGCCTGCAGCGCGCCCAGCTCGCCGTTCACCTCAATCCGCAACGCCTGAAACAGCATCGCCAGATATTTATTCTCCATTCCTCTCGGCAGATGGCGGCTCACCGCCTCGCGCAGGTCGAACGTGGTCTCAATCGCCTTCGTGGCGCGCGCCGCCACTATAGCCCTGGCCATCTGGCGGGCGTTAGGCAGCTCGCCATACAGCCGCAGCAGCCGCGTCAGCTCCTGCTCGTCGGCGGTGTTCACAATATCGCGCGCCGTCAGCTCCTGACGGCGGTCCATGCGCAGGTCAAGCGCACCATCGTAGCGGGTCGAAAAGCCACGCTCCGCCACGTCGAACTGGTGCGACGACACGCCCAAGTCAGCCAACAGGCCGTCCACCTTCCGCACCCCGTGGAGCCGCAAGAAGCTCTTCGCATGGCGGAAATTCTCGTTCAGCAACAAAAAGCGGGGGTCGTCCAACGCATTTGCCAGCGCGTCGGCATCCTGGTCGAAGGCTATCAGCCTCCCCTCCGCACCCAAACGCTCAAGGATAGCACGCGAGTGGCCGCCACCTCCGAAGGTGGCGTCCACATACGTCCCGTCAGGACGGATGTTCAATCCCTCGATGCATTCATACAGCATCACTGGCAGATGATAGTCCATGCAGTTTACCCAATCTTTCGTTAACCTTCGACGCGAAATCGGAGGCATCATCGTTCATCTTATCCCAGGCGGCACGCTCCCAGATTTCGATGCACTTACCGGTGCCCTGCAGCACTATCTCCTTCGTATTCCCTATCAGCGACTTCTGTTCCGGCGGAATCAGCAGGCGGTCGTTGCTGTCCATGTCCACCGTATTCAGGCGCGACAGTCGGCGCAGCAGCTGAACATCTTCGATGTTGTAGGGGTTCAACTCTTTTCGGAGTACTTCCATCTCCTCTTGAAAACTGGCAAACGTCCATAACTCTAAACACTCGGAAGTGAACCCGCGACGGATCACATAACGGCAATCCTCCGTCTCCATTTGCCTTTTTAAGGCAATTGGGAGCTTGAATCGACCGTTCGAATCAATCTTACAGTATTCTGTTCCAAGTATTAAGGCCATTATTACTAATATTGTTTCAGAGTGTAAAAGTACAACTTATTTTCCAATTATTGCCAAAAAGTTCCAAAAAAAGTTTTCAACTGCCAATTTTTGATAATCTAGTATACGGAAAACCAGAAAAAAGGTTTCATTTTGACCCCAACTTTTCACTTTTGCCTGTTGAAAACTCTTTTCTTTCCACCGCCAATTGTTAAAATCCCACCCCTCCTTATACCATAATATAATATAGGAAAACCTTTAAATCCTATTTCAAGTTGCTCTTATTGTAGAAACGGACCCAGCCATCTGCCTACATGTTGTACAGTGCAGCGCGTCCCCTTTTGAAAGGGGTGGCTCGAAGAGCCGGGGTATGTATCACGCTCGCGGAGCGAGCACATATAATTTATTACGCCGACATCCGTCGGCAATATACATACCCCGGCCTACCGCCACCCCTCTCTATACCTTACTCCCGACAAAGGCGGATTTTCAGCCGACTTTTGACTGGTCCTTCTTCGCCCTAGCAGCGACGAAGAATCTGCCTATTAGTAGAAATCGGTACAATGCGGTAGGAATCCGTACAAAGCGGTAGGAATCCGTTGGTGGGCGAAAAAATTGTATATAGCAAGGGCGCGGGATGCTCTTCGTCAACGCATAACGCGCTGAGAATGTGCGGCAGTAGAACTCTTTCTATCGTAGAAAGACATTATTTCAAAAAAAAGTCGTATTTTTGCATTTTCGAATATAGCGCTTTTTGGACACGCGTATAGACGTATATATAGTAATAACATAATATTAATAGCATGAAAAAAATCATCCTTACCCTGACCTTGGCGGTGCTGGTGCTGGCACCCACCGCCAGCCGCGCCGACGAGGGCATGTGGCTGCTTTCGCTCATCGGCAAGAACTATGCCGACATGCAGAAGGCCGGCTTCAAGCTCACGCCCGAAGACATCTATTCTATCAACCAAAACTGCATCAAGGATGCCATCGTGGGCCTCGGCAACGAGGGACGCCCCTTCTGGCATTTCTGCACCGGCGAGATTATCTCCAACAAGGGCCTTATCTCGACCAACCACCACTGCGGCTACGGCAAGCTGCAGGAGCATTCGACTGTGGAGCACGACTACCTGCGCGACGGTTTCTGGGCCTACAACATGGCTCAGGAGCTGCCCAATCCTGGCCTGACGGCTTCGATACTGGTGCGCATGGAGGATGTGACCGGCCGCGTGCTGGAATGCCTTAGCGACGACATGAGCGAGGCCGACCGCGCCAAGGCCGTGCGCAACGTCAGCCAGCGTATTGCCCAGGAGGCTGCCGCCGGCACCGACTATGAGGCCACGGTGAAGCCCATGTTCAACGGCAACCAGTATTTCCTCTTCGTACATATTATCTACAAGGATGTCCGCCTGGTGGGCGCACCTCCTTCGTCGATGGGTAAGTTTGGCGGCGACACCGACAACTGGGCATGGCCCCGCCATACGTGCGACTTCTCAATGTTCCGCATCTACACCGCCCCCGACGGCAAGCCTGCCGCCTACGCCAAGGAGAATATCCCCCTGAAGCCCAAGCACCACCTGCCGGTGAGCGCCCGCGAGCTGAACGACGGCGATTTCGCCATGGTGCTCGGCTTCCCCGGCACTACCGACCGCTTCCTCACCTCCTTCGGCCTCGAAGAGACCATGGGCGTGAGCAACGACCTGCGCTACAAGATCCGTACCGTGAAGATTAATATCCTGCGCGAGATGATGAACGCCGACCAGGCCGTGAAAATCAAATACGCTTCGAAGTATGCCAGCTGCTCCAACTACTGGAAGTACAGCAACGAGCAGAATATCGCCCTCAAGAAGCTCAACACCATGAAGGTGAAGAAAGAGGTGGAGCAGGAGTACTACGACTGGGCTCTGGACAAAGACCCGAAGTACCGCACCGCCCTCAAGCGCATCGAGCAGAGCTATGCCGACCGCCGCGAGCTGCAGGCCGCCCTCACCTATCTGGAAGAGGGCCTACTGTCTGGACCCGAACTGCTGTACCAGTCCTACCTCTTCGGCCGCAGCATCAAGGCCATGCTCGCAGAGACCAACCTCGACCAGCGCGACGCCATGCTGGAGCAGATTAAGAAGGATGCCGCCAAGTTCTACAAGGACTACGACCAGCAGGTGGAGGAACGCCTGATGGCCGCCATGATGGAGTATACCTACGGTCACATCGACCTCAAGTACGCCCCAGACTGCCTGAAGAATGCCGACCGCAAGTACAAGGGCGACTTCACCGCCTTGGTGAACCGCCTGTTCAGCCGCAGCATCTTCGCCAACGAGGAGACCCTCAACGATTATCTGAAGAATCCCAGCCTGAAGACTTTGGAGCGCGACGAGCTCTACAAGTACGGCTCGGAAATCCTTGACCAGTATCGCGAGCTGTATCAGGCTGTGCCGCAGGAGAGCCGCGACAACCTGACCCGCGGCCAGCGCGACTTCGTGGACGGCATACTGCAAATCAACGCCGGCCGCCGCCTGATGTGCCCCGACGCCAACAGCACCATCCGTCTGACCTACGGCAACGTGAAGGCCTACGAGCCCCGCGACGGTGTGACCTATCACTACTACACTACGCTGGAGGGCGTGATGCAGAAAGAGAACCCCAACAGCACCGAGTTTATCGTGCCGCAGAGACTGAAGGACCTGTATAACGCCAAAGACTACGGTCCCTACACCAACAGCCGCGGCGAGTTGCCCACCTGCTTCATCACCAACAACGACATCACCGGCGGTAATAGCGGCTCGCCCGTGTTGGATGCCTACGGCAACCTAATCGGACTGGCCTTCGACGGCAACGGTGAGGCCATGAGCGGCGACATCGACTTTGAGGAGAACCTGCAACGCTGCATCTGCCTCGACAGCCGCTATATGCTGTTTGTCATCGACAAGTACGCCAACGCCCAGAACCTGATTGCCGAAATGAACATCGTGCGCTAGGGAAAAAACGGAAGTACGAGAAAATGAAGCAAAAGAGGGTGCCTTTGAGGACACCCTCTTTTGTATTTTTACTGCAATCAATCAGTATCTATCAAACACATCACCGCCTTGTCGGCAATCCCAAATGGCGGCGATAAACACCATCTGTTCTTCAACAAAATAGTAGATTCTGTAATCCATAACCACCAGATAGCGAAATCAAGGTGTCATGCATTCGCTGATTTGTATTTATACTTGTTTCCATGCATTTTCATGTAATAATTTCAATTTGCAAAAGTACACATTTTCTGCGACGTGGCAAAATCTCTTTTCTGCGTGAGCGCAAATCGGACCATCATTTGGTAATGTGCGTGGGTGCAGAAAGTTGAATTACGTTCCAATATAAAAAAAAGGCTGCAACACCATGTTACAGCCGTTTTCTCTTTCGCTAAGTGGGAATGACTTAGATCAGGCCCTTGCCGGCTTTGAACTTGGCGCTCTTCTTGGCGGCAATCTTGATGGTCTTGCCGGTGCGGGGGTTGCGGCCTGTGCGGGCAGGACGGCTGACGACGCTGAAGGTACCAAAGCCAATGAGGGAAATCTTTTCGTCCTTAGCGAGCTGTTCCTTGACGACATCTACATAAGCATTGAGGGCTTTGCCTGCATCTACTTTGGTCAAGCCAGCTTTTTCGGCCATGGCGGCAATTAATTCGGTTTTGTTCATAGTGTAAATTTTTATAGGGTTTGTGTTATTTTTTCGTTTGCAAATATAGCAATTTTTTATCTTATGCCGACAATTTTGTTGAAAAATATTTTGTTAAATTTTTGACAACCGTTTTACAACACTGGTTTCCAAAATGTTGCATCATATCCGCGAAGGAATTCGTCTATGTTAATTCTTTTCTTGCCACTGAGTTGGAGGCTCAAAATGTGGACATATCCGTCCTGCACACCGATTTTTTGATAGGTTCGGCGGTCGGTGAGAATTTCCCCGACGCGACTGACGGGAGCGGATTCGAAGGCCACCTGATAGACCTTGATTTGCTGCAGCACGCCCTTGTGGTCGAGCATCTGCATGGTGGCTGCGGGATAGGGCGAGAGGCCACGGACGAAGTCGACGATGCGGGCTCCAGGCTGCCGGAAGTCGATGGCACAGTCGGGCTTGAAAATCTTGGGTGCGGGCCGAAGGTCGGCGGCGGCGGGCTGGGGACGCGGCGTGAGGGTGCCGTCGGCGAGGCCTTGGATGGTGCGCACCACCAGACGGCTGCCGATGTCGGCAAGGCGGTCGTGGAGGGTGCCGGCATTGTCGTCGGGGGTGATGGGGGTGGACTCTTGGAGGAGGATGGAGCCTTCGTCGATGTGGTGGTTGAGGAGGAAGGTGGTTACACCTGTCTCGCTTTCGCCATTGATGATGGCCCAGTTGATGGGGGCGGCACCGCGATATTGCGGCAGCAGCGAGGCATGGAGGTTGAAGGTGCCCATAGGGGGCATGGCCCAGACGGCCTCGGGCAACATGCGGAAGGCGACAACGACGAAGAGGTCGGCGTGCCAGGCCTGGAGGTCGGCAAGGAACTGGGGGTCGCGCAGACGCTCGGGCTGCAGGAGGGGCAGGGCGTTGTCGAGGGCATATTGTTTGACCGGGGAAAAGGTGACCTTGAGGCCGCGGCCGGTCTGGCGGTCGGGGACGGTGACGACACCGACGACGTTGTGGCCTGCCTCGCGGATGGCATGGAGCGAGGAGACTGCAAAGTCGGGCGTACCCATAAAGACGATGTTCATTAAAAAAAGTAAAAATTAAAAATTAATATTTTAGCTGCCCGCCCTGCGATGTTTCACTTTTTATCTGACTCGGAGACGGGTGCCAGATTTGGGCTTTTTCATGTCGGGGTTAAGCTCGCGAAGCTTGTCGGTGGTGGTGTAGTTGCGTTTGGCAAATTCGTCGAGCGATTCGCCTTTCTTGAGGCTGGCATAGACAGGCTTGTTGCTCTTGGGGCGAGCCTTGACCTGCTCCTCGGGGATGATGCTCTTGTCGGCCTTATAGACGAGAGCCTCGCCACTGCGAGGCTTGCGGATGCCGAAGTAGGTCTTGTCGAGGTAGAGACGGCGTGTGCGAAGGGAATAGTTGGAGAAGTCGAGAATCCACTCGGGGTCGAAAGGCTCATATTGGAAGCGCACTTCGAAATGGAGGTGTGGACCAGTGGAGCGGCCCGTGCTGCCCCCCAGACCGAGGGTCTGCCCGGCAGCTACGACCTGCATGGGCTTGACGTTGATTTTGGAGAGGTGACCATAGACGGTCTCAAGGCCGTTGTAGTGGCGCACGACGACGAGGTTGCCGTAAGCTCCCATGGGGCGGGCGATGCGCACCACGCCGTTGAAGGCACTGCGGACGGGCTCGCCCATCTTGAGACGGATGTCGACCCCACGGTGGGGACGGTTCCACCGCCATCCGTAGGGTGAGGTGATGATGTTTTTGACCGGGAAACAGAATTTCTCGTCGGCCTTGAGAAGGTTGATGGATATCTCGTCGGGGAGAGAATCCATGGAGAGGTTGACCAGACGGACGTGGGAGCCAGAGAGGTTGCGCCCATACCAGAGGGCCGAGGGCGGGGGGAGAGTGGCGTTGTACATGATGTCGATGAGCTCGTCGCCACTGGCGAGGGCGGTGTCGATAATGTTGGGGTCGGGCTCGGGCTCATGGATTTCTAGGGCTCCGGCATTGGGGTTTGCCTTGCCCTTGACATTGCCTTTGGCTTCGGGCTGGACACGGGCCTTGGCCTGCCCCTCGCGGATGCGGGCGTTGACTACGGAGTCGAAATAGCTCTGTTTGGGCTGCTGGGCGTAGGTACCTGTGCCCCAGACAAAGAGGATGAGCCATGCGATAACTTTGAGCGCACGGCGCAGGCGACAGACGGGAATGCCTAGCATGTCGCGGTATTTGGCCACGGTGCGACGCGCCACGGGGTAGCCTTTCTCGTTGAGGATGCGGGCAAGGGCTTCGTCGCTGAGGGGGTTGCGCTTGTCTTCGGCATCGACGGTGTCGCGCAAGAGCTGGCGTATGGACTCGGTGGCTACCTCCTCGCCTTCGTCGTTGACGATGGAGTGGGAGAAGCAGTCCTTGAGGAGGAAGGTGCCGAATTCGGTCTGCACATACTTGCTGTTGACCACACGCGAGATGGTAGAGAGGTCGTAGCCGGTTTCCTCGGCTATGTCGCGTTGCAACAGGGGAGTGAGGTCGGCACTGTCGCCCGTGATGAAATAACGCCGCTGCCGACGGAGAATGGCACGCATGACGCGCATGAGGGTGACATGGCGCATACGGAGTGTGTCGACCAGCAAGTTGGCGCTGTCGGTCTTTTCGCGAAGGAAGTCGACGGTCTCTTTCTCCCCTTTGGTGGGATGGCTGAGGGAGGAGTATTGGCGCAGCATTTCCTGGTAGTAGGCATCCAGCTGGAGCTGTGGCAGATGACTGTCGTTGAGGGACATCTGCAATTCATCGTCGTGGCGGGTGACGATGAAGTCGGGGACGATATAGTGCGAATGGGAGGTCTCGCTCTGCCCGACACCAGGCTTGGGGTTGAGGCTGCGGATGCACTCGGTGGCGGCGTTCAACTGCTGCTCATCGAGCTGGAGGGTCTCCATGACGCGATTGTAGTTGTGATTGACAAAAAGGTCGAAACAGCGGTCTATCACTTGCGTGGCCCAGCGGGTGACATCATCCTGACGTTCGGCACGATGCAGCTGGATGGAGAGGCACTCCTGCAGATTGCGGGCGGCAATGCCTGGGGGGTCGAGTTGCTGGACGATGGCTAGCACCTCCTGCACCTCTTGTGGCGACACCTCGATGCCTTGTGTGAAGGCGAGGTCGTTGGCGATAAGGTCGATGCTACGGCTGACATAGCCTGCATCGTCGAGGCTGCCCACAATTTCCTGGGCTATGGCACGCTGGCGGTCGGTGAGGTCTTTCATTTCCAGCTGTCCGAGCAGGGCATCGAAAAAAGAGACTTCGGAGACGAGGACCGTCTCGTAGGGGTCGGCGTTCTTGTCGCGTTCCACGCGCTCGCGGTAGCTATAGTCATCGTCGTCGGTGTCGATGCTGATGAGGTCGTCGCGCTCGTCCTCCTCGTCGTAGTCACCGTCGGGCAGCGATTCGGGAACGTCGGCAGGTGCCGGGCTGTCCTCCAGCACAGGGTTCTTTTCAATCTCCTCTTTGATACGCTGTTCCAACGCTGTGACAGGCAGCTGAACCAACTGCATCAGCAAAATCTGCTGCGGCGAGAGCTTCTGCTGAAGCTTCATGGTCTGACGTTGGGTACTTTTCATAGTAAACGTGAGGTTTACTACAATAACTGAATTTAAGACTATTTATTATTTGCCCTCGACAAAAAATTTGTCTTCGAAGTTGAGCAGATAGACCTTCTGTGTGGCACGGGTGACGGCGGTGTAGAGCCAACGGAGATATTCGCGGTCGAGCATGTCCTCGGTGAGATGTCCTTGGTCGATGATGACGGTGTCCCACTGACCACCTTGGGTCTTGTGGCAAGTGAGGGCATAGGAAAATTTGACCTGCAAGGCGTTATAATAGGGATTCTGCCTGATAGCCCTGAGGCGGTCGGCCTTTTGCGGCATGTCGGCATAGTCCTCGGCCACCGCATCAAAGAGACGGCGCGACTCCTCCTGGGTGAGCGAGGGCGACTCGCTGTGGAGGGTTTCGAGCAGCAGCTTGCAGTCTAACGGCGGAGCATCGGGATAGTCAACGAAGCGCAAGGTGGCATCCACGAAATGGAAGCCATAGAGCTCCTGATGGTTGCGCACGCTGAGGAGCTCGATAATGTCGCCGTTGGCGATAAAGCCCATCTCGCTGTCGGCATCAAGCCAGTAGTAGTTGTTCTTGACCACCATCAGGTAGTCGCCCGCGTTCACCTCTTCCTCACGGTACAAAACACGGTTGCGTATTTCCTGATTGAAGAGGTTGGCACGCTTGTTGCTGCGGGTGATGACCGCCACCTGCTCCAAGCGGTCGTCGGCATACTCCTGATTCAGCACCTCCTCCAAGTCGGCACCCGACAGGCGCACGATGTCGTCGAAAGCCTCCAAGTCGAACAGCGGGAGGTCGGGGTAATCCCCCTCGGCCAGCTCGGTCAGTCGCAGACGCAGCAGTGTGGCATTGTATAGGATGCCGGAGAGATGCTGCTGTCTCACCACCTCGGTGAGGCGATAGTGGTGTACTTTGAGCTGCGAGAAGGCGCGTAGATACTCCAAGTTGAGGGCGGGACTCTCGGCAGCCCCCACGGGCGGGAGCTGAGCCTCGTCGCCCACGAACATCAGTCGGCAGTGGTCGCCCTCAAGCACATAGTCGACAAGGTCTTCCAACAGATTATGCCGCCCTACCCCATCGTCAGCAACACCAATCATAGAGGCCTCATCCACAATAAAGAGGGTGTATTTGTGCTTATTCTTTCCCCTCCCCATTCGCACCACGCCGTCGGGAGCCATATAGGCCTGATAGATTCTTTTGTGTATGGTGTAGGCCGGCTGCCCTGAATAGCCCGCCAGCACCTTGGCGGCACGGCCTGTCGGAGCCAGCAGGAGGGTCTTGATCCGCATGGCGGGGGCCGACTGGATGAGCGCGCTAACTAGCGAGGTCTTGCCCGTGCCGGCATAGCCGCTGAGCACAAATGCCGCCATCGGGTCGGCATCGTAGAGAAAGTCCACCATCGCCTCGCATGCCGACATCTGCCCATCGGTGGGACGGTGGGGGAAATGCGACATAATATGTTCGACAACTGGGTTCAACGCGACAGACGGGACGTGCAACAATTCGACAATATATGACAAAAAAGGAGGTCCGCCGATGGGGCGAATCTCCTTATATCAGCGTGACTCAACGATTATTCAGCCTCGGGAGCCGGTGCCACGTCGGTAGCCACGGGAGCGTTAGTGGTGGCGACAGGAGCAGCTGTCACGCTCTTGGCGGCATTGACATCGACCTCGGTAGAAATCTCAGTCTCGACTGTGTGGCGCGGGATGGCGATGGTGGCAGCCAACGAAAGCACTGCCAAGGCAATAGCCAAACCCCAAGTGATTTTCTCAATGGTCTCGGTAGTCTTGCGAACGCCCATTATCTGATTGGGGGCACTGAAATTGGCAGCCAAGCCGCCACCCTTTGAGTTCTGAACCAGCACAGCAGCAGCCAGAAACAGGCATACAAGCAAGATAAGGATAACAATAACTGAGTACATGTGTGTTTTTATTTTATTTATTATTATTTCTTTTTAGTATTCTCCGAAAGCAGCGTTCTCAGCGCGGCAATTCGAACTGCAAAAGTACTACTTTTTTCGGGATTATTAAGTATTAATTTTTCATACATAGCCAATGCCTGGGCATATTTCCCTTGCTTTTCAAGCACAAGAGCAAGTGTTTCAGACTCTAACGAATCGTCTACAGCAATGCTTTTTTTAGCCAATTCCTGTATCGACACCTCTTCAAAACCATTGTCAGAAAGGGTTATTCCACCATCTTTTTCCAAAAAATTGGACAAAATGACACTCTTTGGAGCCGTCTTAAACGACACTTCTTGATAGGAGTTGATGGCCTGCAATACGTCGAACGGCACATCCGCCGCCTCGTCGTCTGACTTCGTCGCCGGTGCCGCCTCCGCCACCTCTGGCACAGGGGCTACCGCTTCACTCTGCACCGGAGCCGAGGGACGGTCGAGCTCTTCGAGCTGCCCATACAGCCGGTCGGCATGTTGCACATACAGCAGCACTCGGGGCAACGCCTGCTGTTCCCACAACGCCGCCCCATTGGCCTTATCGGCCAAAAGCGACAATACCTGCAGCGGTGCCGCGAAAGGGTAGCTGTCGCGCTCGCGTCGCAACTCGCCCCACTCCTCCGGAGTCAATGCTCCCGGAGTGTCCATCAATCTGCCAAAACTATTTTTATCCATGGCATTAACAACTTTTTACATCACATAATCCGACTGCAAAGGTACATATTTTTTTTCAACTTGTAAAAAAACGACATCATTTTTTACAAATCGCCCGCCACACCCCTCCTGCCACCCCGAAACACACATCACGACGGCAGAAACGCAATCCCCGTCACACCCACCTGTTTTTCAGGCCTCTGTCATAAAATAACAGCAAAAGTTATTATTTTTTTTTGTCAATTAAAAAAAAGTTCGTACTTTTGCAACTCCAAAAATGAGTAAAAAATGAAGAGAACATTTCAACCATCACGCAGAAAAAGAGCCAATAAGCACGGTTTTCGCCAGAGAATGTCCACCCACAACGGACGTAAAATTTTGGCCGCACGCCGCAGAAAGGGCAGAAAAAAACTGACAGTTTCCGACGAGCGATAATCATTCACCATCGGATTCCTGCATAGACTCTTTGCAAAGAGAAAAGAAGTATTGTGTACCAGTACTTCTTTTTTTTGCGACAGGCCATAGCAGGCACTAGATGGCGCAACAACCTTCATCATTTTCAATTCCTCATTCCCATGAGCAGGAAGAAAGAACAACCCATCGTAGAAAACGTGCCCATCACCGACATCGGTGCCGAGGGCAAGGCAATAGCGCACATCGACGGCATGGTCGTCTTCGTCCCCTTTGTGGTGCCCGGCGATGTGGCCGACATCAAAATCACCAAGAAGAAAAAACGCTACGCCGAAGGGCGTGCGGTGGCCATCAGACAGTACAGCGACAAGCGCGCCCAACCCCAGTGCCCCCATTTCGGCACCTGCGGCGGCTGCCGTTGGCAGAACCTCGCCTACGCCGAGCAGTTGGCCGCCAAACAGCAACAGGTGCGCGACAACCTGGAACGCCTAGGCCACATCGACTGCCAAGGAATGCAGCCCATCTGCGGCTCGGAAGAGATATTCTACTATCGCAACAAACTGGAATACACCTTCTCTACCAAGGCATGGCACGAACAGCCTCCCCAGAAAGCACTCGCCAACAAAAGCGAGACCGATGCCGACCCCAATCGCGACGGGGCATTGGGATTCCACATACCCACCCTGTTCGACAAGGTGCTGAACATCGAGCACTGCGCCCTCCAGCCCGACCTCAGCGACCAGATACGGCTGGCAGCCCGCGACTACGCCCTCTCGCACCGCCTGCCCTACTACGACATACGCAACCACACCGGATGCCTGCGCAACCTGATAATCCGCAACTCCAGCACGGGCGAATGGATGGTCGTTCTGGTCATCGCCGAACGCTATCCCGGCTGGGAGGGACTGTTGGAGCACCTGCGCGACCGCTTCCCTCAAATCACCTCCCTGCAATACATCTTCAACGACAAGATGAACGACTCGTATGCCGACCTGCCCTCGACCACCTTCGCAGGCAGCGACCACATCACCGAAGTGATGGAAGGCTACGCTGGCACGGCACCGCTGCATTTCACCATACGCCCCCAAACCTTCTATCAGACCAATTCGCGCCAGGCGCAACGGCTCTATAGCTTCGTGGCCCAATTTGCCGAGCTGACCCCCGACGACCTCGTCTACGACCTCTACACCGGCACCGGCACCATCGCGCTATTCCTCTCGCATCTGTGCCGCCACGTGGTGGGCATCGAATACGTCGAGGACTCCATCATCGCCGCTCGCGAAAATGCCAGGCAAAACCACATCGACAACACCGAATTCCATGCCGGCGACATGGCACAAGTGCTCACCGCCGACTTCGTCAGAGAACATGGCACCCCCGACGTCGTGATCACCGACCCCCCACGGGCAGGCATGCACGAGAAAGTAGTCGAACAGCTCCTCGCCATGCATCCGCGCAAAATAGTGTATGTCAGCTGCAACCCCGCCACACAAGCACGCGACCTGGCCCTGCTCGCCACCCAATACACAGTGAAAAGAATACAGCCCGTCGACATGTTTCCCCACACCCAGCACGTCGAAAACATAGTAGAACTGACACTTTTTTAAAAAAAAGTATTCTATTTCAAAAAAAAATACTATCTTTGCATGTTGTAGTACTGCCTATTAGGCAACCGCAAACTCGTATTAATATACTGATAATAAATAAATAAAAGATAAACAAACTAATTTTCAGAATGATGAAAAAAACATTATTAAGTTTATTAATGGTGGCAGTGTTCATGCCTCTCGCCATGGCGCAAAACAACAATCCCCTTGAGATTGTCAACAACAACGTCACCGCTTGTGAGACCTACACTTGGAACATCAACAGCACCACCTACAACAGCAGCACCGTGGCCACCTACCTCGACACCACTGCTAACACCCTCTATGTGCTGAATCTCACTGTGAACCACACCTTCTACAGCACCGATGTCCTTACCAGCGAGCGCTGTGCCTACTCTTGGAGAGGCAACACCTACTATCACTCCGACACATACTACGACACCGTGCTAGGCGATACCACGCTGGGAACCTGCGACAGCTTCTTTGTCGCCACTATCACCATCCCCACCTCCGAGGTCTTCAACCAAACCGCCAGCGCTTGCGGCAGCTATGTTTGGCACGACAGCACCTACACCGAATCTGGCGTATACTCCGTCAGCAACGAAATTGTCAACCCAGACCTCTCCACCTGCACCCACATCGACCAACTGACGCTCAGCATCGTCAACACCATCAACGTCAACGAATCCGTTGAGTACTGCGGCAACTACACCTGGTACGGCACCTCCTACAACCAAGACGGCACCTACACCCATGTCGAAAGCGACACCGTCATCGGATGCGACACCCTCCACACCCTCAACCTCACCATCGTTGTCGACACCGCTAACATCATCGTCGACTCTGCCTGCGCCTTCTACGTCTGGCGTGGCGACACCATCACCACCACAGGCATCTATGGTGTCAACGACACCAACGCCTCCAACGGCTGCGTCACCTACCGCTCCATCAACCTTAAGGTCAAGCCCTTCCGCACCCCTGTCAAAGACACTACCATGGTCGGCTGCAATGGCATCAACTTCACCGTCAGCTCGCTCGTCGGCAGCACCGTGAAGAGATTCTCCGTCGACACCACCTTCGACACCAACCTCATTGACCGCCGTTGGGCCCGCTGCTACGACAGTACCATCCACCTCAACGTCATCATCCACAAGTCCGGCTACGACACCACCTACGTCAACGCCTGCGACAGCTTCTACTGGAAACTCAACAAGAAAACCTACTACAAGACCCCGACCCAAAATCCCACTTGTGCCTTCGCTACCGACAGCTACAACTGCGACAGCATCATGGTCCTCGTCCTTTCCGTCAACGCCTCGCCCGTCATCTCTGCCATCAACGGCGAATGGCATCTCAACGCTGGCGACACTGCCGTCCTCTATCCCACCTGCACCGACGGTGCCTCCTACAAATGGACCTATGGCACCCACACCTTCACGGGCGACACCCTGCGCATCCCTGATGTACAAGGCAACATTGACGTAGCTCTCGAAGCCACCGTCAACTACACAGCCAACAACATCGCCTGCCACGACACCAGCTGGATTACCATCGTCACCTTTGTCGGCATCAACCCCGTCAACACCACCAACGTCAGCCTCTATCCCAACCCCGTCGTTGGACAGCTGAACATCGAAAGCACCGAAGCCATCCGCGAGGTTGCCATCTTCAACACCCTCGGCCAGCAGGTTGCCACCAACTACAACCTCGGCAACAAGGGTCTCATGAACCTCTCCAACCTCAGCAAAGGCACCTACACCATGCGCATCACCCTCCAAAGCGGCGAGACCGTTGTTCGTAAATTTGTCATCACAAAATAAACTGTCTTCATGATAAATGAGAAAGCGTTCGACACCCAGTGTCGGACGCTTTTTATTCTAGCCCCAGCACCATGAAAGCCTCATTGCCGTTCCTCCTCACCCTGCTCCTCGCCACCGCCTGCTCCCGCCACGCAGAGCCCGTACGCCTGCAGGGCGAAACTCAAGGCACCTACTACAACATCGCCTACTACGACACCTCCCAGCACCAGATTCAGCCCCTCGTCGACTCCCTCTTCAACCAATTCGACAACACCGCATCCCTCTGGGTCGAACACTCCATCATCCGCAGGGCCAACCGACACGAAGACACCCAGGCCAACCCCATCTTTAGAGACCTCCTACAGCTGTCCCTACAGATGGAAGAATACACCCACGGCGCATTCAACTGCAAGATAGGCGCACTGGTAAACCTCTACGGGTTTGGCTTCAAAAACCGCGACGACATCACCGACCGCCAAGTCGACAGCCTCCTGCAGCTCATCCGCCAAGGCAGATGCCACATCGACGACTCCATGCGCATCATCCTCTCGCCCGGCATCGAACTCGACTTCAACGCCATCGCCCAGGGCTACACCGTCGACCTCCTAGCCCAGCAGTTCAGCCAACGCGGCATCCACAACTACCTCATCGACGTAGGCGGCGAAGTGACAGCCCGTGGCCGCAAAGCCGACGGCTCCGCCTGGACCGTAGGCATCGAACGCCCCTCGCCCGACAAATACAGCCAACGCGAAATCGAGACCGCCATCGAACTTGTCGACCGCTCCGTCGTCACCTCCGGCAACTACCGCAAATACTACGAGCAGGACGGCATCCGCTACTCCCACACCATCAACCCCGCCACCGGCCGCCCCGTCAGCCACTCGCTCCTCAGCGTCTCCGTCGTCAGCCACGATGCCTGGTATGCCGATGCCATGGCTACGGCATTCATGGTCATGGGCCTCGAAAAAAGCCTCCAATTCATTCACGACCATCCCGACGACCCCGACATCCAAGCCGTCTTCTTCATCTACGACGACCATGGCACCTACAAGACACACGCCACACCCGAATTCAAAAAACTAATCAAATAAACCCACCACCATGAAATCAATGACAGGCTTCGCCAAGCAACAATGCGAAGCAAATGGAAAGAAATACACCATCGAAATCAAGACACTCAACAGCAAAACCCTCGACATCAACATCAAGGCACCGGCCGCACTACGCTCCAAGGAGCTAGAACTGCGCAGTATGCTCAACCCCCTCGAGCGGGGCAAAATAGAAGTCTACATCACCGAAGGCCGCAGCGACAGCAACCTCGGCACCCTCAACACCGACCTCCTCGTCGCACGCTACCAGCAAGTCAACAACCTAGCCCAACAGCTGGGCACCCCCGCACAACACCTCCTCGACACACTCCTCTCCATGTCCGACATCTGGGACACCCCCACTGACACCGAAATCAGCGACGACGAATGGCAACCCATCGCACAAGCCTTCGCCCTTGCCGTCGACGAAGTGCAGCAATTCCGCGAGCACGAAGGCTCCGTACTCGCCATCGACTTCGTCAAGCACATCGACCTTATCGAGCAAAAACTCAACCAGATTCCCGCCTACGAGAGCCAGCGCATCGAAACGGCCAAAGAGCGCATCCGACGCTATTTCACCGAAAGCGCCATCAAGGAAGTCGACTCCAACCGCTTCGAACAGGAACTCATCTACTATCTCGAAAAACTCGACATCACCGAGGAAAAGATACGCCTCGCCAAACACATCGACTACTTCCGCAACACCATGCGCAACGAAGAAGGCAGTGGCAAAAAACTCGGCTTCATCGCACAAGAAATGGGCCGCGAAATCAACACCACCGGATCCAAAGCCAACCATGTTGAAATACAGAAACTGGTTGTCGAAATGAAAGACGAACTCGAGAAAATCAAAGAGCAACTCGGCAACATCCTCTAACCGGGACAACAACTAAGAAGGGGTGCGTGCCTTTGGCGCGCACCCTCTTCTTATACACACCCCCTCTGCTTAAATTTTAAAGGGGGAGCTAAAGAGGGAGTTAAAATGGGAGTTAAAGGGGGAGTTAAAGGGGTCAAATGCATTGTCGCAAATTGTATTGTCCCATTCAACTCCCCCTTTAACTCCCTTTTATTACTCCCTATTTAACTCCCTTTTATTACTCCCACTTTAACTCCTTTCTACTACTCCCTCTTTAACTCCCTTCTATTACTCCCTATTTAACTTCCACTTAAAAAATAAAAGAGGCACCCTCGCGAGTGCCTCTTCTTGTATCAATCGATAATTCGATTAGCGGACAATCAGCTTCTCAACCTTGCTGAACTTGTCGTTGGTGATGCGCACGAAGTAGGCACCCTTGGCAAGGCTGTTGAGGTTGATGGTGTGAGCAGTCTCAGCATTGATGTTCTGGTCGTAGACCACGCGGCCGCTCATGTCGATGAGCATGCAGTTCACCATGCCGGTAACACCCTGGAGGTTCAGATTCACCTGCGAGGTGGCGGGGTTGGGCTGGAGGTTCATACGGACACCGGCAGCAACGGGATCGATAGAGATGGTACCAGCCTGGTAGAAAGTAACGTTGATGGTGTGGTTGGTCTGAATATCGGGGAAGGAATACTGATAAGTAAAAGTGTTGTCATCCTCATTGTAATAGCCAACCAGATTACGGTCACCAGTCTCCTCTTCTTCGTTCCAAACCTCGACAACTTCGCCGTCAACAGTGATGATAGCATCGCAACCAGCGTAAGTCATAATCGTAATAGTAGCGGTAGAACCCTGAACAGGATGGATGGTCTCGCCACAGGCATCCTGACCAGCGTATGCAACCTCACCATAATCAGAGCTGTCGCACGAAACCTCGATGTCGCGACGCTCAACCTCCTGACGGGGACCCACAATCATACGAATCATAGGACTGTAATCCTCAATGTACCAGCTGGCAAAAGTGCTGTTTTTAGGAGGTTTGATAGGATCTCTGAAGAAGTTCTGATACTGGTTGGGGGTGAAGATGTGAGCATACTTGGCAGTAGCCTCGTCATTGGCGAAATAGATAATGGTATCGTAAGTGTCAGGACGGGTCGGAGAAGCCATGCGATAGCTGCCATGAGCCTCTTCTGCAAGTGCGAGATAACCGGTCTCTTCGATGCTGTAGCCGACACGGTAGCTGGTGTTGGGTTCCAGAGCGGGCTGCTCGGGGAAGGCAATGAAGATGGTGTTGTAGTCACCCTGGGTCAGATAACCGGCAGAGTTACGGCCGATGATGTTGCTGTCGTTGATATCGCTGTGGGTGATTTCCTTAACGTTGGCACCAGTGTTGACACCTGCGAAACCAACCGAACCGCCCTCATACTCATCCGTTCTCAGGAAACCGGAGATTCTGACACCAGTGCTGTAGTAGCGGGTAGCAGGAGAGGCGACCAACTCCACACCGTGGATAACCCAGTCTTCAGGAACGATATTGCCAGTGGTGTAACGGGAAGAGATTTCGTAACCAGGCTCATAGAAATGAACCTCGTCAGGATCCTCAGTGATATACCAGTTACCACCTTGCTGAACATAGCCAATGAGATAGTGGTTAGAGGGGCTGTAGGTCAGCACGCCGTTGTCGTGAGCCCAACGATACTTGAAGTTGTCGAAAATGCCAGTGACCTGATAGAGGATAGTGTCGTAGTTGATGGTGAGGCTGTCAGTGGTAAGAGAAGCAAAGACATAGTTGTCACCGAGAACGCTGGTAGGCAGGGAGTTGCCCGAACCGTGAGAAGTGCCATCGATGTAGCCATACCAGCCACGATAGCCGAGAGAGTCAATCAGCAACCAACCGGCGCGGTCAACGATAACATCCTTCTGGTCGTCGACATTGATAGTACCGTTGTTGTAGGAGTCGAACTCAGTGGCGACATCCATGGTGGCAGGAAGGTGATAGAGCTTGGCGTTGGCATTGAACTGGCTGATCGAGCCATTGTTGTACACGTGGGTGTACCAAGCGGGGTTGATGTCCATACCCTGGGGGATCATGCCGTAGTTACCCTCGACATACTCCTGGGCATACTTTTGCATACGGTTGGCTTCGCCGGCATACACAGCCACGTCGTCGAGAATCCACCAGTAACCATAGCCACCACGGTCGGAATCGAGGCTCTTGTAGCGGATACGCAGGTTGAGGTTGCTATGCAGACCAGCGCCAGAGGGGATGGTGTACTTCACAAAGCCACGCAGCGTGCCGTTGACACCCATGTCAACACCAGTGACGTTGATTTCGGTCTCAACCCAAGTGTTACCACTAACGTTATAGTCGATGTAGCAGTTCTCGTAATATTTACGATAGTACTGATAGAATTCCACATCCACGCGGGCAGCAGAGGAAGCGTCGATACCCTCGAAAAGGATATAGGCGTTGAAGTTGCCCGAATGCTGGGTGCGCTGTTCGTAGAGGTCCATCATCATGAAGCCGTTCTCAGCGGAGCTGACGCTCGAGTCGGCCCAGTTCATCATTGCGCTGGCGAAGTCGGCAACACCACCGAGAGCCTGAGCAAGGACAGGATAGGTGGCAGCCTCAGCCGCACAAGTAGTAGAGTCGGCATTAGGAATACGACGCCAAGTAGCATAAGCGTAGTTTTCGGCATGGCCTTCGATACCACCGATGACAGTACCCGTGGAGTAGCCTTCGTTGTCAGCGTGGAAGTCGCAGGTAAACAGGGGAGTCTCGTCCTTGGTGAAGATCGAGCTGCTGTACTCGTTCTGGACCTGGGCCACCTTGGCAGGAGCCTTGTACTCACCCTTCATACGAGGAGTAGCAGTCTGTGCAAAAACAAACGTTGCGCACAGAGCAAAAGTGAGAACCATTAATGTTTTTTTCATTGTTGTTTGTAATTTTGATGAATAATTTAGTTTCAGTTTATAACTTTCAAAACACTCATTCATAATGCCTTTCGGTACTACTTAGAGGGTCTTTTAGGTTCTACAAATACGATGCAAATATATAGCATTTTTTTGACATGGAGAATTTTTTTTTCCATTTTAAATATTTTTCACCATCCAACCCCTCTTTCACACGCCTGCCTTTTGCCTATCTCCGCTCCTTCCTCGCTCCTTCTTCGATACATCGTCGCTTCCCATACCGAAGAACTACTTTGCTACAACTTTTGCAAAACAGATGTTAGGTAAAGGTCACCATGGCCGCTACCCGACATTTCTCCAAGGCGGCGGAGTGTCTTTTTCATAATATGTGGCATTTTTACAGTCGCCATACAATAAAAATGGAAAAATGGAGTTTATGTTGTCGTTGCCGACAATGCCGCCGACACGTATGCCCGGCAGCACGGCACAAACTATCGTCAATTATATTAACTAATGAAAAGATACCTATATATAACGCTCACCCTGTTCCTGCTTGCCGCGTGTGGTGGTGGCAGGCAAGCCGCCACCGGCAGCAGCCCCTACCACCGCAAGCCCATCGTGGAGGTGACAGAGAGGGAGCTGCGGGCCGACAGCGCGATGATCGAGGCCACGACGCAGATGCTGCTGGGCAACCACAACGAGGCCATCACGCGCTACCGTCGGCTGCTGAAGGACAGCGCCACCTACGCGCCCGCGCACTACGAGCTGGGGCGCGCCTATCTGGCAATGGGATGGCTCGACAGCGCGTTGGCGCACACGCGGCAGGCATGCCGCCTGAACGGCGACAACGTGTGGTACCGCCTGCTGCTGACGCGGGTGTATGCGCAGCGTCAGGACGACAAGAACCTGATAGCCACGTGGGAGGACATCGTCAAGAAATACCCCGACGAGGTGAACTACTACTACGACCTGTCTAACGCCTACCTTTCCACCGGCAACGTGCCGGCGAGCATCGAGGTGCTCGACCGCGTGGAACGCCGCTACGGGGTGACGGAGGAGGTGTCGCTGCAGAAACACAAGCTGTGGATGGCGATAGAGAAGCCCGACAAGGCGCGCAAAGAGCTGGAACGCCTGGCCGAGGCGATGCCCAACGAGGTGCGCTACAACGCCATACTGGCCGAGACCTACATGGGCGAGAAGAACTACGCCAAGGCCCTGACCTACTACAACCGCATACTGGCTGCCAGCCCCGACGACGAGGGGATACATATAGCCCTGGCCTCGTGCCACATGTCCATGGGCAACACCGCCGAGGCATACAAACACCTGCGCCAAGGGGTGACGAACCGCCACCTGGACGGGCAGCACAGGCTGCGCTTCCTGGCCGAGTTTATGCGCGACCCGCGGTTCTTTGCCGCCCACAGCCAGGCCTGCTTCCTTCTTGCCGACACCATCGCCGCAGAATGTGCCGGCGAAGAGGGCTACCACTTCCTCTACGGACAGATGCTTGCCGCGCAGGAACGCTACGCCGAGGCTGCCGACCAGTTTGTCGCCCACCTCGAGCAGGACAAGAGCCAGTATACCGTATGGGAGGCACTGCTGGTGTGCGAGGCAAAGATGGAACACGGCAACCCGCGGCTGATGGAGCACGCGCAGGCCGCCGCCGAGCTGTTTCCCCTGCACCTGCGCCCCTACCTGATATTGGCCGAGGGCCATCTGGAACAGGGCGACTGCAAGTTGGCCGAGCAAAATATCGGACGCGCACTGATGGTGTCGCCAACCGACCCCACGGTCATTGAGTTGAACCAAAAAATCAAACAAAAATGTCAAAAAGACTGAGCCTAACGACACTGGTGCTGGCCCTGCTGACCCTGACGGTGGCAGGCTGCCGCATCCATCGCGAAGCGGCACAAGGCACCCCCGCCAATCCCCGTGGCGGCACGGAGACCCCCTCCGACCCCGCCAACCCGCCGGCCTATGTGCCGAAGTACTACACTGCCAACTTCGCCTGCACCACCCAGGGCATCTCCGCCAAGGGCCAGCTGCGCCTGCAACCCGACAGCGTGCTGTGGGCCAGCGCCTCGAAAATCATCGAACTGGGTCGCGCCCGACTGACACCCGACTCGGTGCTGGTGTACGTGAAGCTGAACAACAGCTGTTTCCGCGGCACCTACATCGACCTCTACCGCCGCTTCGGCTACCGCACCAGTTTCGACGAGGTGGTGAAAATGGTGACGGCCGACGATGCCGAGAAGCAGATTGCCACCCTGCTGGGGTCGCTGAACCTCGACGCCACCGTGGAGATGGATTCGTGGCAGCAGGCACAGCAGCTCTCGTTCCCCATCCCGATACCCGCTAACGCAAAACCCCTATAGTTATGAAAAAGTGTATTCTGGCCCTCTTGCTGACTACCTGTATGGGTATGGCGCGTGCACAAAGCAACGATGAGAACATCGTGCCCATGTCGTTCGACACCGTGGGAGCCGACACGGCCCGTGCCGCCGCCATCATCGACCGATACATAAAGATGCTCGACTTCAGCCAACTGCACGACGACAGCGTGCTGTGCGTGAAGACCTACGTCATCGACCGCAGCCATCCGTTCGACACCATAACCATCAAAAGGTGGTACATGCGGCCCCGCTACAACCGCACCGAGATTTGGCAGGGCGGACGCATGGAGGACGGGTACCACTCCGATGGGGTGAAACTATTCCGCAAGTTCCACACGGGGCGGCGCGAATGGGCAAACCTCACGCCCGACTCGTACTACGAAGTCAGCCTGCCGCTGGACATACGCGGCGCACTGTACGACTGGCGCACCAAGGGAGGTGAGGCTTTCTACGCCGGGGAGATGGTCTACAAGGGAGTGAAGGTGGACCGCGTGTTTGTGACCATGCCGGAGCTCTTCGACCGCTACTACTTCTTTGAGCACGAGACGGGGCTGCTGGGGTTCCTGGTGGAAGAGCCGCACATCTACGGCGACCGCGAACCCGCACGCAACGCCGTGCGCGTGGACTGGAAAGCATGGCACGAGTTTGTGCCCGTCAAGGGGCTGCTGCTCCCAAAAGAGGAGTCGTACCAAGTGGGGGGTGACCAGATAGTGATACTATACCACTCATACCACTTCGAGGCTCCGCAAAAGACAATGTTCACCGAAGACTTCTACATGGCCAAATGAGCATTTTCGACAACCCCGACGAGTACTATATGCGGCAGGCATTGCAGGAGGCACGTGCCGCCTACGACGAGGAGGAAATCCCCGTGGGGGCGGTAATGGTGAGCGGCGACCGCATCATAGCCCGCGCCCACAACAACACGGAGCGGCTGCACGACGTGACCGCCCATGCCGAGATGCTAGCCTTCACCGCCGCGGCGAACCTGCTGGACGCGAAATACCTGACCGACTGCACGCTCTACGTCACCCTGGAGCCCTGCGTGATGTGCGCCGGGGCGGCAGGATGGACGCAGGTGGGGCGCATCGTGTATGGTGCCTCCGACCCCAAGCGGGGTTTCGAGCGGCTGGGCAGGGGCATGCTGCACCCCAAGACCACGGTGACGGGCGGCATATTGCGCGAGGAGTGCGAGGGGCTGATAAAGGAGTTTTTCAAGGGGAGGAGATAGAGGGGATAGAGAAAATAGATTTGATAGAGAACAATAGAACAAATATTATAAATAAAATATGAAACCTACATTATTAGTATTAGCAGCCGGCATGGGCAGCCGCTACGGCGGACTGAAGCAGATGGACGGCGTAGGCCCCAACGGGGAAATCATCATGGACTACTCCATCAACGACGCCATTCGCGCCGGATTTGGCAAGGTGGTGTTTGTCATCCGCCACAGCTTTGAGGAGGAGTTTAAAAAGCACATCAACGCCGACCATTTCGGCAACCGCATCGAGGTGGAATATGTGTTCCAGGAGCTGGACTATCTGCCCGAAGGGTTCAAGGTGCCCGAAGGCAGGGAGAAACCCTGGGGCACCAACCATGCCATCCTGATGGCCAAGGAGGTCATCCACGAGCCGTTTGCCATCATCAACGCCGACGACTTCTACGGTCGCGACGCGTTCCAAGTGATTGGCGACCACCTGCGCACGCTGGAGGGCACCAAGGGACAGTATTGCATGGTGGGCTACCGCCTGGAGAACACGCTGAGCGAGAACGGCACGGTGTCGCGCGGCGTGTGCGAGGTGGATGCCAACGGACTGCTGGCCGGCATGACCGAGCGCACCAGCATCGGCCGCACCGCCAACGGCATCGAATATAAGGACACCGACGGCAGCATGCACCCGCTGGCAGCCGACGCCACGGTGTCGATGAACCTCTTCGGCTTCACGCCCGACTACTTCGTGGAGAGCGAGAAGCTGTTTGTGGACTGGCTGCGCGAGCACGGCAGCGAGATGAAGTCGGAGTACTACATCCCCTTCGCGGTGAACACCTTCATCAACCGCGGCTATGCCACGATGCGCGTGCTGAAGACCACGGCCCAGTGGTTTGGCGTCACCTACAAGGAGGACCGCCCGATGGTGGTGGAACGCCTGAAGAAACTGCATGACCAAGGAGTTTACTAAAATACTCGCCTTTGCCCACGACCACCGCGACGACGACCCCCTGAGGCTGCTGCTACAGCAGTCGCGCTACCCCGAGATAGACCTGGGGCAGGTGGCCCAACAGCTGGAAGGGCAACGCCAAGCGTCGACCAAATGGCCGACGCTTGTGCGATGTGGCGGCTATTACTACCCGCCACGGCTCAACAGGGAGCAGAGCTCGTCGGAGGCGACGGCACGCTACAAAGCCGACCTGTTCGCCTCGCTGGGAGGCGGCACGCTGGCCGACCTGACCGGGGGGATGGGCGTGGACACCTACTTTATGTCGCTGAAGGCCGTCCACGCCGACTACTACGAGGTGGACAGCGAGCTGTGCGCCATAGCGGAGCATAACTTTGCCGCACTGGGGGCTGCCAACGTGACCTGCCATTGCGGCGACAGCATGGGTAAGATTGGCACCTTCGACCATTACGACATGATATTTATCGACCCCGCACGGCGCGACAGGCAGGGTCGCAAGGTGGCGGCATTCGAGGATTGCACGCCCAACCTGCTGGAGCACTTAGACATGCTGCGCGCGAAATGCCTCCACCTGCTGGTGAAGGCATCGCCGATGGTGGACATCCACACGGCGGTGAGGCAGCTGAAGGCGGTGAGCGACGTGTATGTGGTGGCTCATTGGGGGGAGTGCAAGGAGGTGCTGTTTGTGGTGCAAGGCGTATCAGAGGAACCCACGAAAGCCGAGCCCACCATCCATTGCACCGACATCGGCAAGGAGGGGGCGGCAAGGGACTATGCCTTCACCTGGGCGGAGGAGGCCGCCGCAACGCCAGCCTTTGCCACCGAGGCGGAGACATATCTGTACGAGCCCAATGCCTCGCTGATGAAAGGGAGCTGCTACAACTGTATCGGAGAGTGGTTCGGGCTGGCAAAGCTGGCACGCAACACGCACCTTTACACCAACGGAGAATTGATTGCGGATTTCCCTGGCAGGGTGTTCCGCGTGCTGCGCCCATTGCAGTTGAACGCCAAGGAGGTGCGACGGGAGGTGCCAGAGGGGAAGGCGCATGTGGTGGTGAGGAACTACCCCATGGCTGCTGCCGAGCTGCAGAAGAAACTGAAACTGGCCGAAGGGGGCAGCCTCTTCGTCATCGCCGCCACCTTGGGCACGCGGCCAGAGGGATGGCTCTGCGAGATAATCCCATCTCTTAGAGCTAAACTCAGATGACGGCTCATAGTGCAACTATCTCTTTCCTCTTTTTTTACCGTATTTGCCAATTTCAATTAACAAATGCAACCACGAAATATTTATGGTGGGTTCTATAAATTCTGTATATATGTCGCGTCCCTTCGGGACGCAGTTCTCAGATGGCTGAGTGTCACGGCACTGCGCCTTCGGCTTGTACCGTGTTATGAATAGTCTCACCTCTCCGAGGTGATTAATAGAAGTCCCCTTATTTTACTAATTTACGAACACGAAAAACAATTCTTTAGATTCGTGATATTTGTGTTCATAAATACATAAATATAAGTTGGTAGTTACCCGAATACAATATCATCAGTAAGTGACATGAACTTCTATGAAATATAACTTGTGAAAATGAGACTATTACCGATGAACCTTTAGATTGAAACCCAACTCTTTGGTTCGTTGAAGGGTCTGATAGGTCTCTAAATTGAACTTATAAAATAATGCAGGCCTATTCGAAGAATTTTTATCATATTCATGAAGTGATTCCAATAGTTCTCGTTTCTCATCCAATGCCCATTTTCTGAATGTGGCCTTATCCATCTTTCCTCCGAGCAGCACCTCGTAGAACTGCTGCAATTGCAGAAGTGTGAATCGGTCTCCAAGGATTTGACGACCGATTGGCTGTACTCGTACAATCTGACGGAGCCGTTCAATACCGTCTACGTATATCTGATAATGGTCGAATGGGAGTTTATAGTTATTGTTATCGTCTTCTTCTTCATCGGGCATCTGTTCATGCTTGTTATCCTCTTCAATCTTGCTCAAGGGTATCCAGCGAACAAACTCCTGCTCCAACGGACTTAGTTTCGACATTTTACAACAAACCATAGCGGGAAGTGATATTACTCTTTTCCCCCTCAAATCCCGGTCTATTTTTGTTTGCGGTGGCAAATACTCAATAAAACTCTGATTTCTATCAAATTGCCATACCACTATCCTTCTTCCTCGCCGTCCGTTAGTTTCTACTCTAAGAACGCGATTTATGCAATCATCTAGCGTTTCAGCAGGTTCACCATATTCTTTCGATGGGTCATCGCTTCCACGAATAAAACTGCCTGGTAATGCCCACCAACCCTTGCGAGCCAAAAAGTTGAATTCTTTGTATTGCAATAATATATATAATTCTTTTTCTGATGAGTCATACCCAAAGACAACTATATCCGTAGCCACCTCGGCTCTAGCATGTTTATATTGAAAGCGTAACTCTTCTTGTGTATTATTGGACATTAGCTAATAAAAATTAATGATAACATTATTTTTTTATATTAATAACGATATTTATGACAGATTATTATAAACTAAAACCTTTTTTTGTTTATACAGAGAAGTAATTCTATCAATTAACTAATTATCGATAAACAAGCCACACAATTACAAAGAATAATGAAGAAACTGATGAAAAGAGGTATCGGGTATGATGTTTTATTAATGACCACTATAGAAAAAAATAATGCTTTGGTTAAAAAAATGTTGTATATCAAAAAAAATAAGTATATTTGCATCATCATATATCATAGTTTATTTTTAATTTAAGTAATTTATAACACACATTATTAGCAATTTAAACAAAACAAAAAATGGAAAAGACTTCACAGAAAAGATCACTGATTGATCAAATTTTCAGCCTATCTACGGCCGATTTCGACGAGAGACTAAAAAAAATGCCATCTTGGCTTCTTGTTGACATAGCCGAGGCCTTTGGGACACCCGACCCTGATGATGAAGAGGTGGGTCCCAACATCTGGTTATGCCTATTAAAGCTTTATACAGAAGCTGCAAAACGCAACGATGTTCGGGCAATGGTAACTTTAGGGCAAATGGTTCCACCAAACGACCACGAACACGATTCGTCAAAATGGCTTTTCAAGGCCGTGAAATTCGGTTACACACCAGCGATGACTGCACTTGGCGACTACTACTACGAGCAAGGATTGTATGACGAAGCTATCAATTGGTATAATAAGGCTGTCGCAAACGGGGATGACGAATTAGCCTATATTAGATTAGCCAACTGCTATGAAGAAGGTAATGGCGTTGATTGCATTATCGATGAGGCACGTCGCTTGTACAAGATGGCGATAGACAAGTTCGGTAATGCTGAGGCAATGTTCCGCCTCGCTTGCACATATATAAAAGATGAATCAATGCCTATCGATGAAAGAAAGAATATAATACGTGACCTACTTAAAGCGAGCTCCGCAAAAGGATACAGACCGGCCACTGAAGCGTCGATTGTTTATTACGGAGCAAATAAACAATAATATGCTATATTTGACTGATTTTTCAACAGCATCGAAGATACTGAATCTCAATAACCCCATACTATGCGACCGAAGGAAGCGCAGTGTGGGGTCAACGAAACCCCTTCTATCCAACGTGTCGAAGACACGCCACATTGAGAAAGCTTGATAAAAATCAGTCATACCTTACAATAGAGCGAAATACATAACAATTATGAAAACGAAAAAACATAATAATTGCATCAAGTTGCGTCTGCTAATAATGAATTTCCTCGAGTTCGCCGTCTGGGGCGCATACCTCACCTCCATGGGCGGGTTCCTATATGGGGCAGGACTTGTGGACAAGATATGGCTTTTCTTTGCCGTACAGGGTATAGTGTCTATTTTCATGCCCGCTTTGATGGGCATTGTGGCCGACAAATGGATACAGGCTCAAAAGGTGCTCTCGCTGTGTCACGGCATCGCCGGTGTCTTCATGGTGGCTGCCGGTGTCTATGCGATGACGAATGCGGGCAATCTCCAGTTTGGACCCTTCTTTGCGTTCTATACCATTAGCGTGGCATTCTTTATGCCTACAATCGCCATTTCCAATTCCGTGGCCTACACTGCTCTGGATGTGGCTGGGCTTGATTCGGTCAAGCATTTCCCGCCCATTAGAGTGTTTGGCACGATTGGCTTTATCTGTTGCATGCTGGCGGTGAACTTTATTAAGAACAGTCAGGGAGAGCAGTTCCAGCATTCGCATGAGCAGTTCCTGCTATCGGGCGTGTTGAGTCTGATACTCAGTATTTATGCTCTCACACTTACCCCTTGTCCCTGTCTTGGGAAAGACAAGCCATCACGCTCTTTTGCCGAAGCTTCGGGGCTGAGTGCCTTTCGGTTGTTCAAGAAGCCTAAGTTTGCCATCTTCTTCCTCTTCTCCATGTTCTTAGGTGCTTCGTTGCAGATTACCAACGGCTATGCCAATTCCTATATCACCCATTTTCAGGATGTGGCCGAGTTTGCCGACACATGGGGTGCACACAATGCCAATGCGCTTATCTCGTTGAGCCAGTTGTCCGAGACACTTTGCATCCTACTGATACCCTTTTTCCTGCGCAAGTTTGGCATCAAGAAGGTGATGCTTATCTCCATGGTGGCATGGGTGTTGCGGTTTGGCCTTTTTGGTGCGGGCGATACAGGCAGCGGTGTGTGGATGCTCATACTCAGCTGTATTGTCTATGGCGTGGCCTTCGACTTTTTCAATATCTCCGGCTCCCTGTATGTTGAGTATGCCACCTCCGACGACATCCGCTCCTCTGCGCAGGGGCTCTTTATGCTTATGACCAACGGTTTGGGTGCCACTCTCGGCACCTGGGCGGCAGGCAAGGTGGTCAACCACTATGTGGCCTTTGCCGCCGAGCCCAATTGGAGTACGGCATGGTACATCTTTGCCGCTTATGCGTTGGTCGTCGCAGTCCTATTCATACTATGCTTCAAGAACGAAGAGTTCCCAGAAACCAACAAAAGAGTGTAGGCACTCTCAATCGGCACAAAAATAAACTTTTCAACAAAAAAAATGAACAAAAAAAATGTTCAAATTTTGCCAGTCCAAAAAATAGTTGTAATTTTGCATCCTCTTAGCATAGTGGTCGGAAGCCCTGTTTCATACCCGTTCAGACTTGAAGACCAAAATGTTAGAGAGAAGTTGCGTGCCGTCAAAAGTAGGCAAAAAAGCCATGAGAGGGGTATCCGTCACCCCTAGATTGGAGCAAAAAACCGACTGCGACGACCAAAAAATTTATAAACAGACAAAAAAATCATCGTTAGTTAAATAAAAAATGGATCAATTAAGTTACAAAACCATCTCCGCCAACAAGAACACCGTCCAAAAGGAATGGGTGCTTGTGGATGCCGAGAACCAGACCGTAGGACGTTTGGCCACCCGCGTTGCCAACATCCTGAGAGGCAAGACCAAGCCTTGCTTCACCCCGCACGTGGACTGCGGCGACAACGTTATCATCATCAACGCCGAGAAGATTGTCTTCACCGGTAAGAAGATGACCGACAAGATTTACCAGCGTTACACCGGATACCCCGGCGGCCAGCGCGAGACCACCCCTGCCAAGGTGCTTGCCAGCCATCCCGAGCGCATCCTCGAACACGCCATCCGTGGTATGCTTCCTAAGAACCGTCTTGGCGACGCTCTGTACCGCAACCTGCATGTGTATGCCGGTCCCGAGCATCCCCACCAGGGTCAGAACCCCAAAGTAATCAATATTAACGACGTTAGATAATTACAGAATATGGAAGTAATCAACACCATTGGTAGAAGAAAATGCTCCGTTGCCCGTATTTATATGACCCCCGGCGACGGCAAGATTATTGTCAACAAACGCGACTACAAAGAGTATTTCCCCACGGGTCCGCTGCAGTACATCGTGAACCAGGCTTTCCAGGTTGCCGGTGCTGAAGGCAAATGGGATGTGAAGGCCAACCTCGACGGCGGTGGAATCACCGGCCAGGCCCAGGCCCTGCGCATGGCTATCGCCCGCGCCCTTTGTGAGAACAACATCGAGGACCGCAGCGCCCTGAAGAAGGAAGGTTTCCTGATGCGCGACCCCCGTATGGTGGAGCGTAAGAAACCCGGCCAGCCCAAGGCTCGTAAACGTTTCCAGTTCAGCAAGCGTTAATGGTATTTTTGGATCTTGGAATCGGAGTATTCGGAATTATCAGAGTAATCAGAGTCCATCTTTCAAATTTGATCAAAAGTTTAGAATCCAAATTGCCGAGACGCTCCGCCGGGTTGCCAGTTCTGCTGCCTAAGGCTGAAGCAGAAAAACCCGACACACTGAAAGGACTACTCGACAATTGGTAAACAAGGAAAGTAAACAAAAAAGAAAAAATCACAATGACTGAATTAAAGTTCGAAGAATTATTAGAAGCTGGCTGTCATTTTGGCCACCTCAAGAGAAAATGGAATCCCAAAATGGC